>JAAXQD010000172.1 GCA_012974475.1 Desulfobacterales bacterium
GTATTTAAAATCATTAGGACTGGAACATACAAGGAAGGCTCTTGAGGAAGGATTGAGGGGGCCTGCCGAGGTTATCCAGTATCCAAAAAAAATGCCTTCAGAGGGATAGCTCCAAAGGCATTTTGTATCCGGATTTTGTATCCGAAGGTCATATAAAAAAAGGAAGTTACGTAACCTCCTGTATTTACTGGCGTCCCCAAGGGGATTTGAACCCCTGCTGCCGGCGTGAAAGGCCGGTGTCCTGGACCTGGCTAGACGATGGGGACGCATATGGTGGGCCGTGCTGGGCTCGAACCAGCGACTCTCTGCTTAAAAGGCAGATACTCTACCGACTGAGTTAACGGCCCTTGTAAACTTAGATTTCTACCTTTAGAACTTGCGATTGTCAATAAAAATAATATCAAATTTTAATTTTTCAACCCCGCTGACACCCGAATTTACATTATGGTGATCGAACACAGGAAAACAACGGCAAAAAAAACTATCCAGTCCTTTATCCCTGAAGCAAGTCGCGGGTCCGTTCTGTTTTCAGAATAACACCTGGCCTCCATGGCAAGGGCCAGTTTATCGGCCCGTTCAAATGTTCGGCGCAGGATCGGGATCCCCAGCTTTACCAATCGATACACCGGATTTTTCCTGTTTTCCACCCCCCTTGCCCGCTGGGCATCCAAGGTCTCCTTTGCCTGCTGGAAAATAACCGGCATAAACCGCACGATCAGGCTCATCATGGTGGCGATCCGTTTGGCCGGAACAAACGGAAAAGGACGCAGCATCCACGCCACTGCGGCTTTGATTTCCGACGGCCGCGTGGTTAAAACAAATGTCAATCCGGCCATGATAACAATCACAAGCCGCCAGCAGACCAGGGCACCCTCATAGAGCCCTTCCCGGGTAACGGAGATGATCTTGAATTCAACAAGCACCGATCCTGACGTGGACAATGCCCGTGCCACGAAAATAAATATTAGGAGGACCGAAGCATAGCGAAGATCTCTTAAAATGGATCCCAAAGACACCCGGACATTAATGAGTGCAACCACCAGGATCAGCGTTAAAAGAGAAAGCCCCGCAACCTGTGCTTTAAGACTTGAAAGGCTGATGAGAACCAGGAATATGAGTTTAAATCGAACATCCAGTCGATGTAGAAGAGAAGTTCCCTGACGAAAACCGAAAACGGTCAATTCAGCCATGATTGAACCTCACCCCCCAACCGGTAGGCACACGGCTGTCTGATGCCAAAGGCTTCAAGTTCTCCGATCAATCGATCGGGCGACCCGTCTTTTACCACTTTTCCGTGGTTCATGATGACCAGACGATCGGTATGGGCAATGACCTTTTCCAGATCGTGGGCGGCCACCAGAATCGTATGGCCGGCTTGGTGCAGAGAGATGATCTGCCTTAAAACCTGTTTTATACCCGGGTAGTCCAGGCTGGAAAACGGTTCGTCAAAAACCAGCACTTTGGGTTCCATGGCCAGAATACCGGCGATGGCAAGCCGTCGCTTTTCTCCGCCTGACAGCAGATGGGGCCTCTGATTTTTTAAATCGAGAAGGTTCACAAGTTCCAGTGCCCGAAACACCCGTCTTTTTACCTCCCGCATGTCCAGACAAAGGTTTTCCGGTCCAAATGCCACATCATCAGAGACCGTTTCACCGACGATCTGACTGTCGGCATCCTGGAATACCATTCCCACCATCTGCCTGGCGCTTATCAGGTTCTCCGGCACCGGAATTCCCGCCACCCGAACCGTTCCGGTGGTGGGCAGAAGAAGACCGTTCAGGTGTCTTAAAAGGGTTGTTTTTCCGGATCCGTTCTGTCCGGCGATAACGACAAACGTCCCTTCCTCAATGGTTAGGTTTATATTTTTCAACCCATGGGTGCCGTCTGCAAATCGATGGCTGAGATTTTCTATTTCAATGATTTTCATAGGTGTCCGTAGGTTGTTTCGGCTCAGTGGATGTGCTGATTATCGGCCTTAATGCTTTGGCTATGGGAACCGCTGCAGCAATTTTAATGACATCGCCCAGGATAAACGGATACATTCCCACAACCAGTGTTTTCACCAGTGTCATACCGGACAATATTTTCAGCCAGGATACGCCACAGGTGTATATAATGATACTGCCGCAGACCATGGCAAGCACATCCACAGCCGCACGCCCTTTCGATTTTTTCGAAATCCATCCAATCACATAGACCGCCGGAAGATACCCCAGAAGATACCCGCCGGTGGGTCCTGCAAAACGCCCGATGCCGCCGACACCGCCGGCAAACACGGGAAGTCCCAGAGCACCGGCCATCAGATACACCCCGACACTTGCAACCCCCCACCTGGGCCCCAATAAAAGGCCCGAAAGAAATACAAAAAGATTCTGCAGAACAATCGGCACCGGACCGATGGGCAGTGCCAGGTAAGCACCTGCTGCAATCAGGGCCGCCAGAAGTGAAGCATATACCGTCATGCGAAGGGATGTGGAAGGACCCATGATCAATATTCCTTTCTCATCGATCACCCATCATCTTTTGTCTTTATGAAAACAATCGCCATGGATGATTTTTTTAAGCGACCCGTCCGCAAGTTTCAATATGAGTGCTCCGTCCTTGTCCACATCAATGGCAAGGCCTTCTGATATTTCACGGTGGGTCACGATCCTGACGTGCCGGTTCAGCGTCTCTGCATATTCCTTCCATTCGGAAACCACATTTTCCAAAGCCCCATTGTTAAGTCGGTTTTCAAAACGATCAAGAAACTCGGATAACAGCGCTTTCCGTGGAATCGTTCTTCCAAGAATTTTTTTTAACGATATTGCCATGGGCTCGCCAGCGGTGGGATCATTATTGACATTGATGCCCACTCCGACATTGACAAACCGTACCATATCGGTTTCAGCCTCCATCTCAGATAGAAGTCCTGAAACCTTCCTGCCGTCTATCAGAATATCGTTGGGCCATTTTACCATGGCATCAATCTCAAACATTTTACGCAAGGTCCGGACCAAAATCATAGAGGCCGCAAAGTTGACCCGTGAACTGAGGACCGGCGGTATTTTCGGCCTGAGTATCATTGTAAAATAGAGCCCGCCTTCCGATGAGAGCCAGGTCCTTTTCAAGCGGCCCCTCCCTTTGGTCTGCCGTCCGGCAATGACCACCGTAAAGTGGGGGCAGTTGTTCCTTGCAAGTCCTCTGGCAACATCCATGGTGGAATCGACTGCATCAAAATAGTGGATTTTTGATTCTCTGTTCCCGAATTCCCATGGATAAAGGACGTCCGGCGCACTTATCAGACAATAGCCCTTGGATGTTGCTTCGATAGGGTATCCAATTTCCTGGAGCTTTTTGATATGCTTCCATATGGAAACCCTTGAAACTCCAAGCCGATCACTGAGAATCTCTCCGGAAACTACATTTTTTTCATCTCTCAGTATGTTAAGAATATTACTTTTCACGGGCTGCCCATTTTTTTGTTAACCTTCAAATTTGAAATGGTTAACGAAATCAAGACAAAATGTCAACACCAAACCATACCTGAACTGCAGCAGCGGAGACATTCCCTCAGCACCCTTCGGGGGTAGCGAGGACATTGAATTTTTGCAGAGTTTTTTGCCGGCTAAGATTGGCAATCGGAATTGCAATCACGCGTGGAATGGCATTGGGTCGCGATTTAAGACCGGTCCGGCTCGGAAGCATAGGGAAAACGTACCCGGAACGCAGCAACTTAAATTTGTCCTGTCCCTTACTCGATCTCACAGGACAGAACAATGGATGTAAACATCACGTGAAAGGACGATCTTAACAGATGGGATATGCCTTTGGAAAAACCTTTATTTTCCGTATTTTTCGTGGATTGCAAAGCGAGTGGGACACGTGCAAATTAAACTTTCACCAAATGAAACCTGATAGGGACAATCAAAAATCCTTTTCGTTTTCAGGAACAGCACATTTTTCCCGTTTGCATCCAACACCTCGCAATTCTTTTGCTCTTTATCTCGACCGGTTTTAAGGCAGGAGAACTCCCGTGTACATTTTTTTGTCTCGTTTAAGATCTGATCCGATATGACGATTCCCATTTCCCATAATCCTTTCTTAACTGAAACAGCTCGCTGGGTAGAATCTCAGGGAATCAAATACCATGTTTCCAGCAAAATACAAGACAGATTTATTTAGTACAATATGCGTAGATAAAATGCGTTATTAGGAAGAATAATTTGTGAGAACAAGGCGTTAAGTTTGAGTTGCTTATTGGAGGAATGAAAAACAATATTTAAAGATTTGCTCGAATTCGTGTGGCCAAAGATTGCCTGAACCCTCAACGATCGGAACCACAAGAAGCCGAATCCAAATTAAATACTGGATGGTTTTCCAACATGCCGATTTATAGATTATTAGATACTGTCTGCAATTCAGCCGATCTTAGCCCGCTCAACCATATCCTGTGCAGAGGCCAGAACGGCACTCCTGAACTTGTATTTAATGGCAGACTCCAGCATATCCGGATGGATGATCCGGCTGAGTTTTGCCAGGATTCCCAGTGAAGCCAGGGCGCGGTCATGGGGTTTAATCTTCAGGGCTTTAAAGTCGATCGGGTGCACCTCGGCATTACAGGGCGGCAGGTCAATCTCTTTGCCCAGGATGATCAGGCTCTGGTCGTCCAGATTTTCAAAAATATGTCTTCGGCGTTCTACCCCATCCTGGCTCAGCGCCAAGACAACGTCCGGACGCTCTATGCCCGTGTAGCCGATTTCTTCCGGAGATAAAATGACCTCGGTGATGGAATGCCCTCTGAGCACCGTAATGTTGTACTCGTTTTTCTGGGTTGTTTGAAGTCCGGCTGCAAGACCCGCCAGGCATAGGATTTCACCGGCCGTTATGATCCGCTGCCCGGCACTGCCCAAGATGATGACTTCTTTTCTGCCGGCCTCAGGGGGGGTGAATTGTCTCTCTATTGTTGTGGGCCGCTGAACCGGCTTCTGGTGGGCAGCCAGCTCTCTGTAGTGACGGCCGTATTCTTTTCTGAGGTTTTCAGGTACCGGATTCTTCATGGACGGCATTTTGGCCAGGGTGTCTTCGATGGTCTTCGGCGTAAGTCTGTTGCGTTTGGTATAACGACCCGGGCATATCCCCCAGATGTCAAGGATAGAAAAACCTTCGAAGCGGATGGCATTTTCCATTTCTTCCACAAGGTTTTTTGCATAACTCGAAAAGCGTTTGGCATAAGGCGCTCCGGCTGAAGATGCCACCTGACATACATCTATGGGGCGTTCCATGCGGTTAAGAAAACCGGACCCCACCAGGGCGTTCAACGGCGTTGTTGCTGAAAACTGGCCACCGGTCATACCGAAATTGAAGTTGTTTAAAACCAGCAGGGTCAAGTCGAGGTTACGCCGGCATGCGGAAAGGATATGGGCACCGCCGATACCCAGCCCGCCGTCACCCATGGTAACAATGACGTTCAGTTCAGGATGGGCCATCTTGAGACCGGTCGCATACGTCAGCGCCCTGCCGTGAAGACCGTGAAATGCGTGGGTGTTAAAGAAGGTATCAAAAAGTCCGGAACACCCGATGTCGGTGACGATCACAACATCTTCGCCTTGAAAGCCCAAATTCAAAAAAGCCTTGTCAAGGGCATGGGTAATCCGATCGTGGGAACAACCCGGGCAGAAAACCGGTGGCCTGCTGGTATTCAGCAAACTAGACATCGAATACAACCTCCTCGATCTGCCGCGGGGTTATCAGCTTTCCGTCCATTCGTCCCAGAAAATCGATTTTTTTATCCGGCAGGATTCGCTCGATTTCTCTAACATACTGGCCGAGATTCATCTCCACCACCACCACACGATTTACAGGGCCGGCTTTTTCCCGAATCAATTCCTCCGGCACCGGCCAGAGCGTTTTTAAAATGAGGAGCGAAACCGGTTTGCCGGATTTTTTTAAAGCGTTATATGCATCACGCCCGGCACGGCCGGTAATCCCATAGGCCAAAAGAAGCGTATCGGCATCTTCTTCCGGAAACGACTCGTGGAAACTGAATTCTGCAACCGCTGAAAGAAGCTTGGTGTTGAGTCTGTCCTGGATCCCGGCAATTTCATCGGAATCGGTGGTGATGTACCCGTCAGGACCGTGGGTAGAAGACGTCTGGCGGACGATGGTCCGGCCGCCGATGGGTAAAAAATACGGCGTCCTGCTGTCCGAAGGCACCTCAAAAGGGATAAAAGGTCGTCCAGGAGGGGGTGATGAGCGATCGATTATCCTGGGTATCCCAAAAGCATCCATATCGATATTTTCGCGGGTCATGGCGATCTCTTTGTTGGACGCAATGAATACCGGACATCTGAATTCTTCAGCAAGATTAAAAGCCTCGACGGTCAGAGAATAACAGTCTTTGACATCCACAGGTGCCAGAACAATTACAGGCAGTCCTCCACTGTTCCCCCAGCGCAGGAACTGAATGTCGCCGTCAGCACCCCGGGTGGCTGAACCGGTGGATGGACCGAGCCTCTGAACATCCACAATGACAATGGGGATCTCGCTTCCGATGGCAAAGGAAATATGTTCGCTATAGAGGCTGATCCCCGGCCCTGACGTGGCGGTCATAACCTTCAATCCCCCCATGGAGGCCCCCAGACAGTAACCGATCGAGGCAATCTCATCTTCCCCCTGAAGGCAGATGCCGCCCAAAGGCGGCAGAAGCTTGAGCAGGGCATTAAAGATGGTTGTGGCCGGCGTAATGGGGTATCCGGCGAAGAAACGGCATCCTGAATCGACAGCCCCCCAGGCCATCGCTTCATTACCTTCCATAAGGCAAAAACCCATGTTAACACTCCCGGTTCGGCCAGGCCGAAATCAAAAAAGAAATGTTTAAAATTTCAATTCCCACAACAAATATCCTGTGCATCAATATACATATTCATTGATAGTATAATCCAAAATAATTTCTAAAATGCGAATCGGATTTCGGCTTGATTCTGACATGAGTCCTATTGCGAAGCCTTCCGGCGAATAGAAATAATTTTCACATCTTCAACCGGCTTGCTTCCGGAATCCACCTTGACTGCCCCGATCTTATTGACCACACTCATTCCTTTTACCACTCTGCCGAACACGGTATGTTTGCCGGTCAACCAGTCCGTATCCACCAGATTGATGAAGAATTGCGATCCGTTGGTATTGGGTCCTCCATTGGCCATGGCCAGGGAACCGCGGACCGGCGGATGGGCGGATCCGATATCGGAATAGACATAGCCTATATTTTCGTAAGCCTCTTTGAGGGTCAGGTTGCCGAGTCTGGCTTGAAATTCTTCTTTTCTTTGATCGAGATCTTCCTGAGATTTGATATTCATGGCTCGAAACACGGGCATAACAACGTTTTTCTGGAATTGCTCCTGGGTCTGGATCATCAAGAAAGGGTGTGGCCCCTTCTTCGGGTCAAAGGCTTTTATCTTGTCCAGATCCATGGCTTTGGCGTCTATTTCGTCCGCAAACGTATAGCCCGGCCCACCTTGTCCGTTACCCATCGGACAGCCGCCTTGGATCATGAAATCCTTGATCACCCGATGAAAATTTTGCCCGTCGTAATAGGGGCGTTTTGTCTGGTTGCCGGTTTTAGCATCTCTAAATTCCTTGGTGCCCTCGGCCAGTCCGATAAAGTTGGCGACTGTATTGGGGGTCTCCCTCTGGAAAAGTTCCACCTCGATATCGCCGAGGGTTGTTTGAATGACGCACACGGTATTTTCCTTCTGTTTTTTTTCGCTGGTCCATCCGATACCGGCGGTTAACATACACAGTAACATTCCGATTAAAACGATCGATTTTTTCATTATTAACAAATTTCCTTTCATACGGACCAAGTTATCGATCCCGGAACCATAGCACACATTGTATGGAATTGTTAGTTCCAATGTTTTATGAAAATCCCCATCGCCTCGCATCCGGAATCTCCGCCTTGCTTCGACAAGCGGACGGTCAATTAAAAAATAATGCGTTTCCGATCCCCACCCCTTTGGTTAACATAAAGCGCTTGATATAATAGATGTTGTATTGTTATATATAATGATTGGCACGTCGCGAATAACCCATGACAAACAAACGATGACCCGTGGAAAGGAGCGTGTTATGGAAGATGCCCTTAATCCCTTTAAGATTGCCCAGCAGCAACTCGATGACGCTGCACAGCGGCTTGGTTTGGACCCTGCTATGCACGAATTGCTTCGTTGGCCCATGCAGGAATTGAAAGTCACCCTTCCGGTAAAAATGGATGACGGTTTAACGAGAGTCTTTCATGCATTCAGAATCGCCTACAACACCGCACGGGGGCCGGCCAAGGGCGGTATCCGATGGCATCCGGACGAGACTGTTGACACCGTACGTGCACTGGCAGCATGGATGACCTGGAAAACTTCGGTGGTCGACATCCCCCTGGGAGGGGGGAAGGGGGGAATCATTTGCAACCCCAAAGAGCTATCGGAAACTGAAAAGGAACGCCTTGCCCGTGCCTACATCCGTGCCATCGCACGGACACTCGGTGTAACCAAAGATGTGCCGGCGCCCGATGTCTATACCACACCCCAGATTATGGCTTGGATGATGGATGAATACGAAACCCTGGTGGGGGAAAAACATCCGGGAGTTATCACCGGGAAACCGCTTCCTCTGGGAGGTTCCCAGGGACGGGGGGATGCCACTGCCAGAGGCGGTATCTATGTGACCCGGGAAGCCGCTCAGGTTCAGGGAATTGAACTTCAGGGCAACACCATGGCCGTACAAGGTTTCGGAAATGCCGGCCAATATGCTTCTCGACTCGGTGAAGAAATTCTGGGATTGAAACTCGTGGCTGCCTCGGATTCCAAAGGGGGTGTTTACAACCCCGAAGGAATTGCAGCAAAGGACCTTGTGGATTATAAATTGAACAACGGAGTGCTGAAAGGGTATCCGGGTGCCGATGAAATTTCCAATGAAGAGTTGCTGGAACTTGAGGTGACGGTATTATTCCCTTCGGCCCTTGAAAATGTGATTACAGAAAAAAACGCAGACAAGCTTCGTTGCAAAATTCTATGTGAACTGGCAAACGGACCCACCACCCCGGCTGCAGATGAGATCCTCTATGATAACGGGGTCATCGTTCTTCCCGATTTTCTGGCCAATGCCGGCGGAGTTACCGTATCATACTTTGAGCAGGTGCAAAACACCTACAATTACTACTGGGAGTTAAAAGAAGTCCACAGAAGACTCGATGAAAAAATGACCAGCGCTTTCGCAGACGTATATGAAATGCACCTAAAGGAAAAAATCAACATGCGTCGGGCCGCCTATCTTGTATCGGTGGCCAGAGTGGCCGAGGCGTGCAGACTTAGAGGATGGGCATAGCAGAGGATCGTAGATATTAGACTTGGACTGCGGATTTGATTCCGGTTTGTCAAATTCGGCGCTCAATAATTATGTCTGTGCGTTTTGCGGCAAGATGCTTTTTTTTCTGCATTTTCACCATCCCAAGATAAGGGGCGATTTTCAATTTTCTCTTCTGGCTTCGGCTTGCCCCATTGAGGAGGTTTATTATTAACGAACAGAAAGAGCTGGATCTGGTCAAAACCTACCGAATGTTCTCTAAATTGATGCGTTACCCGCATCTTCTCGAGTCAACACGAGAGATCTTTCTGTCAGCGCTGACGGAAAAAAACATCGTAACCGAGGAAAAGATCAGAAAGGAGGCTTTGGCGAAAATTCGCGCCAATGAACAAGATCCGGATGAGGAAAGTCTCCGGGAATATAGGGGCGCGATTATCGATCTTTATTTCGCCAATTCATTTAGCAAAGCGGAAATAGAGAACTATATCAACCTGGCCAGAAAACAGGACCGATTCAAAAATCTTAACAGAGTTATCAATAAGGAAGGAGCGACCTCCAGAAAAATCAAGCAGGCCCTCAAGGAATTCTGTGAGATTCCCATGGGCGGGCTCCATATTTCCCCCAACGAGGCTGAAGGCGCCAGAGTCGCGCTCATCAATCACTTTATTTCCAATCAATTGCCGTTTATCGGCATCGCCAAAAATTACATCACCATCCGGGACATCGAAGAACTGGTGGACAATATATACTGGAGCCGGCGCCGGCCCGGAAAGGTCGGTGGAAAGTCCGCCGGCATGTTTCTGGCCTATAAAATCCTCGTGCCAAAGCTCACGCCGGGGGACTCTGAAATAGACCGTTACGTCAGAATTCCTGAATCTTATTATTTCAGCTCCGGCGTCTTTTCCGATTTCCTCGACTACAATAATCTTGAACGGTTTCACAGTCAAAAGTATAAGACCCGCGAAAAAATCGAAGAAGAGTATAGAAATATTGCCGAGCTGTTCAAAAAATCCACCTTCCCGCCGGACGTTGTCGAGGATTTCCGAAATTTCTTAATAAAGGTGGGAGAACATCCTCTGATCCTCAGATCCTCCAGCCTTCTGGAAGATAATTTCGGTCAGGCCTTTTCCGGCAAATATGATTCTTTTTTCGTGGCCAACCAGGGAGACCTGGAAAAGCGTCTCAATGAATTAATGTGGGGGCTCAAACAGGTCCACATGAGCACTTTCGGCCCCGGTCCGATTCTGTATCGCCGGAATCATAACCTTCTCGATTTTGATGAAAAAATGAGTGTTCTGGTGCAAAAGGTCGTGGGTCGACGATTGGGTGACTATTTTTTCCCTTTTGCCGCCGGCGTCTGTTTTTCCTACAGTTCCTATGCATGGACACCCCGCATAAAAAAAGAAGATGGACTTGTCCGCCTTGTTTTCGGCCTTGGAACACGCGCTGTGGATCGAATCGGCCAGGACTATCCTCGAATGGTCCATCTGAGCCATCCCATGCTCCGGCCTGAGGTGGGGGTGGAACAAATTGTAAAATATTCCCAAAAGATCGCGGACGTGCTCAATCTTAAAACCGGCAGACTCGAATCGATCCCATATACAACCTTTTTGAAGGAAACACCGCATCCGGATCTCCATTTGGCTTTGGCGGTCAACCAGGACGGTCACCTTTCTCCGCCCATGTTCAAGGGACAGCCGATCAGCCATGAAAGGACCTGTCTTACCTTCGAAAATCTTCTTTCCAAAACGGTCTTCAGCCGCCTAATGAAAAAAGTTCTCCGTCAGCTCCAGGAAGCTTACGGACGGCCTGTGGATATCGAATTCGCTTGGGATGATGAGCAACTCTACATTCTCCAGTGCCGTTCCCTGGCCGTCAGTGAGGACATCGGACAGGTCCGGCTGCCGAAGGATCTCGATCAGAAACAAATCATCTTCACCAACAACCAGGTGGTTTCAAGCAGTATCATACCGGACATAGAATATGTTGTTTATGTGTGCCCGCAGGCATATGGCAAACTTGCCGCTTACGACGAAAAACTTGAAATCGGCCGCGTTATCAGCGGTATCAACAGACGCCTTCAGGATAAACGGTATGTGCTTTTCGGACCCGGGCGATGGGGGAGCAATGATATCAATCTCGGTGTCCGGGTCGGTTACGAGGATATCAACCATACGTTAATCTTAGGTGAAATTGCATTTGCAAAAGAAGGATATACACCGGAAGTGTCTTTTGGCACCCATTTTTTTAACGATCTTGTGGAAGCTCAAATCGCGCCGGTTGCTATTTTCCCTGATCAGGGCGATACAATATTCAAAGAAGAATTCTTCATGGGTGCACCCAATCAGCTATCCTCAATAGCCCCGGAGTTTGACGCATACCAAGCAGTTGTACACGTCGTCCATGCCCCGTCCTCCAATGAAGGCCGGTTTCTGCAAGTCTATCAGAACAATGAAACGCAAGAGGGAATCGGTTTTCTTGGAAAGTAAGATTAAAGACATCTATCACGCCTGCTCAAAAAACTGTACGTGTTCAGGGGGTGCACTCCCCCGCTTCACTCCGGTGTTTACGTGTCTGGTTATTTCAATAACTTAGCAGTGTTTTTCTTAAACCCTTTACCTATGCGCTTTTTCTTGCTATACTTTTTTCGTTGTTTTACCA
>JAAXQD010000201.1 GCA_012974475.1 Desulfobacterales bacterium
ATCCTTATTTTATCCAGCATCAGGCATCCAGTGTCCAGTATCAGCTTGTTAAATGACACAGGTGATTAAAGTTTTAATATGTCCTGTTTGGTTCCGGCTTGCCCGGGGTGGAGTATTAAGATGCAAAACAAGAAACCTGATCAAAAAGAGCTGCCTGATAAGCTGTACTTCAAAGTTGGAGAAGTCAGCGCAATTACAGGGGTTCCGGCATATGTTTTAAGGTTCTGGGAAACTGAATTCAAAAGAATAAAACCAAAACGAACAGCATCAGGCCATCGACTGTACAGAAAAATTGATGTAGAGCTAATTTTAAAGATCAAGCATCTTCTGTATGATGAAAAATTTACTATCCGGGGAGCCAAACAGCACCTGAGGGCCAAAACCGGCGATCTCAAAGAAAAGTCTGCACCCATCACTGTGGATGAAATCCGATCAGAACTCAAACACATTAGGGACCTCATAGATTAGCTTGCTTTTTCTGCCTTTTTATAAACCGCCAATTTCATCAGCACATCAAAATTATCATGTCTTTTCACATTCTTTGATGCAGTTACAAATATGCTTGAAAAAGATTGACAAGGGTTTTTTTTTATAATAGTTTGATCTTTTATTGTGCGGGCATAACTCAGTGGTAGAGTACAAGCTTCCCAAGCTTGGAGTCGCGAGTTCAAATCTCGTTGCCCGCTCCATTAAAGGTCGCCTTTTTATTATAGAGGTTAGAGGCCCTTGAAACGTGTTCAATTTTGTTCAAGACCACGGTCAATTCTACGATTTCGTAGAATTGGAAAGCTGTCAAGCTTGCCGGAGGGGCGAAGGGCATGGACGCCCGAGTCGACGCGGAAATTTTAACCGCCCCAGTACGATCTGCCGGACCTACGGGCCAGGCAGAAACGCATATGGAGTATCTTAAGGATTAAAATTTGAGCCTGACGCAAGGACTGAACAAAAGGGAACGTTTTTCAAAGACCTCGGTTGTTGAGTGTAGATTTTGACTATGTACGTATGGTTTGGATTTAATTTTTTTCTCATGGGTAATTAAATGAACAGGTAAAGTTTTCTATCCACCATAAGATCTACCTGAATGAGAAGAAACGGGCGACAGCCCGTTTTTGTTTTTTTTTAGGAGCGAAAGTTAAAAGGCCATTGAACGGTCAAGGGAAAAAGATAAGAAAGACGGGACAGAAAATCAAGGGCAAGCGCCAGGAGCATAACCATCGGTCTTTGACCAATGAGAAGAAAATTGTCGCCCGGGTAAATGATTTGCTCGAACCGTTGTTCTCAGCCGAGGGCATGGAGTTGATTTGCGTTGAGTATCAGCGTGAGGCGGGGGGCAGGACACTCCGTCTTTTCATCGACAGGCCCGGCGGGGTAACCCTTGATGATTGCGCATATATCAGTCGTCAATCGAACGATGTGCTGGATGTATATTTAGAACATTCAGGGCCATATCGTTTGGAAGTTTCGTCGCCCGGGACGAATCGACCGCTGGCGAAAAAAACTGATTTTGAGAAATTTAAAGGGAATCGCGTGCAAGTCCGAACCGGTCGCCCCATTGACGGTAAAAATAAATTCAAAGGTTTATTGTTGGGCATTTCGGAAGATCGGGTAAATTTATCGATCCATGATAAAACCCTAGCGATTCCCCACGAGGAAATTATAATGGCCCGGCTAATTGACAAAGGGATACCATAAATTCATACGCCGTCGACAATGAACCCGTCAGACGTCTTTTGCCAGGGATATTGAGCACCAAAATGTGCACAGCGCGCAAAACAGATGATTTGTCAAACTGTTATGTGTGGGTGGAATAAATAATATTGGAGAAAATGAATGTTTATCTCGGATATCAAACGTGTCGTCGAACAGGTGAGTCGAGACAAGGGGATTGATCGTGACATACTCATCAAGGCCCTTGAAGAGGCACTTGGATCTGCCGCAAGAAAAAAATATGGAAGCAAGGTCGATGTTGAAGTTCAATACAATGAATCGACCGGTGAAATCGAGGTCTTCCAGTTCAAGGATGTTGCTGAGGTTGTGACAGAACCCGACCTTCAAATCACCCTTGAAGAGGGACGCAAGTTGGATCCGGAATGTGAAATCGGCGACAGTCTCGGATCAAAAATGGACACCGCCACCTTTGGTCGTATTGCCGCACAGTCTGCCAAACAGGTCATCATACAAAAAATGAAAGATGCGGAACGGGATGCGGTCTACGCCAGTTTTATCGACCGAAAGGGTGAAATTATAAACGGAATTGTCCAGCGTTTCGACCGGGGTGATATTATTGCCAATCTGGGTCAAACAGAAGGCATCCTTCCGAATCGGGAACAAATCCCCAAGGAATCCTACAGACGGGGGGATCGAATCCGGGCGCTCATCATGGATGTACTTCATGACACACGCGGCCCGCAGATCATTCTTTCGAGAACACATCCTGAATTTCTGATTTCGCTTTTTAAAACAGAAGTGCCCGAGATTAATGAAGGGATCGTTACCATTATGAGTGCGGCCCGGGAACCTGGAATCCGGGCAAAATTTTCGGTGACTTCAAACGATTCTGATATAGACCCGGTCGGCGCCTGTGTCGGCATGAAAGGGAGCCGTGTTCAGAACGTGGTTCAGGAGCTCAGGGGTGAAAAAATAGATATCATACCCTGGCATATCGATCCTGCAAAATTTGTGTGCAAGGCGCTTTCACCCGCCGAAATATCCAGAGTGATTATCGATGAGGAACATAATTCCATGGAGGTCATTGTTCCGGATGAATTCCTTTCAATCGCCATCGGGAAAAAAGGACAAAACGTCCGGCTGGCTTCGAAACTGACGAAATGGCATCTTGATGTCATCAGTGAAACACGATACAGCAATGCGATGCAAGACGGATATGACTCTCTTGTATCGCTACCGAACGTTGGAATTAGTTTGGCGGACGCACTGTATGAAAAGGGCTTTTTTTCTGCAGAGGAACTC
>JAAXQD010000034.1 GCA_012974475.1 Desulfobacterales bacterium
GATTTTGTTGAGAAAAATTTTGATGATGTGGGGACCGATTTCTCCAAAGAAGCCTTGAAGATGCACTATGGCGTTTCAGAAGCAAGGAATATCAGAGGTGTCAGTACCCAAGAAGAAGAGAAGACATTAACAGAAGAGGGGGTTCAATTTTTTAAAGTCCCCATGCCGGTGGTTCCGGATACGGATGCTTAGGGCTCGCGAAAAAATAACTTCACATTTTTGCATCTCACCTTCAGCCCATCTTTGACCGATACCTCACTCGCAAAATCCGCGAAATAGCTCGCTATTCCTGTGGTTTTACTCTCTCGGATCGGCCAAACCTGAACCAAATATGAGCGCCAATTCTGGGAAGTTGTTTTTTCGCGAGCCCTTAGCCCGAATTTTTCATGGATACATTCGGTTGAACCTTTACGCCCCATGATTTAAGGTTTTCAACAATAAATTGTACGACTTTTTTATGTATGTCCTGCCCCTTGCCTTCCACAAACATGGGGTTTCCGAATTTAATGTAGAGTTCCTTTCCGGGATCGACAGCGCCCATATCCTTGATGAGTCTCCCATTACCCTGGAAATCGGTCTTTAATGCCACCGGTACAACGGGAACGCCGGCCCTTTGTGCCAACTTAACCCCCATAGAATTAAACGTTGTCTGATCGAATGTGGCACTTCGGGTGGCCTGAGGGAATATGATAATGGAGCAGCCGTCGGCAATTAAAGCCCGTCCTTTTCCCATGACGGCTTTCAAGTCGTTCCTGGGATTTTTACGTGTAACGGCGACGGGATGGATTGCCCTTATGATGGTGCCGAGAACCGGATACCTGAGCAGTCCTTCCTTGACCACAAATGTGACTTTGCCGAACGTAAGCAGTATACAAGGGAGAACAAGCGTGTCGAGCAGGCTCATATGGTTGGCAACGTAAACAACCGGTCCCTTCAAATCCTCGAGAGCTTTCAATCCTGACACGTGAAATTTTCCCCCTGCGGACTCTGCAACTTTAAGGATGCGAAGCGAACCTTTTCCCCAGGTTTTGCCTTCATACGATTTCTTTCGTGCTGTCAGGCTTTCTGTCAGGATGGTGAAAAAAAGCTGGATATAATAGATGAGTGTCGCCCATTTGGGAAACTTTTTTACCAAAAATCGCCGTTTTTGGGGGCTTTGATAGGAAAAATCGGTTTTGAGAAGATGCCAGAAGTGATCTATCTTCATAGTTCCTTTTCATGTTGATGACGATATAAGCCGTTCTCGATAAGGTTCAGACAACACGCTTCGACGCCGGATTGTCTGAACCTGATTCGGTGTTAAAAACTAAAGGGATATTTTTTTTAAAACGGGTATAGAGGGATGCCAGGCGACGTCTTTGCTGTTCCACGCAGCTTAAAAGAGACTCCAAGTTTTCCCCAGGATATGGGGATTTTTGCGCAATTTCAAGGCAAAAGTCCAGACCTTCTTCAAGATTTTTTTTGAAGTCGAGCAATGTTTTGATTTCTTTGGGTGTATAAGAAGAATTCGCTATCTTATTTTCAAAATAGTCCACGTACATCACAATTTCTTTGGCAAACATATGGGGGCGCTTTGATGAAACCAGGGACGGACGTCTTCCATAAATATGGTCTACCATCTCCCTTAGGGTGTAAAATCTATTAAACCATTCAATGTTGGGTCCGGGACATATGGACTGGGGAGCGTTTTGCTCTTCGGCCATTCCCAACGCAATAAGCGCTCCGTTCCCTAAATGCTCGCAAAGACAGGTTTTTACCACAACCTTCTCAATTAATTTTGCCTTTTCATCTGCTGAAATCTCGATATCCTCGATTTCTTTTAGTTTCGCAGCTTGATATTTTCGCGATGCTAAACAGATCGGTTTTTCTGTAAATTCGGTATTGGATACCAAAAAATGTTTTTGGCACGGAGAGCCGGGTCGTCTTTCCATCACCTTTTTACGGGTCCACAATTCTGATCCTGTTCCGCGAACATTGTTAAAAAAAATATTAAGAGGTGAAACGTCACTTAAATACAGGTCCTCTCCCCGGGCCTGCCGAAGTAGTTCACGAGTGGGATCATCCACGCATGTTGTCTCGGGAACCAGTAGAAAAGGACTGGCCCATCCTGTTAAATCCATCCCGAAATTTTCCGTGAGTCTGCGCACTTCACCGTGGATGCCGATACCACCCTGAACGGTGATAAGCGGGTGGTTTTTCATGGCCGATTCAGTATATTCCCACCCCATTTTTCTATAATATTTTTGTATGAGCGGTTTAAATTCCGCCACCAGACGGCTACGTTTTTCCTTAAATTCTTTAAGAAGGGTCGGCAGTAAAATTCCATTGGTGGCAAACGCATGGCCGCCGCAGTTTAGCCCGGATTCTATGCGGAACTCGTAAACCTCGAGACCTTTTTTGGCTAAAAACTTCCCCTGAACTAAAGCGGAACGGAAATCACTCACTTTGAGAACAATCCGTTTTTTTATCCGGCCCATTTTATCCCCGTAAAAGTCACGGAATTTGCTCATATAACTATACAACCGCTGATTAATACCTGCTGAAAATATAATTGAAGACTCCAGGCAGCTATTGGCATAGCCTCTAAGGCCTGCTTTGGCATCGGTGAATTCTGGGCCCAGGGGATTGCCTTTTTTATCCAGGTGGACCCGATCCACGGTGACCATAATGTTAACATCAATTGAGCCGGGTCTCATACTCCGTGTCAGATCTTTCTCCAAGGCATCTCTTTCCTTACCGGGATTCATTTTCAGCAATTGATTGTATTTTTTTTTCAGAATAGCGTTTTCGGGCAACAGATCAAAGTATTTCCGCTTATTGTTGTTTTCGAAGAACGGCTGCTCTTTTATTTCTTCCATTTTTTTTTGGACAATTTCATGGATAATATCGAGGTAGGCTGAAATTCGTTTTGCACGGCCGTCCGCTTCATCTTTTGATATCTTGACATACGAAAGGCCGTACTCAGCAGCATAATATTTGCGAATTTTTTCGAGAAGAAGGTCATCTACGAGTGAAATAACGGATGAAATGCCAAAAGGCGCAACGCGGATGGGAGTATCGATGGAATAGCCGGTACCCATAACAGGAATGTGAAACGTGTGTAAAAAATCGATCATATGCATAATATTATTTTCATAAGAGTTTGCGGTGGATTACCAGCGCATTAGTATAGAACCGTAAGTCAATCCCGCCCCAAATGCAGTCAGCAAAACCGTCTGTCCCTTTTTTATTCGTCCGTCTCTATTGGCTTCGTCCAGGGCGGTAGGGATCGTTGCGGCAGAAGTATTGCCAAAGCGATCCACATTAACGATAATTTTTCCCATGGGGAACTCGAGACGATTGGCCACCGCTTCTATGATTCGATAGTTGGCTTGATGCGGAACAAACCAATCGAGATCATCGGCTGTCATATGATTTTTCTTCAAAGCTTGAAGGGCGAAATCGGCCAGTGTTTTTACAGCAACCTTGAAAAGTTCCTTGCCTTTCATCCTTAGTTTATGAAGTTTTTTTGCGTACCTCTCAGGCGTTACCTCCATATTTGATCCGCCGGCAGGGACATAAAGGAGGTCCCATAGACTTCCATCAGAAAGGAGATGGCTGGACAAAATCTGCCGGGCGGAATCTTCAGGGGTCTGTTCAACGATCGCAGCACCGGCGCCGTCCCCGAATAAAATACAGGAATTACGATCTTCCCAATTGAGAATGGGGCTGAGGACTTCGGCGCCCACAACCAACGACGTAACTATCTGTCCGGATCGAATAAACTTTTCAGCAGTGGCCAGTCCATAAATAAATCCCGAACAGGCTGCATTAATATCCATGCCCCAGGCTCTGAAAGCACCCAGTTTATGTTGAAGCCAGCAGGCGCTAGATGGAAGTGGGGTGTCGGGTGAGCAGGTGGCATAAATAATTTGGTCGATATCTTCGGGTGATTTTCCCGCCATATCGAGAGCTTTTTGAGCTGCTGAAAAAGCGAGGGATGAATTCCGTTCCTTTGGATTTTCGATATCTGAAATCCGCCGCTCATAAATTCCGGTTCTCTCACGTATCCATTCTTCGCTGGTTTCGATTCCCAATTTTGCTAGTTTTTTAACGATATTGCTGTTGGTGACACGATTCTTTGGAAAACCTGATCCGGTTCCCGTAATCTTTGCTGCAAAATTCATAAATGTTAACTCTTTTTATAGTAACTTCATAACCCGTTTTCGAAAGTGCAGGTTCATTCCCTCCGCCTGCCATTCCAAGCCCTTTAATTGTTCTTTATCATGCTAAACCCAGTGGCTATATACAATACTTTTATCGGTCTATCAAGTCAGAAGAATGCGTAAAGTCTTTTGCGGAAAACATTGAGTTCCCAAAACCCGATGATGATATTAGTTCAGATATATCTTTTGAGGATCAGAGATGCGTTTGTTCCTCCGAAACCAAAGGAGTTTGTCATGGCCGTATTGACATCCGTCTTTCGTGCAATGTTCGGAACATAGTCAAGATCACACGCTTCATCCGGATGATCAAGATTGATTGTCGGTGGAATGATCCCTTCAGAGATTGTCAGGGCTGTAAAAACTGTTTCGATTCCCCCGGCACCACCCAGCAGATGGCCTGTCATGGATTTGGTCGAACTTACGGGGATGAACGGTGCTTTTTCTTTGAATACAGACTTGATCGCTTTTGTCTCGTAAACATCGTTAAGCCGGGTGGAAGTGCCATGGGCATTGATGTAATCGATCCTGTGATTGGGAATCCCCGCATCATCGAGCGCAGCGGCCATACATCGGGCGGCACCTTCACCATCCGGAGCCGGTGCGGCCATATGAAACCCGTCTCCGCTCATCCCATATCCACATATTTCAGCATAGATGCGGGCGCCTCTTTCTAATGCGGATTCGAGTGTTTCAAGAACGAGAATGCCACAACCTTCGCCGACCACAAATCCATCCCGGTCACGGTCAAACGGACGGGATGCCTTTTCCGGTTCATCGTTTCGGACCGAGAGGGCTTTCATGGCGTTGAAACCGGCAATGCACGTGGGTGTGATAACAGACTCTACCCCTCCGGTTATCATGGCGTCGGCCCCACCTCTCTTGATGATTTTGAAGGCATCGCCGACGGCGTGAGTTCCTGAAGCGCATGCGGTGGCAATGGAAGAATTGGGTCCTTTGGCACCCAGATAAATTGAAATCATCCCGGGAGCCATATTGCTGATCATCATGGGGATAAAAAACGGCGTTACCCGTTTAGGGCCCTTCTTTTGCAAAATAACGGTAGTTTCTTCCAGCAAATGGAGCCCGCCAAGACCACATCCTGTGACAACACCGATCCTATCTTCGTTGGTTTTGTCTATCTTTAACCCGGAATCTTCTACAGCCATTCGGGATGCTGCAACTGCATAGGCGATAAATATCTGGGTACGCTTGGCCTCTTTTTTGAGAAGAAAATCCTCAGGGTGAAAATTTTTGACCTCTCCAGCAATTTTGGTATCAAATCCGGAAGCGTCAAATCGGGTTATTTCGGCAATCCCTGATTGGCCTTTACACAGCGCAGTCCATGTGTCATCCACACCGATACCCAGGGGCGTTATAAGCCCCAGACCCGTAATAACGACCCGTTTGCTCAATAAGCCTCCTAAAAACCGGCATATCGATACCGGTTTCTAAATGGTTTTTATCGATCTTAATTGACCGGCATGCTCCCCGAAGCCCTCGTCCTTTATGGCAAGGGCGCGGGGAGCTTTGTATTAATGGGCGCCAATGTAATCGAAGGCGTCTTTAACGGTTACCAGTTTTTCCGCTTCTTCGTCGGGAATATCAATGTCGAACTCCTCTTCCATGGACATGATCAACTCTACAAGGTCGAGTGAATCTGCACCCAGGTCATCCACAAAAGAGGCTTCCGGTACAACCTCTTCAAGATCAACACTTAGCTTTTCCGCAATTATCTTTTTTACTTTATCCTCAATTGACATTCAGTTTTCCTCCTTTAATAGATATCATATATACATTCCACCGCTCACATGAATTACCTGGCCAGTGATGTAAGATGCACTTTCAGAAGCCAGAAAAGCAACTGCTGCTGCAATATCTTCGGGTTGCCCCGCACGTTTCAGGGGGACCTGACTCAGCATTGCATTCCTTGCTTTTTCCGAAAGCGACGCCGTCATATCTGTTTCTATAAAGCCCGGTGCAATTGCATTGACCGTAATGCCGCGCGGGGCAAGTTCTTTGGCAGCTGTTTTTGTGAGCCCGATTAAGCCCGCCTTTGAAGCTGAATAATTTGCCTGTCCCACATTACCGGTTACGCCGACAACCGACGCCATATTAATAATACGGCCATAACGCTGCTGCATCATGACTTTAGAAACAATTTTTGTGCAAGTGAATGCACCTTTTAAGTTTATATTTAAGACAGCATCCCAGTCCTGTTCTTTCATGCGGACCAAAAGCCCGTCTTTTGTGATACCGGCATTGTTTACCAGAACGTCGATCCGTCCGGTTTTGTCGATTATCTCTTTAAAAAAGTCAACAACCTCATTTTCTTTTGCAATGTTAACACTTTTGCTTGCCGCAGAACCTTTTGCTTCGGCGACAAGTTTTTCGGTTTCAGCAGCAGCGGCAGCTTCAGCATCGGGATCACTTGGAGAAAAATAATTAAAATAGATGCTGGTGTCTGGTGCTGCCAACGCTATGCAGATAGCCCTGCCAATTCCTCTCGACCCCCCTGTAACGACAACAATACGTTGTTTTTGTTCCGTCATGATTACCTCGCAAACAGTATGTCTGCAATCAGATCCATGTCATTTATGACATTTGGACAGCTGCAAACCAGTTGGTTATAGGAATGGGTTTCCATAAATTCATGGGCCGTCGCTTGATCAAATACACCGGAGCCCATCAGTATCTTAAGCGCGTTTTGGGAAACAAGCTGCGCGACTTCGACGGCAAAGATCCTCGACATGGCTTTGATCTCTTCAGCTACCGGGTTGCCGTCCTTCGAGAGGGCAACCGCTTTGCGCGCCAAACTTGCTCCAACCTCCACATGGGTCGTCATATCCGCCAATAAGAACATGACATGCTGCTTCCGGGTCAGTCGATTGTCATGAGCCAACATGATGGTATCATTTAAAACCCCGGCTGCAAGCCCGTAGAACTGACATCCGGCATCGTTTATACTGCTATTCAGCGTTTCCATTTCCCGGGAAATGGATTGGTAAAAATCGCCCTTTGACTTGCGCGTTTCTTTCCATCGGAACGTGCTGATGATGCTCTGTTGAATTTCGCTCGTCCCTTCATAAATACAAGTGATCTTTACATCGCGTTTGATCTTTTCCACTTCAAATTCTGTGATGTAACCGTAACCGCCAAGGGCCTGGATGGCATCGTTGGCTGCCTTGTCGGCAGACTCGGTGGCAAACAATTTGGCAATGGAGCCTTCCACATGGAGGTCAGATTCGCCCGAATCGATTCTAAGGGCAATTTCGTTCATATAAGCCTTTGCTGCTTCGAATCTTACGGCATGGGGGACGATGAGTTTGTGGGTGTAGCCTTGTTTTTCGGAAAGGGGAGACCCGAACTGTATCCGTTCTTTGGCATACGGGATTACAATTTCAATTGCCGCTTGGCCGGCGCCCAGCCCCATGGCGGCGACCATAAGCCGGGTATATCCAAAAACCTTACCGGCATGCTTCATGCCCATACCGGGCAACCCTCCAACGAGATTGTCAACCGGAACAAAAACGTCCGTGAAAGACAGCGGGGAGGTGTTCGAAGCCCGGATGCCGTGTTTCTCTTCTCCCTTACCCTGAACAAACCCTGGTGTCCCCTTTTCCACAACAAAAAATGCAGGTCCTTCCGGGGTTTTGGCCAGAAGGGTAATAAAATCGGCATATCCTCCGGTGGATATAAATTGTTTTGTACCGTTAATGACATACCCTGTGATTTCACCGGCATCATTTTGCACCGGTTCGGCCTTGGTCTTAAGCGCCGCAAGGTTACTGCCGGCACCGGCTTCGGTGACCGCATAGGCCACAAGGGCATTCCCTTCTGCAATTTTGCCAAGCCATTTTGATTTCTGCTCCTCGGTGCCGCCGACAATGATGGGTTCGGAACCGAGCTGGACGGCAAAAAAGGCGGTGCCGATTCCCAGGCATATCTTACACATTTCAAGAATGACTTCACAGCAGTCCCGGGCACCACCGCCCATCCCGCCATAGGCTTCGGGGATAAACAGGAGCTGTAGTCCGATGTCCGGTCCCAGCAACTCGCGGATGGTCTTTTCCGGGAAGAATTCGTTTTTGTCATATTCCAGAATTTTTTCCCGAGTAAGGAGACGGGTCTTAAGCTGTCTGACCGTATCTATGACCATCTGTCTTAGTTCGGGATCCAAACCTTTGGGCACAGGACCTCTTTCGTTCGCAGATTCTGTCATCAATATCATCCTTTTTTTCTGTCCGGTTTCAGGTATAAAGCGACCGCTATCGGTAATTTAGCCAAGGAATACATGATTCGGGAAATATAAAATCACCGTGATGAGGACGGCAGATTAGACGCTGAATTGCAGGTTCCCGGTGAATCAGTCTATCAACAATTTGACTTAAATTTGTATCGATTCGGCATGGTTATGAGTAAATTTATGCTATAATTAATTGAAATTATTATAAATTATCTCATAGCCAATGACTTAGTTTGCGTTTGCGGTTCTAGTAATTTAAACAAAATTGATTGTCAAGGGTTTTTCATAACAAAAAAGAATTGACAGTTTTATCTTGACTCATCGTCGGTTTTTTTGTATCAAAAATTTTTATGAATTGAGGGATCGTCTAAAGGCAGGACGACGGGTTCTGGCCCCGTTAATCCAGGTTCGAATCCTGGTCCCTCAGCCAAGTATTACCGACGGGCCATGTTGTATTTACATCGCCCGTTTTTTTCTTGAGGGACGCTTCCTCGCCGCTTCTACGGCTTTGATTTTGGTTTTTTTATGATTTTCAATATCCCGCCGGCTTGTCGGAGTGCGGCTGAGATCCCGTCTCTACGGGGCGGCGGGGAACTTCATTTACAAGTATTCTTTCCAAATTTTCTGCAACCTATGGGCCCAACACGTTAATATTTACATGCGATATGTTCTTTGCTATATTTAAATACATCCAATCCACGTGAAATCCACGAAAGTCTACATAACCGAGAGGGTGACCGCATGAAAACAATCAAAATATTCTTCACTGTACTGGCAATTGTGTCGATAGGGGTATCGTCTTTCAACGTCGATGCCATAGCGGCACAAGTTGCGAGAATTAATAAAAATAAAGGACTCATCGTTATTGATGGAAACAAGAATGACGGATTTGTAATGGGAGCTATTGTATGCTTTTATTCCTCTTCCGGAGAAGAAATTACGTGTGGTCGTGTTCAGCAGACTTCCGAGTCCTATGTTACGGTTAAGGTAAACAACAGAAAAGCAAAACAAATTCGGTATGGAATGGAAGCAACGCTCCATGATGAAAATCCGGAAAAAAAAGACGCAATCGAGAAGCAAAACTGTGTCGATGATTCCGATTGCGGTGCTGACGGATATTGCGTGAATGGTGAATGTCAAGGAACAAAAGTATGGTGAACAGGGCAAACGCATTGGACAATTTTGCATGGGAAAGCATATTTTGTTCGCTTAAGCGACCCGTTTCGAATATCAAGTTCCGCTCAGTTAAAATTCAAAAACTCGCTACACTCAAACAGTTCGCATTTTTTTACGCGTTTTAAAACCATATGGGAGAAACCTTGGCAAAAAAAGAGACCGACTCACAATCATTCGTAAAGGAACAGACCAATTGGGCCCATGAGCGAACACGTTTGGCCAAAGAACGCACATTTGCGTCCTGGCTCCGAACCGGTTTATCCGCAACTGCGGTGGGGTTGGCACTGATGAAACTCTTGCCGTCCGTCGAACCTCGATGGCTGTTGCATGTAATTGGAATTCTCTTTGTGGGCGCTGGCTGCATTGTCTTTGTAATGGGTTACAGAACCTATCACATCGTAATCAAGAAACTGGAGAAAGAAGGGTTTAGAGGGATTCCGTCGGCACTCATGGGGGTCTTGACTTCTGCATTGTTACTGGGGGCAATCCTCGGGCTTGTTCTTATCATTATGGACTGATTAGAAGCTATTTCAAAGATCCTTATCGAGCGTAGCCCCATTCATTCATACGTCGATAGGCATAAGTGGCGTATTCACCCTGCTGCACAAATTGTAAATAGCGACGGTATTCTTTGGCGGCTTCTGGAATATGCTGCATTTTTTCCTGACAATAGCCTTTAAAAAAGATGGTATTGGGGGTGCCGGGTAACAATCCCTCATAGATGTTAAAATCTTCATAGGCCCCTTCGAAATCTTTTAAATGAATTTTCGCAAAACCGCTGAAATGATAGGCCTGGGCTTCTTGTGGATACACTTTTTGGGCCATTTCTGCGTATTGGCGTCCCACCGCGTATTTTTTTTGGATCAGCTGACTGGTGGACATATAGACCAGTCCAGCATAATCGTCGGGGGCTTTTTTTAAAGCTCTTCTGAAATGGGCGTCGGCTTGGCTGTAGTTGCGCTTTCCCATTTCTTTTTCTCCATTTTGCATCTCTTCGATCGCCTCTTTTTGGGCGCGCAGTGGAGCGGTATTGTCCATATAACGCTCCCGGTATAAGGGGTGGTTTAACGCTGACTTATATTTTGAATTAACGGTTTCAACGACGGTTTTATAACGTTCCTCACCCATTGGATGGGTGGCAAACATTAATTCGATGGCGCCGGGCTTTTGCTTTGAAAGGTTTTGGAGCATATCCATCAAACCGATCATGCCCTTTGGACTATAATTGCTTCGAACCATATATTCCATCCCCAATCCATCGGCTTCACGCTCGTTATCTCGGCTGTAAGAAGCCAGCAGCGCACCGGATCCAATTGCACCTACCTGGGATGCCAGCTGGCCATACAAGGCTCCCTGGGTCCCTGCCAATACGGAGACGCTGCCGACAACCGTCTGGGTCAGTACGGCTTTTGACATTTGTTGGGCTGTATGCCGTGCGTTTACGTGGCCCAATTCGTGCCCCAACAGGGCGGCCAATTCAGCTTCGTTGTCCAGGGCCAAGAGAATCCCCCGGGTGGCGGCAATGCTGCCGCCCGGAAATGCATAGGCATTTACATAGACTGCATTTACCGCTCGGAAAGAGTACGGCAAGTGTGGACGATGGGTCTGTTTCGCCAAGTTTTTTCCGGTCCGGTTGATATAATCATTAAGATTTTTGTCTTGAACCGGGCCGTAATCTGCCGAAAACTGAATTAACGAATTCTGTTTATCGAGTTTTATCTCTTCGTCTTCGGATACCAGCATAAATTGAGATTTTCCCGTGACCGGATTGGTGGCACATCCGACCATTAAGCCTGCTGCAGCCATGGACGACAGCCATAAAAAGTCGCGCCGCGTTATTCCATGTTTCTGGGTCATCCAGAAAGGTTTGTATCGCATATATCCTCCTGATTTCAGTGATTTTCCGACCAGCCAACAGAGCAGGGTGAAAAATAATTATGTTCTTCAATATGGGATCGTCTAATGTGCGGTGACAATGATACCCTGTCTGCGGGCAATAAACGATGAGATACCGAAAGTCAGGCGCATTGTCAATAATCGAATTTTATAAAACTTTGCGCAATTTCAGGGGGTTCTGATATAGAAGGCCGGTTTGACTGATTCGGGATGTTTTGTCATTAAAAACCGGGTCTTCAAGTCGGGTCATCGGTGTTTGTTTCTGCTTGTTAATGCAGAAGCCTGCCGGTGTCTATGGTTTGAATCATCAGCGGGAATGCGGGTCATGCCAGCGAAAACTAAAATCTGTTATATCTCGTCATGTCCTCGTTTTTTCTGAAATTTAGCGAAAAATCTCATCCGGTCTAAATTTATTTTAAAACGTCTCTCGATAATAACACAGGTTTTAATTACCATATATTGTATAGTTT
>JAAXQD010000047.1 GCA_012974475.1 Desulfobacterales bacterium
GAAAATATATTAGATGAATAATGTTATGTAACCGATTGATTTAAATTAATATCGATTAAGAGACGATAACGGGGTGTGTATGAAAATGAATTGAATTTGGGAAATAAACTACACGGTTGTTGGGCAATGAATGTTATACCCCAATGGCGTCAAAATTCCATTGGAGGATATCTGTTTTCGGTGATCATTCGAACCATCAACTCCAGGAAAGCTGCCGGAAAGTATCGGCCACAAGAAACCGTGCAAAAAGGATAAAACGATCCATTTTACAAAAAACGGTATGATCGAGAGCTTTCTTTTTTCTTTTGCCATGTGAACATTCTATTTTGATTTTTTCATGGAATATTCAGGCATCGCTATGCCTTCTTTCTCGACTTCGGAAATTTCCTAAGACATTTTTTGTCTTCCCGGATAATGGCACAGACTTTCCGGTTATGAAGCTCTTTACAGTTATCGTGATTGTACAAAGGGCATTCTGGATATTGCTTAGACATTTCTATTCTCTTTTTCCATAAATCAAGATTTACCTTGACGTAGCATAAACAACAGGACCGGCATTAAAAAAAATATTATTATTGGGTTGTTCTTCATATAACGTTCGAAACATTCGGGCTTATTGTCTTTAAAAATTCTCGAATCATCAACGCCGCACTTGCCCCCTCACCTGCGGCACTTGCCACTTGCTTGGTGCTCTTGTCTCGCACGTCCCCTGCAGCAAAAATCCCGGGTATACTCGTCTCCAATATGTGAGGGTCTCGATGATCATATCCTTTCGGCCGCTGACCACCATGCCGCAGATCGTGCCCGGTAACCACAAAGCCCCATCGATCCAGCCGAACGCCGCTTCTTTTAAGAAATCCGCTATTTGGGGTCAGCCCGATAAAAATAAAGGCACCGTTTACCGGTAATTCGTCTTCTAAACCGGTCTGATTGTTTATCAGCCGAAGCTTTTTAAGTTTAAAATCCTCCCCCAGGAACGCTTTGACTTCCGTATTCCATCGCACATCAATTTTTGGGTTGCTTAAAACGCTGTCCTGGATGATCTGGGTGGCTTTGAATCGATCACTTCGTACCAGTATGGTCACATGTTCGGCAAACTTTGTTAACAGCAAACTCTCTTCGGCAGCACTGTTGCCACCGCCGATGACGGCAACCCGCTCGCCAGTGTAAAAAGGGCCGTCACACGTAGCACAAAAATGCACCCCGGCGCCAAGATATTCATTTTCGCCGGGCAGGCCCAGGCGCTTATAACGACTTCCTGTTGCAATCAACACAGCCAGACCGCTATACGTTTGACCGTCTCCGGTTTTTACGCAGTGATAATCGTGATGCTGGTAGAGTTCTACGACCTCTTGGGCCTGCAACAACTCGACGCCGAATCGTTCGGCTTGCAGACGTAATCGTCGGGAGAATTCGATGCCGGCCACGCCATCCGGAAATCCGGGCATGTTATCCAGCTTTTCGGTGCCGGCAGCTTGCCCGCCAAAGGCCGCACGTTCAATCACCAGCGTGTCGATGTATTCACGGCCCGTATACAGCGCTGCGGTTAAACCCGCAGGTCCACCGCCCAGAACGATCAAATCATAATGGCTGCGGCTGGCGATGGTCTTTAATCCCAGTTTGGCCGCAAGTTCGGCGTTGCTGGGCTCCACCAGAAAAGACCCGTCGGCAAAGACAATGGTGGGGATGATGCGCTTTCCCTTGTTGGTCTTTGTCACAAATTCTTCGGCATCTTTGTCCCCTTCAATATCGATCCACCGGTAGGGGATCTGATGCTCCCCCAAAAACTGTTTGCTCTGCCGGCAATCCGGACACCAGTGAGCACCGTAAACCGTAATCGCAGATTTTGGCATGATAGACCTCTTTGGTTCCTTCAAGTTTTCCTTATACCCAAATTGATCGAAGGTTCAGGATGCCCTTTGCGGCCCTCCTCCGAAAGATTTAACCGGGGAGCTGTTGCAGTTCAAACCTTGTCGTCGGCCACGGACTCCATTCGGATCAGCTGCTGGATATCATCGATAATAAGATAAAAGGACGGTACCAGAACCAGTGTAATCAACGTCGCAAAGAGTATGCCATATCCTAAAGAAAGCGCCATGGGAATCAAAAACCGGGCCTGTCGAGATGTTTCAAAAATCATCGGTGACAGCCCGCCGAAAGTGGTCAAGGTGGTTAGAATAATCGGCCTGAAACGGTGAATGCCCGCCTGATGAATCGCGTCCCGCCGAGTCATTCCGCTTCGCTCCTTGCGATTGGCAAAATCGACCAGCACCAGCGAATCATTGACCACCACGCCGCTCAGGGCCACCACCCCGAACATGCTGAGCACGCTCAGGCTGTAGCCCATAATCAAATGACCGATTACAGCCCCCACCAATCCGAAGGGAATGGCCGCCATAATGATCAGGGGCTGGACATAGCTGTTCAGCGGAATGGCCAGCATGGCAAATATTACCACAAGGGCCGCTGAAAGCCCTCGCATCAGGCTCTGCATGCTTTCCCGCCGGTCAGCCTGCCGCCCCTCTAAACTTATGTTCAAACCCGGATATTCCGTTTGCAAAGCCGACAGAGTTTCAGATTGCAGCGACGCCAACAGCTGACCGGCCTTGCTTCTGGGGCGAACGTCGGCTTCCACCGTCACAATTCGGCGGCCGTCTCGACGATTAATGTCGGTATAGGCACGACCCCGGTTTATGGTAACGCCGGATCGCAAAGGAATTTCATTGCCCGCCGGAGTCCGCAATATCATTTCTTCGAGATTATACTCGGAAATCCGTTCGTTCTTGGGCAGCCTCACCATGACTTTGACTTCATTCCGCCCCCGCTGCTGCCGGAGGGCCTCGGCCCCGTAGTAGGCATGCCGGACCTGCCGGGCCACTTCCTTAGATCTTAATCCAATACTTCGGGCTTCGGGTTTGATCTGAAAATCGAGCTGCTGTTTGCCGGGTGCAAAACCGTCATCGATATCTTTTACATTCGGATAAAATCCCAGGGCTTCAGCAACGGCGGCGGCAGCTTTTTCCAACAGGCCAATATCTTTGTGGCTGAGTTCTATTGAAATTACCGGTCCCCGACCGGGTCCGCCGGCATCCGATTCAAACAGAATCGATTCCAATCCCGGAACAACCCCGACCCGTTCCCGCCAGCGTTCGGTGACTTCGGCCGTCGACATGGGACGCTTATCCGGCGGCGTTAGATAGATGCGAACATCGGTCTGGTTGTCATGGATCCTGGCGAAAATGCCTTCCGTGAGTCTTTCTCCGCCGTTTTCTGCGACAACCTCCTGGGCCGCCCGGACCAGAATCTGTTGTACTTTTTCAGTTTTTTGAAAAGCAGTTCCAAAAGGCAGCGTCGCCGTCACCTTTGCATAATCGGATTCTATCTTGGGAAAAAGTTCAAACCCCATGCGCCCGCTCTTCACATAGCCGACCGTAACCAGTAAAATAGCGATACCTAAAGATATGGTTACATATCGCCACCGAAGGGCCAGCCCCAGCAAAGGGCCGTATCGATTGTGAACCATACGGATAAAAGCTTCGCTGAATCGTTGTTGCCAGCCGTGCATCCAGCCGAAAAATCCTTTGTGCGGGTGCTTCTGGTGGCCTACATGGGCAGGGAGAATCCAAAAGCATTCCACCAGGGAGATGGCAAACACGCTGATCACCACCACCGGAATCTGTTTGAAAACCTTTCCCATGATACCGGAAACAAAGAACATGGGCACGAAAGCGATCATGTTGGTCAATACGCTGAACGTAACCGGCATGGCAATCTCTCGGGTCCCTGAGATGGCGGCGTTGAACCAGGGAACACCGCGTTGGTGATGATAGTAGATGTTTTCCCCGACAACAATGGCATCGTCCACAACGATTCCGAGGGTGACAATAAACGCGAACATGGAAATCATATTAATGCTGACATCCATTGTCGGCAAAAATAAAAGGGACCCCAAAAAAGAGATGGGAATGCCCAGGGCCACCCAGAAAGCAAGCCGGATTTCCAGAAACAACGCCAGTAAAAGAAACACCAGTCCCAGTCCCACACATCCGTTTCTGACCAAAAGCCCCATACGCTGCCGGTAAATTTCCGACCGGTCATTGCGAGGAACCACCGTCAGACCGGGGGGCAGTTCCTGGTTTACCGCAGTCACCGTTCGTTTGACGGCATCAGATACCGAAACCGGTGTTTGATCGCCAATTCGGTAAACCTCGATCATCACCGCGGGTTCGCCGTTAAAGGTGGCGGCATTGTCGGTTTCTTCAAACCCGTCCTTAATATCGGCGATATCTTCTAGCAGAACCTGGGTTCCGTCGGTGGACGTAATAATCGGAATCTGTCCGAATTCATGCCCGTAATCCTTACGTTCCTTTACTCGCACCAGGATGTCGCCGCCGGAGGTTTTGACAGCGCCGCCGGGAAGCTCCACGGATGTCCTGGCGATTCGTTGGGCAACTTCCTCAAGGGTAAGGTTGTACGCCCGAAGCGTATTCTGGGGGATTTCAACGCTGATCTCATAATTTCGAACCCCCACCAGTTCCACCTGGGTGATATCCGGATCCTGAAGCAACCGATCCCGCAAATACTCGGCATATTCCCGCAAAACCCTCTCGCTTTGATCGCCGTAAAGCGCCAGCGACACCACATAACGCTTTCTGGAAACAATCACCACCCTTGGCTTTTCAGCTTCTTCGGGGAAAGAAGTGATCCGATCCACTTCGCTCTGGATGTCCTGCCCTAGCTTTTGCAGATTTTCGCCTTCGATCATCTCTACGGTAACTGTTCCAACCCCTTCTCTGGCAGATGCCCGGACTTCATTAACACCCTCCAGGCCCTGAACCGCTTCCTCTATGGCCAAAATAATACCTTTTTCCACTTCCTGAGGGCTGGCACCGGGATAGGGAACGGTGATTTGGACAAGATCCAGTTCAAAGTAAGGGAAAACTTCTTTCTTGATGAGGTAACCCGAAAAAAATCCTCCCACCAGAAGTACCAGCATGATCAGGTTGGCCGTTACGGGATGTGCGGTCATCCAGGCGATGACACCTTTTTTTTTGGAATCATTTTGCGGCAGGCTGCTCATTCTTTAGGAACTCCTGTCCCTTGGGGATTTTTCTTTACAGGGGATCCACGCTTCATTTCGGATTTCGAAGCATCCACACGCAACATCATACCTTCCACCGGTGCAGCCAAATCCGAGACGATCAAGTGTTCACCGGGTTTCAGTGCATCTTTTAAGAAAACCATCTCTGGGTCGCGCCAGATCGGCCGCACCTTCCGGATTTCCAATGTTTGATTTTCACCGACCAGCCAGACACTGGAATGATCTCTCAATGCCGATCGCGGAATTTCAAATACACCGTCAAGTTTTCGCCCTTGGATTTCTACCCGGACGTACTCGCCAATGATTAGGGGTGTGCGATCCTGAGTGGCAGCATTCAACCTCAGCGGGTCCGCAACTTCCACAAGAATTCGGGCCATGCGTCCTTCGGCTGCCAGATCCCCCATGAGCCGGATGACGCGGCCGCTGCGTTCATGACCCTGGCCGTAAACGATCCGGGCTTTTGAACCCGGATCACCGGCTTGGCTGGGCGTTTGGATCCATTCAAGGCGATCCACCGGTATGGACACCTGAATTCTGTAAGTATCGGTTCCCACCAGTTCGGCCAGGGGCTCTTGCGGCGTCACCTGAGACCCTAGATCCACTGATTTGGAACGTACCATGGCATTGAAAGGCGCCCTGATTTGGGTTCGCTCAAGATCGAGCATTGCCGCCTTTAGCTCGGCCTCGGCTGCTGTAAGATTTGCTCTGGATTTATTTAAGTGGGGCTGGCGCAGCGCCAGTTCCTTCTCCAAATCTTGGGCTGGCTTGCCCTCGTTTAACAGTTCCCATTCGCGCTTGGCCACCGCCTGATGTCCCAGCTCCAGTTTCAGGGCATACTCGGCATCGGCCACCGAACTCCGCTTGCGGGCCAGGGCCAGCTCGTAGTCCAGCGGATCGATCTGGAGAACTTTTGTGTTTTTTTTTAAAAACCCGCCTTCCGTGAACTCGGGATGGATCTCTACGATTTCTCCGGACACACGAGATTTCAGCAGTACTTCCCAGGCAGGAATAACGGTTCCCATTGCCGTTACAACAATCTGATAGTCGGAACGTGTCACCGTTAGGACTTGAACCGTGGAGCTCAATTTAACCGGCGGCCGCTTCTGGGTCCGGGGCGCACTGTTTTTTAGGTAAGATGCCCCGACCACGCCGCCGGCGAGTATGAGCAGCGACAGGATAATCCTGACAATGGGTCGCCGCCTTCGGGCAGGGTTCGGCTGTTTTTCCGGAGACTGATTGTTTTGCGTGTCGTCCACTATTTTCATTCCTGTTTAATCTTGTTCTCTTATTACCGGTTAGGTTTAAAAACCCCAACGGTGCGAAATCTGGTCATCCGGATCGTTATGGTCTTGAAACCCATTTTGTCATGTTACTCATGCAACCATAAGGTAAGCCTTATTCCTCAAGGAGTCAGCGATTCCGTCCATGTTCCGCCCAAGGCTCGATAGAGACTGATACGTGCATTAAAAAGGTTTGCCCGCTGCCGGATTAAATCCCTCTCGAGCCTCTGAACCGCCAATAACTGGGTCAGTACCGGCAGGTAATCGTTAAGCCCGTTGCGATAGCGAACCCCTGCCTCTTCGAGGGCCTTGCGGGCTGCACTCTCAACCTTTTCGAGCCCTTTGATGTGTTCCCGTTGCTTGGACTCGATGACGAGGGCATTATCGACTTCTTTTATGGCCGTTAAAACCGCTTGTCGGTAAGCGAACAAATTTTCATCCACAAGAGCCTCCCTGCGGTCCACTTCCGCTGCCCGCCGATTTCCATCGAATATCGGTGCCGTCAAATTGCCCGCCAGGCTGAGGATCCAGTTATCGAAAAGCACGTCCATATCGCCCTCCCCGTAATGGACTCCGGCGGTCAGGCGGATTGCCGGCAGGCGATTTGCCCGGGCGGCCGCCACTTGCCATTCTGCCGCTTTCAGACGCATTCCGGCCCTTCGCAAATCCGGACGTGATGAGAGAAGATCGGCAGGCAGTCCGGTTGCCGGAATTTCAGTCGGTTCAGACATGACGACCCTGCCGATTTTCAATTGAGTCTGTGGTGGTTTTCCCAGCAAAAGCGCCAGCTCATGTCTCAACACCTGTTCTTCGGCCACAACCAGTGGGATTTCAGCTTTTATGTCTTCAACAATTTGTTTTTGTTGATAAACATCAAGGGCTGACACCATGGACATTCGAAATCTTAGTTCAATAAGCTCCAGGTATGTCCGGTTGACTTGAAGCTGATGTTCCAAAAGCCGTTTTTGCATCTGCTGGGAAACAATGAATATCCAGCGCCGGGCAACCTCGGCAGTCAGTGTCATGGCGGCCGTATTCACTTCCTCCCGGGCGGCAGTCACATCCAGCAAAGCAGCTTCCCGGGCGGACCGGATACGTCCCCAGAGATCCAGTTCATAGCTGCTGATAAGACCCAGAGAATAGACATCATTCGATTCGGTTTTTGGGGATCCGGTGTCTGATCTTCGACGGTCATAAAAAGCACCGGCGGTGCCGGTCAGATCCGGATAAAGTGCCGCTCCGACCTGAACAGCCAATGACCGGGCTTGATTGAGGCGCGACCAGGCTTCTTTCAGGGTCAAATTGTCGGCCAAGGCTTCTTCGATCAGTCCGGTGAGTTCGGAATCATGAAATTCTTCCCACCACCGCCCCAACGGATCGGATTCCTTGGAATAAAGAGAAAAAGTTTCCGGAAGTTCACCGGCCGGCGATTGTCTTATCTGAGGTTTGAACGGATTGCAGGCTGTAAACAGAAGCAAGATGACCGTCAAACCGATAAATTCATTTATCCGATTCTTCATAAGTCTTTACCGGCAGCATCTACTCGATTTTCATCAGGTATTTATTACGATGTGTCTGTCAAAATATCAACAAATTAAATAATTCATGTCCTGATTTAGATGGTGTTGACCACGAGAAATTCGGAATGGCTGTTTTCACGAACTATCCGGATTGGCTTTCTTCCGATTTGATATAGTCATTGATTCCCTTTCCAAGTGTATCGATCATCGTGTGAAAGCGATCCTCATCCGGTTCCAAAAGGGTGACCCGAAACCCCTGCAAACTCGTGTTAAAGGACGTCAGGGGAACTACACAAATTCCAGTGGAAGCCAGCAGGTAATATACAAACCGTTTATCCGGATTTATATGCGGACCGGAAGTCAGTGTTTCCACCAGTTCACCAACGGATGGATTGGAAATGGGCAGGGTTTGCCGATTGTTCAGGAGGCCATCTTCAAAAGTCACACTCATATACAGCGCACCGTTGGTCCGGTTTGCCAGCACACCGGGGATGTCTTTGAGCCGATCGTAGGCGATCTGTGAGAACCTTTCGTAACGCAGGCGTCGTTTTTCCAGGTATGCCGGGTATTCGGGGTGCTGCAGGATGTGCGGAAGGGCCTTTTGGGGGAGGGTTGTTGAGCAGACCTCAACCATTTTGGCGTTGAGAATGCTCTTGATATACGTTTCAAACTGGGGTTTTCTCTCAGCATTGTACACTTCGATCCAACCGCATCGGGAACCGGGCCAGGGGAGTTCCTTGGAAATCCCCTTCATGGAAATAGCCGGAACTTCACCGATGACCGCAGCCAACGGTTGGGTCTTCTGGCCGTTGAAAACCAGATTCTGATAAATTTCATCGGCAATAATAAAAAGGTTGAATTCTGCCGCAATATCAACAATTTCCCTGAGCGAATCTGCCGGATAAACAGCACCTGTCGGATTATCGGGGTTGATCAGTAAAATACCGGCTACGGCCGGATTATACTTGACCCGTCGCCGCAGTTCATGGACGTCCGGAAACCAGTGGTTGTGCGGATCGAGAGGATATGAGACCGGCGGCAGACCGGCGTGGGCTGCTTCGCATGCAGAGTGGGTCGTATAAGTGGGTGACGGCGTTATCACACGGGCGGTACGGCGTAAAAATCCATAAGTTTTGGTTATGGCATCTCCAAGACCGTTAAAAAAAATGACATCGTCCGGGGTGATTCGGCAATGGCCGTTGCCGTTGTTCATGGCCACTATAAACTCGCGCGTTTCGAGCAGTCCTTGGGTGGGGCAGTAGCCGTAGCAGCTGTCTTCCATAACCAGCCGGGAAACGATCTTTTTCATCCAATCGGGGATCTTTTCACCTTTTGCCACTGGATCGCCGATATTTTCCAGATAGACGGGAACTCCCAGTTCTTGGAGTTTATCGGCGACCCGCACGATATTTCTAATTTCATAATTCAGTTCTTCTGCGCCAATGTGTACGATTCCTGTCCGCATGAGAGATAATCCTCCTTGTCCTTCAAATAAAAAAGGCTGCTGGATTCCTCTGCAGCCCTTAAAACTAAAAAAGGCTGCGGTCGATTGCCTGCAGCCCTGGTTTTTTTATGGGGAAATCAGATCATCTGCTCCCCTCCAGGACCGAAGGCCCGCCGGCAGCGGCTGCCGCAGCAGCGCCGGTCGCCTGGCATGCAATGTTGACCCTGGATATGGAAGCTTGCATCATCTTGGATTTCCTTTCATTCTGGATGACCCAATACCACGTCTTCCGGTATATGTCACGAAATTTATTTAGGCCCAAAAAATTCTTCGGGAAAACTCCGGACTAAACAGCCTTTCCTATGATCCCAAACAGTTCCAAGCTGTCTTTAGCAAAAAGAACCGCAAACACCAGAAGTATTATCCCCAAGAATCTGATGGTGTAAATGTAATTTCTGCTTTTCAGAAAGAACCGGGATCTTCCGACCACAACAGCCACCAACACCTTCGACCCCACAAGGAATACGTAAAAACCCAGTATAAAAGCAGATGCCGGAAAAATACCGATATGGAACGCTTTGAGCACCAGAGGTGCCCCAATGGTAAACCAGAACAAATAGGGAGCCGGGTTCAAAAAATTTGCGATGACACCTTTTCTAATCGATTGGGGCTTTGCTTGCTCCACATCAATATCGACACCCTTAAAGGATATACCTTCGTAACCCAGATAGACCAGAAATGCGCTTCCCAGCAGAGAAACCACTGCAAGTAGCGCCAACATATTCGATAGCCGAGAAAGAACGAGTATCGTAAACATTACAATTGGGAGATCTGTCAGGATCGGTGCAATGGAGACTTTAATCCCTTCCTTTACATCGTGTTTTAGCGTTTCGGAAATGACCAATGTCAGCAAAGGCCCGGGGGACAGCCCTGCGCTGAGGCCAAAAACAACGCCCGAAAACAGAAAGGAAATTCCGAGTGCCATGAGGTTGGTAGATTGCCTTTACTGATGTGTTGAGTTAGTGCCAAAGAAACCGTCGTAAAAGAACAGTTCCAATGGCTATCAAACAACCCGACAACAGGGCGACGAGCTCAAGTTATAGGTTCATTCGGTATGGCGGCGTTCTTTTCGAGGCTCACGAAAATATTCTGGCAGTGCCCCAACGAGCACCGAGTTATCCGATTACATGACAGCCTGGAAAGCTGGCGGTGTGGAACCTGTGAGGTATTTCTGTCACAACATAATTGATGTGTCAAGGCAGAAGCCGGCGAGAAAGAGGTAGTTTTGTTTTCCGCCAGGCCAACCAATCCAAAAAAAGGCTTAGAAGAAAAAACTCCATGGGCGGGTTTTAATTTAAAATGTGTAAGATAAAACTTCCATGCCGAGTATCAACGTAATTACCCCCAAGAGCCGGGTTATTCGAGATTCATCTGAATAAATACTCGCCGCAGCCCCAATTCCGATCCAAGCCAAGCTAATTGCAAAAAGAATCCAATTCGACATTAAATTTCTCCTTCATTATACATGTTGAACTATATAGATGCAAATATCATGCCCAAATTAATAGTGAAGTCGTTGATGAAGTCTTTTTTTGGGAATTCAAATGGTTAGCTTAATTGGAAGGAAATTAACAATAAATAATATGAAATATACATCCTAATGGTTGTTACTTCGTTTACATAGCTGTCCATTGAAACTCCCTGAAGCGATCAAAAATCCAACCTTTGCTGGATTCGACCTTGAGGATTGTATCCTTCTCGGTCCGCCATGCCGGGCGCACAAAAAAAAAGCAGGGCCATTGCTGACCCTGCTGTATCCGCCTTGAAAGCCTCATTTGTTTCAAGACATTATCCGGTTTGGTGAGCCGTCAACCCGATGGGGTGTGGAGTCGACCGAACCGGTTAAATATGTTCAAAATATAAAAGCTTCCCTAAATGCCGTTGTTAGACCCGGTGCACATCATTTTTTGCTTTTTTATGCAGACGACCGAAGAATAAGATGCACGTACACCAGAGAAGCCATCATTTAAACAGATCTGCTATGGAAAGCCCGCGGATATTTTTGTTCTGTTTTTCGTTAAATCACAAATGCCTATCCTGCTCGAGAATAGACAACCCGACGAGAGAATGACCTGAAAAGTAATCGTATGCGCCTTTTGAGGTGACCTGGGTCTTCAATAGTTTGGGAGAATCTGGCGATTCCGGCGGATTGTATCCCATGTTCAATATATCACCGACTTCCAGTTCTTTAAGTACCGGGGAATCTTCTTTTACCAGAATACATAGCCCGTTTAAGGGGATGTCTCGCAACTTGAAAAGGTATGCCGCATCCATCCCATTTACGTAGAACTGTACGCTGTAGTATTTGTTCAATACGTTTCTTGATTCAGATCTCCCTCCGACGGAGTGGTTTATGACAATCTTTTCTTCCATGGTATCGCCCTTCGATAATGAGGTTATCGACTATCGAATTAAACGTTCACGCCCGAACTCTGCAGCAACTCAAGGGTGTTTACCGAAGTCTTGCTGAAAGTTTTGCGCGTTCACGGCTGCTGTTTAAATATTATTATATCAACACCCTTAAAT
>JAAXQD010000174.1 GCA_012974475.1 Desulfobacterales bacterium
CTTTAAGACAACGCCATTCTCCCGGGCATCCATACCCGCTGTCCATATAAGCACCGCACCCCACCACTGCAATCTTTTCCATTTTTGTTCATTTCCTTTCGTAATTTCAAAATAAATGTATTTAATTCAATGCGTTGATAATTTTTTGATTTTACCGTTCCGAGAACAAATTTTTTCTTGCAAACCCATAGTTGTGAGCATAAACTCAATAAAAGCTAATTAGACCCTGTGTCTTCTTTAGTCAATATATTTTTAACCCTAATTGATCGTAAACAAACCAGGAGAAGGGCAACAATCAACGGAGGGTGACCATGTACCAAATACATCCCATTGTAGTGGGAACAAAGGTTTTTGATAAAAGCATGATGACGTATCAGTACGGCAACGGCCAGGAATATACCATTCCCGTTTATAGCTGGTATATTGAAGGCGGTGATCGTAAAATTCTCGTTGACACCGGTGAGATGAATCCCATTCAATCCGAAAGCCGAGAAAAAGCGATCGGCGGCAAGATTTATACCTTTGAAGAAGGGCTGGCCCGATGGAATTTGACACCCAAAGATATCGATGTTGTCATCCACACCCACCTGCACAATGACCATTGTGAAAATGATTGTAAATGTGAAAATGCCCAAATTTACATTCACGAAAAAGAACTCGAAAGGATCCACAATCCTCACCCGCTGGATTATCGTTATCTCGAAGATTATATAGAGGATGTGGAAGAGAACGGGCAGATAATAACACTTTCCGAAGACACACAAATTCTACCGGGAATCCGGGCGGTTCACACGCCGGTTCATACGGACGGTGGCTTGACGATATTCATCGATACATCTGCCGGAAAGGCCGCCATTACCGGATTTTGCGTCATCAATGAAAATTTTAATCCTCCGGTACAAGTTAAGGCCATGGAAATGGAGGTGATCCCGCCGGGTACGCATGTCGATGTATATGCGTCGTACGACATGATGCTTAAGGTCAAGGATATGGCGGATATATTGCTGCCGCTCCATGAACCGGAATTTGCATCTGTGGATACGAAAAAAAGTCTTTTGCTGATGGCTTCTAAATATTCATGACGCCAGGGTGGGAACAGAATTTTTAAAAAACAATACGCTATAATTGATAAAACAATCCCCGTTTCTGTTTCACAATTTTTATTTTTTTATCGGTATGCAGAGAATCGATATATTTTTTTACTTCATCGGTCGGTAATCCCAAAATTTCAGAGAGGTCTGTTAAGGTACACGGACGCCGGGCAATGGTTCCCAAAATTGCGGATGCAGTGTCTTTGCGATAGGGAAACAGCGCTTTGTGTTCAGGCGCATCCGCAACGATGGCAGCGTTTTCCATCTCCCAGAAATCTATAACATGTTCGAGCTCCTGCCGGGTGGCGGCACGAAGCGTGGGAACCGGCCCGGGTCTGTCCAGGGTATTGATCTGGACCTGATCCGGCTTGATTTTATCGATGGCCTGCTTCAAAGCGGTTAATTCTTGTTCTGTATCGTTCATGCCGGGTACGATAAATATTTCCAGCCATATTTTCCCGCGGTATTCTTTGCGGAGCTGGATCAACCCCTGGATGATCGTATCGACTTTTAGATGTGGAGATGGGCGATTGATCTTTCTGAAGACCTTCTCTGTGGCAGCATCCAGCGAAGGGATGATAACTGTCGCCGCTTTAATATCTTCTCGAACCTGTTTTTGAGAAAATAAGGTTCCATTTGTGAGCAGGGCCACGGGAATATCATGGATATGATTTTTGATAAAATGTAACACATCACCGATTCTTGAATTTAAAGTCGGTTCGCCCGAACCGGAAAAGGTGATATAATCCGGCGGTGGATTGTTTTCAAAATAAATGGAAAGTTCCTGTTTAACTGTGGCAAAGGGCACATATTCTCTGCGTTCTAATGTCAGATGGGTCGATTCTCCGCACTCACAGTAGATGCAGTTTAATGTGCAGGTTTTCATGGGGACCAAATCGATCCCTAGGGAGATTCCCAACCTTCGTGAAGGTACCGGGCCAAAAAGGGTGTTGTATTGCATTTTTCCCTCAATAGTGCTGTTATATAAGTCTCAGGTCGGTCATAGCTTTTAACTCAAGTTTCGCATCCTTTGTTTTCAACAATATCGGGTGAGAACCTTGAGTTTTATTTGTAATACTTTAGCCTTTTCAAAACATTACCGCTTCAGGTATAATTAAATTTTTGCTGAAAGAACTCGTGAATAAGGGCTTGTAATGAAAGAACCTGCCCGGGCTATTAATAAAGGTCTCTGTTTTAACAGGGGGTTTTATCCATAAAGTTAAATCGCCTATGGTTCTTTCAAAACGATCCCTAATCCACCCTGCCCGCTCGTGCCTTGCATGGCAGGCAGGTCAGACAGCTTCCAGCCAAAAATTAAATCATACCTGAAGCTCCTTTGAAATCGATTTGTTTCAAAGGACTAAACTTTTACATTTATTTTAATACCTCAATCACGTAAAACGCTCAATGAATTTTTGGTGCCGATAGATATAAAAGAAGGGTAAAATGAACGACAGATTGCCGGGAATTGTTGTCACCGGAGCATCCGGTTTTATCGGAAGGCATTTTGTCATCGCCGCAGCCGGAAAATTCCGCCTGTTCTGCATCGCACGCCGCAGCCAAAAAGAGGCGGGTATTCCGAATAATGAAAATACACACTGGCTGCAGGCCGATATAACAGAGTGGGAAAATCTGCTCAATGTCTTTAAATATGTTAAAGACCACGGCGGCGCCGATTATGTCTTGCATTTGGCCGGGTATTACGACTTCACCCTGAAAGAAAATCGTGTATATGAGGAGACCAATGTCACCGGCACACGCTATCTTCTTGATTTGTCCAATCTTCTGGAAATCAAGCATTTCATCTTTTCAAGTTCGCTGGCTGCCTGCAAATTTCCCCCGTATGGCAATACGTTGACCGAAGAGAGCCCCCCTGACGCAGATTTTCCTTACGCACGCAGTAAAATGCGAGCAGAAGCGATTATCAAGGAATATTCAAACGTCTTTTCATGCTCAATTGTCCGGCTGGCGGCCGTATACAGTGACTGGTGTGAATATCCCATATTGTATATGTTGCTTAAATTCTGGCTGTCTAGCAATATACTCATGTCGAGAATCGTGGCCGGAGGCGGCAAATCGGCCGTACCCTATATCCATATCAGAGATCTTAACAAACTGTTTTTGAGAATTATCGAAATCAGTGATGGTTTGCCTCGCTTTGGGATTTATAATGCCAGCCCCCAAGGGTGTGTTTCACACAATGAGCTGTTTAAAACCGCAACAAATTACTATCACGGCCATGATATTAAACCGATTCGGATGCCCAAAATACCGGCAACTTTGGGGTTGATCATGCGATCGTTTTGGGGATGGCTTGTCGGCAAGGAAACCCTCGAAAAGCCATGGATGGCGGAATATATCGATAAAGAGCTTTGTGTCGATGCTTCTGCGACCTACCGCGCTTTGGGCTGGAAGCCGACACCGCGGTATCATATATTGCGGCGATTGTTGTTTTTGACCGAAAAAATGACCCTCTATCCAAACAACTGGACATTTCGAAATGAGGCCCTTCTCCAGCGGGTTGCCTATCGAAAAAGCACGGAAATTTACAACATTCTGACAGAATTGCGGGAATCGTTGGTCAATAAAATTATACAAGAAGTGATGACGCCGGGAAACGAACAACGTTTTCCGAATTATCGGAAGATGGATCAGGATCTGCTTAAATGGTACATTACGTTGAACTACCAGTTGGTTTCCGCCACCGTAAGGAACCGGGACCGGGCCATGATTCCGAACTATGCCCAAGTCATTGCTTACCGGCGTTTTGTGGAAGGGTTCAAGGCAAAAGAAGTCAAGGATTTAATGTTTTTGACCGGCAAAACCATGGAGGAATCTCTGGTGGAACGGCCTGCATTGAAGGGTTCAAAACAGCGGCTGGACAACTATATCATTTTGACGTCACAGCTTGCTGCAGATGAATTCGAAGATACATATGAAATCCTTGAGGCATATCCGCCCGAGCAGGTCGCCGCCATCGAAACCGTCGAATCCCTGGCAAGCAGTGATGAGCTTAAGCGGATTGTATTGCAACTTGAAGATATCTGCAGTGATTCACTGTCACACCAGCTGAGCGGAATGTTTTAGCCCGTATCGTTAATGGATCAGTGCCCTACGGCGAGTATCCCGCTGGCGGCGGCGCTGAGGATAATGACTTCGAGCACTGCCAATATTGCATAAACCTTGTCGTTATTTTTAAGCAACGTCGGTACGATCGCGGCATAGCAGAATATGGTAACACCTGCCAGCATGGCAACGCCGATGAAATTAATAAAATCTCCGTACTTGAGCATACCGAGCCAGGCCCATCCGGCTTTGATTTCTGCGTGTTTAAGATAGTCATTGACATTCATGGACCAGTAGTTGGAGATTTTATCCAATGGAATATAGGGATCTACAATGCCGAATGCATAAAGGCCGAACGTAACAAAAAGGACAAGTAAGCCTAAGTACATCCCTATTTCCAGTATCCTTGCATAAAGAACCTGTTCGGGGGATGCTTCTAGCATGGCCGGTTGTTTTTCGCTCATTTCCTTTTCTCCTAAGTAAAAAAAATCTTTATTATCCCTGAATTTTGGCTGTCACTAAAATCCCAATCCTTTGGACAGGGCCTTGGCGCCTGCAAAGGCCAGGATCCCGATCACCATCCACCGTATAAAAGTGGGCTTGGCGATTTTCAGGAGGCGGACGCCCACAAAGGAACCGAGCATGATCCCCACCAGTGAGGGGACGACCATCATAGGAATCACGCAGCCTTTATTCATGTATATCCAGGCTGCAGAAGTATCTGTAATGGAAAGGAGGAACTTACTGGTGGCGACGCTGATCTTTAAGGGGGCTCCCATGAGAAGATTGAGTGCCGGAACATTGGCCCAGCCGGCTCCGAGGCCGAACATGCCGGCCATAAGGCCGATTATGATGAACAGGGCCAATCCCATAGGCGTCCTGTGTATCTTCCAGTCGATAATCTCGCCGGTGCTGGCTTCCTGATAAACACCGCAGATTCTAAGCGCTGATGATAAGCGGTCTGCTTGGGGAACATCCGGAACCGTCGATTTTTTGGCGGTTAGCATCAGGACACAAATCCCAAGAATGGTGATGCCAAGGGAAATCTGAATGACATTGGTAGGCAGGGCAAGGCCGATCATGGCACCGATGATGGCACAGGTGGAGGCGATCAGGGCGACCGGAATTGCCAGCCGCAAACTGGCAAGGTTCATCTTTAGAAGTCCGGGGCCTGCGGCCAGTGCACCGGAAAGGGCTACGAGAAGACCGGTACCACGCACAAAATCTAAATGAAACGGGAAAAATCCGCTGATAATCGGCACAAATAAAACCCCGCCGCCGACACCCCCGAGAACGGCAAGTATTCCCATAATAAAGGTGACGATCAGTAAAACCAGCGGCCAGAACCACCACGCATGGCCATTGGATGCCTCGGCCGAACCATCTGCAAAGGCAGGGGATGCCATTAACGTCAACGAGAACAGGCTAATTAAAATAATGGTCCACAGCTTACCATTAATCCTCATCTCATCCTCCTGAATATAGGCGTTGTCTTTTATGCTTAAGGCCGAATTCATCGAAAAAAGCAACCTATATTACATTTCATGCCGTGTCAATTAAAAATATTCAGGAATTCACATACAACTCGCTTAAAATACAAGGCCTTATCACATTTAATGAATAACATTGGTATAAAATTTTATTATTATATTTACAGGAGGTTACCCCCAGTTGCCGTTACATTTTGCAACACCGATGCAGGCCATATGATACACTTTACTCTGCCCACTTTCGGTTTGCGAGAGTTCAATTGAAAATTACATGAAAAAACGCCTCGAAATTCTGGGCTATATGACGCTTCATACCCGACAGCTTGATATGATCATGAACAACAATGCCGCCTTGAACCATTATATGCTAAAAATTGAAAAAGACATCCGGAACATCCTCGATTCAAAATAAAATCTTACCGTGTTTAAAGCTGAATTCTCTGGGTGCAGGACGAATGGGGCTGGTGAGAAATTCGGTCTTAAGACCCAAAAACCCCTTGCCCTTACGCCCAATTGGATGTTAATAAAACCGCTGTTCCCTACTCTTTAAAAAAACACACCAGAACTTATGAGGAGAGAATATGAAACAGCTTGGGAATCTGATTGAACGAATCGTCGAACGGATTAATATCAACCTCCGGGATTTCGGGTTCGATGCGGAACCTTATGTTCGCGAGACGATTCCAATGCGCCAGCTGGGCAAATTCTATGCCTTTTGCGGAATTACACCCCAGCATCCGATTCACTTCCATTTCAGCCGTTCCAATTTGGCCGGAAGCTATTTTTATGGCAAATGCACGGTTGAACACTCAGTGCTTTATAAAAGTGATGTCCGGGGAGATGAACTCAAAGCCAAAGGGGATCGGTTTCATTTTCAAGGTTCTGAACTTCCAGTTTACGATGACGAAGTCATCCGGATTAAAGACGCCTGTCTGATCAAAACCCTGGTTCACTGTTATTCCCACGATCCGGAAACGCTGGAAGAGTTTTTGGTCCAAAATACGGCATCCATGCATTATGCCAACATTCACGGTTCTCCGGTGGAAGGATGTTTTATCGGGCCTTTCGGTACTGTGGACCTGACAACGGTCCACGACTCTATTATCGGGGCCTTCGCTTATGTGCAGGTGGGCGAACTGTCTCATCAAAATGTGGAACCCGGAAAGGTCTGGATCAAAGCCGGAGACCTATTCGAGTTTAGCTACACTTTCCCAAAAAAAGTTCTCGACAATTATATTTCCATAAATCCCGGAGAAAAACCCGTGGGAATATTTATCGACTTTGTGAGATCCCGAAAAACAGATTTTCAAAGTATCTTTGATGTTGTAACCCTTAAAGCTCCCCCTGACATTCCACGCAGTGCGTCCTTGAATCGCTACGCTGTCATTAGAGGAAAAAGCCATATCGGCGAAAACGTCCTGGTGGCGCAGCGGGCGTATCTGAAAAATGCATGGATGGGAAAGGGTGCCAATGCCCAGGAGAACTGCTACATCATTAATTCCCGTCTTGAAGGCAATAACATTACGGCCCATGGTGGCAAAATTATCCACGCCCGTTTGGGGAAAAATGTTTTTGTCGGTTTTAATTCATTTCTCCGGGGCACCCAGGATTTCCCATTGACGGTGGGACCCGGGTGTATCATCATGCCGCACACCATCATGGATCTGAATGAACCTTTAAAGATTCCGGCAGGACATATTGCATGGGGTTATATCAGAAACGCCAAGGACCTTGCACGACACAGCGTTTCCATCAAAGCCCTTTCTGAGGTTGACGGCAAATTCAACCTGGGTGCCATGAGATTTAAAGGGAGCGGTGCCAAATTCGTCCAGGCCTTTAAACATCGAATCGAACATATCCTAGAGGCCAACGGTGCTTTCTTTGACGGCCGGCAAAACAAAGGACATGCCCAGAAAACGCAAGATATTTCATTTAATATAATGCACCCCTATTCAAAGGGACCGAAAAGGGGATTCTATCCAACGATAGATATCCGTCCATGACGTAAGCCTTTTAAAAAAAATCGTATTGAAGCTTCCTGCAGCCCCGTTGAATCCTTGAAATTCAACGGGGCGAAGCTGTTGCAGTTCAAACAGTTCAATTTTCAGTGGACCACCCTATCGCCTTTCAAAAAAACCATGCCCAATTCAGATCTCATACAGATGATGAAACAACGAGCAGAAACGGTTCAGGCCATCGTGTCGAAAATCACCGATATGGAGGAAGCGGTTCGATATACCGTCGATCTAACCCAAAAACAGGGGGGCAGAACGGTTGCTGCTGCGGGATTAAACCCAGACGAAGCCCGCCTTATGAAAACAGCGTGCGAAACTTTTCAACTCGAGTTGCTCGAATTTCCCTTAAGGCCTCATACCCATGAGATCCACACGTCCTTTACGCCTGCTGATTGGGGAATTGCCGAAACCGGAACACTGGTGATCGATTCTTCTTCGGAAGATGTTCGTATTGCAACCATGCTGGCCGAAACCCATATCGCTGTTTTACCGGCCTCAAAAATCAAACCCGACAGCGCAGCTTTAGAAAAGGAATTGAATGCCGTCCTGATGGCCGATACGCCGTCTTATTATGCGTTCATCACCGGTGCCAGCAGAACGGCGGACATCGAAAGGGTGCTGGCCATCGGGGTCCACGGTCCCCAGGAGCTACACATTCTTATTGTGGAGGAAGATCGGGAATGATCAAAACCGCCCAGGATATGAAATCGTATAAAAAGCAGCTCAAAGAGGCCCTTTCCGATAAATTTCTTCGAACTGCATTGGACAACTTTTATACAGCGTATCGGGAAAACCGCCCCGCAGTTTATGACGGTATAGATTTTGAAGGTATAAAAAAAGAGATTGCAACAGGGAAAGACGGCGCACTCCCGTATCTTAAAGAGCTGTATGAAGAATTCAAAGTCCATGCAGAAACCGCCGGTGCCAAAGTTCATATTGCCAAAAATGCCCAACAGGCCAATGAAATTATCACTGCCATTGCAAAGGAACACCATGTAGAAAAGATCGTCAAAGCCAAATCGATGACCGCCGAAGAGACGTTCCTCAACGACCATTTAGAAAAGGAGGGCTTTACGGTAACGGAGACCGATCTGGGTGAATGGATTATCCAGCTCCGCAAAGAGGGACCGTCCCATATGGTCATGCCGGCCATTCACCTTTCCCGCCATCAGGTGGGCGATCTGTTTGCGGATGTAACCGGGAAAAAGCAAAACTCTGAAGATATCGACAAACTGGTCAAAGTCGCCAGGCAAGAACTCAGACCCACGTATCTGGCGGCGGATATGGGGATCACCGGGGCCAATTTCGCCATTGCGGAATCCGGGGCTTTGGGTCTGGTCACCAATGAAGGGAATATGCGTCTGGTGACGACAATGCCGAGGGTCCATGTGGCGCTGGTCGGTTATGACAAGTTGATTCCGGATTTAAAGACGATGCTTCGAATCCTTAAAGTCCTTCCCAGAAACGCCACCGGTCAGGCGATCACCTCTTATGTCACGTGGATAAAGGGCGCTGTGGAATGCGGCGCTTCTCCATCGAACCGGAAAGTCATGCATATCGTGTTTCTGGACAACGGACGTCTTGCACTTGCCAAAGACCCGGTCTTTTCACCAGCTCTCAGGTGCATTCGATGCGGGGCCTGTGCCAATGTCTGCCCCGTCTACAGCAAGGTAGGCGGCCATAAATATGGCCATGTCTACATCGGTGCAATCGGTTTGATTCTAACCCTTTTTTACCATGGTATAGAAAATGACCGGGTGATCGTACAAAACTGCATCAACTGCCAAGCGTGCAGAGAAGTCTGTCCCGTGGACATCGATCTTCCCCATCTGATTAAAAAGACATATCGTGCGGTGTTGGATCAAGACGGAAAAACACCCGCAAAAAATTTAATTCTTTCCAGGGTTATGAAAAACCGCCGCCTTTTTCATTTTATCCTCCGCCAAGGCTATCTTGCCCAGAAGCCGCTGGCCCGAAAAGGTCCCATGATCCGGCATTTGCCGAATTTTTTTGAAAAAAGACACGGATTTCGAAGCCTTCCGGTGATCGCCGAAACGCCCTTTAGAGATCAGTGGAAATATTTGCGCAAACAGGTTGTCCGTCCGAAATATACCGTCGCGCTTTTTGCCGGGTGTGCCGTCGATTTCATCTACCCTGAACACGCCAGAGCCCTCCTTAGATTGCTTGAAAGACACCGGGTTCAGGTAGAGTTCCCCAAGGATCAAACCTGCTGCGGATTACCGGCATTGATGGCTGCTGAGGAGGAAACCGCCCGAGACGTAGCGCTTCAGAATATTCGAGCCGTGCAGCCTGAAAATTATGATTACATCCTTACCCTGTGCGCTTCCTGCGGGTCTCATCTCAAGCACAATGGTTTCAAGATATTCAAAAAAGATTCTGATTGGCTTGGAAATCTAAAAGAATTTTCGGATAAAATCATCGATTTCAGTTCTTTTATGGTCAATGTGCTCGATGTGTCTTCAGAAGAATTTAAGGCAACCCATAAAAAAGTTGCCTATCACGCCCCGTGCCATCTTTGCCGGGGCCTGCATGTCACCGCGGAACCCCGAAAACTTATCCAATTGGCGGGCTACACCTATGTAAGGTCTAAAGACGAAGATGTCTGCTGCGGGTTCGGCGGATCTTATTCAATCGATTTTCCTGAAATATCCGCCGAGATCCTTAAAAAGAAGCTGGACAACGTGGAAGATACCCCGGCCGAGCTTCTGGTCACGGACTGCCCGGGCTGTGTTTTACAGCTCCGCGGCGGGATGGATAAACGAAGGGGAAAGATTCAGGTCAAACATATTGCAGAACTTCTGGCCGAAACCGTGTTCTGATACAAGAACCGAGAGGGGGCATTGCGGCCGTTGAACAGAAACTATCGCTTTAACAAACGTTCAATTATCCCTTTCCCGGATGATTCCTGTTTTGAAAGTCCCAGATGCCGCTGTATTACCGATACCAGCTTCTTTTCCGATACGCCAGATCCTTCCACCACAATTTCCTTTTCCACCATAACAGCAGGAGCGACCGGCAAATCCAATTCGAAATACTCATCCGTATGGTATTCTTCCGGGGGCTTGGATATGGTTTCTATCTCGATGTTGTATTTTTCACCCAGCCTGGGCATCATCTTTTTGAAATGCTTTCAGGGCTTGCCATTGGGTTCGTTGAGAAAGAATTTTACTGTAACCATGAGTGTCTCCTTATGATCTTTTTAATTCAAACATTCTGATCAGGAACTGATCGGGAGGTAGAAAATCGACCAAGCGAAGATCACGCCTTTCGGTTCCATCACGGTCTAAAAACACAACCGTTGGAACCCCTTTTATCCCATAATGCCGCAATAAATGCTCGTAAACAGAATTGCCTTTTCGGGTAAGATCGACCTTGATCATGATGAAGTCGCTCTTGGCCTGTTTTACCACCTCGGGGTCATGAAACGTCACCTCATCCAGTTTTCGACAGGGACTACACCAGCCCGCGTAAAAATCTATAATCACCGGTTTTTTTAACCTGTTGGCCGTTGTTAACAATTGATCCGAATACGGTTTCCATTCCACACCAGAGCCTTGAATAAACCATGAGCCCATGAGAAAAGTCGCAATGATCAAGCCTGCCAATCCCACGCCTGTCGGGATCCACTCGAAGAATCGAAAACCGGCTTTACTCCGGTCAATCCATCCTAAATGCAGCCCCCCTGACAAGGCGATGGTCGCCATAAGAAATACGTCCATCGGTTTGGGCAAAATCGGCCGAATAAAATAAGCTGCCATGCCGATCAGGACCCAGCCCATGAGCTTGCGTACCCATAGCATCCATTCACCGGAACGGGGAAGTCTGTCTAATTGTCCCGAGAAGAAAGCGAGAAAAAAAAGAGGCACCCCCAAGCCCAGGCTCAGTGTAAAAAAGATGACAAACCCCAGCCACGGACTTCCGATTTTGGCCACCCAAGTGAGCAGTCCAAGCACAAAAGGGCCGATACAGGGGGCTGCTACGACCCCTAAAGTCAGGCCCATAAAAAGGCTTCCAAAGTAACCGGTATAGGATTTTGAGGCAGCTTGAGTTAAACCGTGAGGCAATCGCAATTCCCAAAATCCAAACAGGCTGGCAGCAAAAAAGACCAAGATACCTGCAACCAGCCCGAGTACAACAGGACTTTGGAGCATGGTCCCCATGAGGCCCCCGGTCAACGCCGCAATCACACCCAGAACGGAATTTGTCAACGACAATCCCATAATATAACATAAACCGTGTCTGATCACGATCCCCTTGCTTTTTTCGCTCCGTCCTCCGAAATAAGAAACAGTAATGGGGATCAACGGATAAATACAGGGGGTAAGGTTAAGGGCCATGCCCCCCACGAATATTCCCAAAAGGGTCCAAATCATGGCCCAACCGTGCAGGGGGCCGGGCGCTTCGGGTTCGGCGGAAGGTTGGGTCAATCCTGCCGGTGTCCGCAGTATCGGCAATCCCATTTTCTGCCATTCGGGATATCCTTTGGGATTACGGAAGGTGTTGTGGTAGCCGAGTTTTACGGCCACCCTGGCCGCCGAGTCACTTCGAACTCATGCCAATCCCGCTCAGTAAAAAACAATTAAACGCTTTTTATCCGGCCCGAGGAAGTTTGCGAGAGGTTTTTGTTTGCGCCATCGCGACCACCAGGTCGGTTCCATGGGAAAATTTAAAGCGCCCTTTATGTGCCCGGTTCGATATTCCCATTCCTGTCTCGTATCCACCAATAAAAGGCTGTCCGGCTTTGATTTAAACAGTTCCCATAATTCCATATTGCTGATAATCCGGTAGGCACCGTTTTCGGCTTCGACCAGCACATCCTCCCATGTTGCCTCTTTAGTTTCAGCAGGACGGTTTTGGTGCCAAAGGGTGCCGATAGTTATGGCAACGACAACCATCGCAAGAAGTATTGATCTTATGGTCTTCATTCAAACCTTTCTTGGCAAAATTGATTGTAACCCGCATGAAAGTATCCAATCATGCTTGGATTGGATATAGATAAAATCCTGTCTCTTATACACATCT
>JAAXQD010000185.1 GCA_012974475.1 Desulfobacterales bacterium
AAATGCCTTGAGCCCTTTATCGGTCAAGGGATGGGCCGCCAATTTACTGAGGACACTAAAGGGAATGGTGGCGATGTCGGCGCCCATTAACGCCGATTCCAGTACATGAAGCGGATTGCGAATGCTTGCCACAATGATTTCAGTATCGAATGCGTAGTTACTGTAAATTTCAACAATCTGCTCCACCAGCAGAAGGCCTTCCTGAGATATGTCATCCAGGCGACCGATGAAGGGGCTTACATACGTCGCCCCGGCTTTGGCCGCCATCAGCGCCTGCAACGGCGAAAAGACCAACGTTACGTTTGTCTTGATCCCTTCTTCGGCAAGTATTCGTGTCGCCTTTAAACCGTCCACCAACAAGGGAATTTTTATCACGATATTTTCATGGATTTTTGAGAGTTCACGACCCTCTTTAACCATACCTTCGGCATCGATGCTGATAACCTCAGCGCTGATGGGGCCGTTCACGATTTCGCAGATTTCTTTAATAATCTCTTCAAAGTCTCGACCCTCTTTGGCTATCAGGCTGGGATTGGTTGTAACGCCGTCAACCATCCCCATGCTGTGTGCTTCCTTAATTTCGTCGATGTTTGCAGTGTCGATAAAAAATTTCATCTAAAAAACCTCCTGTTCGATATATTGATTTCTTAATTATTCGTCTTGTTGCAGTTGCCGCAAAAAACGCTTTATGATTCGGCGAACTGGATGATAGCGGGTTGGGAACTATTTTTCTGAATGCTTTCCCGCAAATTTATCCCTGCATTCCTGGCTGCAAAAATATAAATCCTGTCCGTCGATTTTTAAATCAACGCCGTCTTTTCTGGCGAAATATACGCCACAATAGGGATCTTTAACCATGACGTTGTCGATCTCGCCTGCTTTTTTTTCCGATACCGTTTGGTGCGACGACGGCTCTTTAAGTATCCAGGATTTCAGAAACCTGTAACAAAGGTATACAATACCCAATAGGATTAATAATCGCATCGATACTCAACAATCCTTTGCTCATTCTTATCCAGGACATCCAGCAGCGCCTGCATCTCTTTTTTTAAAACAGGATGAACAATCGTTGGATCTATATCACAGATTGGTCTTAATACAAAACGTCTTTTGTGCATTCTGGGATGTGGAACGATCAGTTTGGATGAATTCGTCACCAAATCATCGTACAAAATGATGTCCAAATCAAGAACCCTGGGACCGAATCTTATGGAACCGTCCACACGTCCGGCACCTCGTTCTATAGATTTAAGTGTCTTTAACAGCTCAAAAGGGGCAAGGGTGGTTTCAACCTTGACCACGACATTTATAAACCAATCCTGGTTTTTGTAATCCACCGGCTCGGTTTTGTAGAACCGCGACCACGCCTTTTCCACGGCATTTTGGGTGTTTGTCAGGGCAGAGATTCCGTTCTTGCAATTCAACAGTTTGTCTCCGATGTTGGAACCGGCCCCAATGTATGCGGTATGAACGCCCATTGTTCAATTTTTACAATCGCTTCCCGATGCGATACAATGTCCTGCTTAAAGCGGGACACTAAAAAAGAGAAATCCCCAAACGATCAATTATAATCCGTCAAAGAAAAATGCCGGAGTGCGCTCTTGGAAATCAGGAATTGTCTTTCCATGCATCGTCAAAGAGTTTCGCCCGGTAAATGACTCGGGCATCCCCTTCAAGATAAATGTCCTGATATGTAGCATCTTTTTCTTTGTAATAGATCTTGAGATTAACACCGCTCCGGGTCAAAACATGGATCGGAGCATCGATCTTCATCTTGCGAGCCATGATGAGCGCACCCGCAACGGACCCGGTCCCACAAGCCAATGTTTCATCCTCAACGCCACGCTCGTAGGTTCGAACTCCAATGGTATCATCTTTTATGGGGCAGATGAAATTAACATTGGTGCCGGCCGGAGCAAACATATCGTGGAACCGGATCTCCCGTCCCATTTTAACAACTTCGACATCATCAAGGGTGTCTGTTACCATCACCACATGGGGTACGCCCGTATTGATGCTGGAGACGGAAATCGAACGGTCTTTAAGTTCGAGGGTATAATCCGTTTTGAGATCTGACGGATCTGTCATTTTTATTTTAACGCTTTCGCCGGCAACCTGAGCTTCAACGATTCCGGCCCCGGTCTCAAAGGACATCTCCGATCCGGCAATACCGTTTAAATATGCAAACCGCGCAACACACCGTGCACCATTTCCGCACATCTCCGCAACACTGCCGTCGGAGTTAAAAAACCGCCATTTGAAGTCCGCGCCCTCCGTGTTCTCCACAAGGATGAATCCGTCGGCCCCTACAGACATTTTTCTGCGACATACCTTGACAATAAAATTTAACAGATCGGTTTCATCTACAATTCTATCGCGGTTGTCGACGACAATAAAGTCGTTGCCGCTGCCGCTCATCTTATAAAATTCTATTTTTTCCATAATGTTCAATCACCTAAAAACGGCGGGATCGACTCGCTGACGACCAGATCCTGGTAACTCTCGCGATTTCGAACCACATAAAAACTGTCATCCTTTACCATGACTTCGGCCACCCTGGGTCTGGAGCAGTAATTGGAACTCATGGTAAAGCCATAGGCCCCTGCACTCATCACCGCAAGAAGATCGCCTTTTTTTACATTGTTGATCTTGCGGTCTTGGGCCAGAAAATCCGCGCTCTCGCAAATGGGGCCCACGACATCTGCCGTTATCGGGTCGTCTTCAGCACGGACAACCGGTTCAATGGCATGAAAAGCGCTGTACAATGTGGGGCGCATCAGATCGTTCATTCCGGCATCGGCAACCACAAACTCTTTGACTCGACTCGATTTCCTGAAAAGAACCTGGGTCACCAGTATTCCGGCATTTCCGACGATAACCCTACCGGGTTCCAAGATCAGTTTTAGATGGGCACCTTTGAGGGAGTCGACGATGGCCCGGGCATATTCACGGGGATGGGGCGGCGATTCATTGTCATAGGTTATTCCGAGCCCCCCGCCCATATCCAGGTATTTGATTTTGATTCCCATATGGCGCAGTTCATCGATCAAGCGCCTTATGCTTTCCAGTGCTTCGATAAAAGGTTTTGCTTCTGTTATCTGTGACCCGATATGGCAGTCGATACCCACCACATCGATATTGTCGAGTCTGCTTGCAACTTTATACCCTTCAAGGGCAGTCTCTGTATCGACACCGAATTTGTTTTTTTCCAGGCCGGTTGAAATATACGGGTGTGTCTTGGGATCGACGTCGGGATTTACCCGAATGGCCACAGGTGCTTTTCGGTTTAAAAGACCCGCCCTTTCATTGATGAGATCGATTTCTTCAAGGGATTCTACATTGAACATCAGGATCCCCGCTTCGAGGGCATAGTCTATCTCATCCATACGCTTTCCGACACCTGAATAGACGATTCTGTCTGAAGAAAAACCGGCTTTCAACCCCCGATACAGTTCGCCGCCGGAAACAATATCGAGCCCGCTGCCAAGGGTTTCAAACAGCTTCAAAACTGCCTGATTCGTATTGGCCTTTGCTGAATAGCATACAAGTCTGTCCTGACTTTCAAAGGCCTCATCAAAAATTAAAAAATGGCGCTTTAGCGTCGCATGACTGTACAAATAAAACGGCGTCCCGACATCTTCGGCAATGGTCCGGATTGGCACATCTTCACAATACAACTCGTTGTTGCGATAGGCAAAATGATGCATAAAACCCCTTTTTGTTCATGAACTATTGACAATCTCGTAAAAAGTCTTTTGTGGGAAAAATTTTTCTAAGAACCAGCCCCTTTTATATTTTGATCCACAGTTTCTTTTACAGGCGGCCTGGGCGGCCCCTTCTTGCCGCACCCCGAAAGAACAAAGGACAGCAAAATAACAATCGAACATATTAACACAAGACTTTTTTTAAACATTTTTGTCATCATCACTCAAATAACCATCAACCGTTTATTTTTGAAGCAAGTTCTTCTTCCGCCGCCTTTATGGCAGCCCTTACGTTTTCTGACGCCGTCCCTCCCGGGGATTTTCTCCGGTTTATCATCTGATCCGTGGTTAAGATTTTGAATATGTCTTTTTTAATATGGGATGAAAAGGACTGCAATTCCTCAAGGGTCAGTTCATGAAGTTCCTTTTTTTTATTCGAGGCATACGAAACCGCCTCACCGACACAGCCATGTGCCTGGCGGAACGGTATGCCGGTGCTTACGAGATAGTCCGCCATATCTGTTGCATTCAAAAATCCCCGGGTTGCCGCCGTACTCATTGCTTCCGTGTTAATCTTCAATTTCGGAAGCATTTTTATATAAATCTCGATACATTGTTTTAAAATATCCACGGTTCCGAACAAAACGGGTTTATCTTCCTGCATGTCCCGGTTATACGACAAGGGCAAAGATTTCATAATCGTCAATATGGATACCAGATCTCCAAAAACGCGTCCTGTTTTACCGCGAACCAGTTCAGGCACATCGGGGTTCTTCTTCTGGGGCATGATGCTGCTGCCGGTGGCAAAGGAATCTGGAAGTTCAATAAAACCGAATTCCGATGAAGACCATAAAATAAGCTCTTCCGACATTCGGCTTAAATGAACCATGCAGATGCTTGCAGCCGATATAAATTCAATGATAAAATCTCTATCCGACACGGCATCGATGCTGTTGGCCGATATTTTTGGAAAATCGAGAAGACTCGCCGTATACGCCCGGTCTATGGGATAGGTGGTTCCGGCAAGGGCTGCACTGCCCAGCGGCATCACGTTTATCCGTTTTAAACAGTCATCGAACCTTTCGACATCCCTTGAAAGCATTTCATAATACGCCATGAAATGATGGGATAAAAGAACCGGCTGGGCCCGCTGCAAGTGCGTGTAGCCGGGCATGACAACATCGAGGTAGGTTTTAGCAAGGTCCACCAAAACCATTTGGAGCATAAGCAGCCGTTTTACGGTATCTGAAGTCTCATCCCTCAGATACATCCTCACATCCAGAGCCACCTGATCGTTTCGGCTCCTTGCGGTATGGAGCTTCTGAGCGATTTTCCCGACTTTTTCCATGAGCCGGGTCTCGATATGCATGTGGATATCCTCCAGGCTGCTGTCAAACTGGAACTCTCCCCGGTCGATCTCCCTTTTTATCAGACCCAGCCCTTCGATCAACGTTGTGGCGTCCTCTTCGGAAATAATAGACGCCTTTGCAAGCATGCGGCAGTGGGCGATACTCCCTTGAATATCATAAGAATAAAGACGTTTATCTATATCGATGGAAGACGTGAATTCTTCAACAAGCCTGTCTGTTTTTTCAGTGAATCTCCCGGTCCAGAGTTTTTCAGACATAGACACCTCTTTTTACGACACACAGAGAAATTTTACAGTGAAGTTTATTTTCAGACTGGTCCCAAACAACTGAATGGGGGCCTTCGAGGACTTCTTCGCTAATCTCATTCCCCCTGTGTGCCGGAAGGCAATGCATCAAAATAACATCGTCGGGAGCATTTTTTAAAAGCGCTTCATTGATCTGGAAGGGCTCAAACACATGCCGTCTGCTACTGAGCTCGCTCTCCTGCCCCATGCTCGCCCAAATATCGGTATAAATTACATCTGCACCCTTTACGGCTTCGACAGGATCCGAGGTTACGACAATTTTACCAACGCCTTTTCCCAAAGCGGTTTCTAAAATTTGCCGGTCAGGGGAATATCCTTCGGGACAGGCCATGTTAAGATTCATTCCCAAAACAGCCGCTGCATTTATCCAGGAGTGGGACACATTGTTTCCGTCCCCCACCCAGACGATGTTGATATCTTTATACCTCCCCTTATGTTCGATGACCGTCATAATATCGCTGATCACCTGGCATGGGTGGTACAGATCTGTCAGTGCATTGATAACCGGAATCGATGAAAACTCAGCGAACTCATCCAGCAGATCCTGGGAGTATGTCCGGATCGCCAGACCGTCCAGATAGTTTGAAAGCACTCTGGCGATGTCTCGAACAGGTTCGTTGCGGGCAATCTGGGGGTCCTCTGCACCGATAAAAATCGGTGTTCCGCCAAGCTGCACCATGGCCGCTTCAAAGGAAACCCGGGTTCGGATCGACGGCTTGTCAAAAATAAGCCCCAGGGTTTTACCCACAAGGGATTTATCTCTAATTCCGTTTCTGTATCTTTTTTTGAGTTCGATGGCCCGTTCAAGGATTGCCTCAAAATCCTCTACGCTAAGATCCAAAAGTGTCAAAATGTTTTTTTTCAACTCAACCTCATCTTTTGATCGAAGATCTTCAACCCAAAATTTCATCCAGGCATGCCACGAGTGCGTCTATATGATTTTTTTCAATGGTAAGCGGCGGAATAAAGCGCAAGATATTCTCTTGGATACAGTTTATCAGGCCCTTCTATTTCGAGCTTCATCCCCACAAGCAGGCCTTTGCCACGAACATCCACAATCGATTCATGCCTGTTTTTCAGCCATAAAAGCCGTTCTTCAAAATAGGCGCCGATGTTTGAGCAATGCGCTATGATATTTTCTTCTGAAAGCACTTTAACCACCTCGAGTGAAGCTGCGGTGATAATGGGAGTGCCGCCGAATGTGGACGCATGGGCGCCCGGTCCGAATGCATCCGCCACGGCTTCTTTGGCAAGCATGGCGCCGATGGGCAATCCATTGCCAAGGGCCTTCGCCAATGTCATGATATCCGGTTCAATCCCGAAATGTTCATAGGCAAAAAGCTTGCCTGTGCGTCCCATTCCGGTCTGTATTTCATCAAAAATTAAAAGCATACCGGTTTCATCGCACACCCGCCTGACCGCCTTGAGATACCCATCATCGGGGCAACGCACCCCGCCTTCACCTTGGATCGGCTCTATCAAAACAGCGCACGTCTGCGGGCCGATTTTATTGTGCAAGGCATCCATGTCGTTGAACGGTACATGGTCGAATCCCTCAAGAATCGGTTCGAATCCTTTTTTTATCTTATCCTGCCCGGTTGCAGAGAGTGTGGCCATGGTCCGTCCATGAAAAGACTGTTCCATGGAGACGATCCTGTAGCGTTCCCTTTCACCTTTGTCTTTGAAATACTTCCGGGCAAGCTTAATGGCCGCCTCATTGGCTTCAGCTCCGCTGTTGCAGAAAAAAACCCGGTCGGCAAAACTGTTTTGTGTCAGCCATGATGCCAGCTGTACCTGGGGCTCCGTATAGTAAAGGTTCGACACATGCAAAAGGGTATCCGCCTGCTTTGCAAGCGCCTTAGAAATTCTCGGATGTGCATGGCCCAGGTTGCAAACCGCAATTCCGGAAACAAAATCCGTATATTGTTTCCCTGTTGCATCCCAGAGATGGCACCCTTTGCCCTTGGTGATTACGATTGGAAATCTTTTGTAGGTTTTGGCGATAACCTCATCGGCCCGGGTCATGATATCTTCTTTCATTCTAACACCTTAAATTTTGACCTATTTGACTGAAAAATCCAGCCCGATCCCATTGGAACGATCCGGTTTTTAAGCGGGCCGCTGTTCTTCGTTCGGGGTCACTTTGGCACCCGGTGAATCTGTCTTCTGTGGATGGAAATGGTTAAAAACCGAAGGGGTCCATTGCACCACGGCTCTTTAGGGTGCAAAACATGCGTTACAAGATATACCGGCTTAAGTCCTCGTCTTCTTTGATATCCTTTAGTTTGTCTTCCACATACTTTTTGTCAATAACGACGCGCTTTTCAGTCATGTCCGGCGCATCGAACAGGATGTCCTCCAGCAAACACTCCATAATCGTATGGAGCCTCCTCGCCCCGATGTTTTCGGTCAGGTTGTTAACCTCTTCAGCAATCATCGCTATTTCTTCAACAGCTTCATCCTCAAAAACCACATCAATACCTTCGGTCTTTAACAATGCCAGGTATTGAAGAAGCAGCGCATTTTTCGGTTCGGTCAGAATTCTTACAAACTCTTTCCGCCCGAGCGAATCCAATCCAACCCTAATGGGAAAGCGGCCTTGCAGCTCCGGGATCAAATCCGAGGGTTTGACGGTGTGAAAAGCACCGGCGGCGATAAAAAGAATATTATCCGTCTTCAGCGGACCGTATTTTGTCGTAACCGTACTCCCTTCAACGATGGGAAGGAGATCTCTCTGAACACCTTCTCTGGACACGTCAGGGCCCTGGGTGCCGTTTTTACCGGCAATCTTGTCAATCTCGTCGAGAAAGATTATCCCTGACTGTTCGACTTTTTTAATGGCTTCTTTTACCACTTTGTCCATATCCACAAGGTTCTGAGCTTCTTCGGCCGCCAGCATTTCAAGCGCTTCACCGACTTTTACTTTCCGTTGTTTTGTACTTTTGGGCAAAAGACTCCCCATCATGTCTTTGAAGTTAAAGCCCATCTCTTCCATACCGACGTTGGAAAAAATTTCCACCACCGGCATGCTCCGCTCTGAAACGTCAAGGTCGACATACCGGCTATCGAGCTTCCCGTCACGGAGCAACTTTCGAAGTTTTTCCCTTGTGGAAGAAGATACGTCGCCGTTGTATGTTAAATGTTCAGGCGGTTTCCCTTTTTCATCTCCGGCGCTCCGATCCGTCTGCATTCCAGATTTTGGCAGAAGAAGGTCGAGCATTCTCTCTTCGGCGATTTGCCGTGCTTTTTCCTTGACGGCCTCCTGCTCTCTGGATTTAAGGTTGTTTACCGTAAGCTCGAGTAAATCCCTTACCATAGATTCAACGTCCCGACCCACGTAACCGACCTCCGTAAACTTGGAGGCCTCCACCTTATTGAACGGTGAATCCGTAAGATTCGAAAGTCTTCTGGCGATCTCGGTTTTTCCCACCCCTGTGGGGCCGATAAGTATGATATTTTTGGGTACGATCTCATCACGGAGATCTCCTTCAACCTGCTGTCTGCGCCACCGGTTTCTTAAAGCAATGGCAACAGATCGCTTTGCTTTGTGCTGCCCGATAATATATTTATCAAGTTCTTTAACAATTTCGATTGGTTTTAGAGTGCTCATTTTTTATTTATTTTTGTTTATCGGTGAATGGTTACACCTGAATTTTGTACGAACCCGGGGCTTTCACCTTCAAGATTCAGGTTACAATTCTTCAATGGTGATCACATCATTGGTGAATACACATATGGACCCGGCAATTTTCATTGATTCTTTCACAATGTCCGCGGCATCCATATCGGCATGTTTTATCAGGGCTGTTGCCGCAGCCTGGGCGCTGGCGCCTCCGGATCCAATGCCCATGACATCCCCGTCAGGTTCGATCACATCTCCGTTTCCTGAGATAAGAAACATGTCTTTTTCATCGACGGCGATCATGATTGCTTCCAGACGTCTCAAATACTTGTCGGTTCGCCAGTCTCGGGCCAGTTCAACGGCACTGCGTGTCAGATTGCCATTGTAACGCTCGAGTTTTTTCTCCAGGCGTTCGGATAGGTTCAAGGCATCGGCCGTGGCACCGGCAAATCCGACGATGATCTTGTCGTTATAAATTCTCCTGACTTTTTTTGCTTTATGCTTTATGATGATATGATTCAATGTCACCTGGCCGTCACCGGCCACGGCGACGTTGCCCTTGTGTCTGACAGCAAGAATGGTTGTTCCATGAAATTTCATTGTATTGCCATTGTCCTTCCTTATCGTCTTGGATGCGCCTTGTCATACGTCGCCATCAATTTGTCAATACTCACGTGTGTATATTTCTGTGTCGTGGAAAGGCTTTTGTGGCCCAAAAGCTCCTGAACCACTCTCAAATCCGCCCCGGCATCGAGCATGTGGGTGGCAAAGGTGTGACGCAGGGAATGGGGCGAAACCGGAATCAAAAGGCCGCATTCTTTCGATATTTTATCAAGAATGCGGGCGATGGACCGGGTGGTAAGACGCCCGTTGTTCTTGTTTAAAAAGAGCGGTGAATTTTCTTCGGTCCCGACACCCTTTTCCAGGTGTAATCGCTTTCTATAATCCTGAATAGCAGCTACAGCCTTCTTTCCCACAGGCACAATCCGCTCCTGGTCACCTTTTCCGAGCACACGGATTAAACACTGTTCGAAATCCACATCATAGACATTCAGGCCGGTCAGTTCGGAAATACGTATCCCGCACGAGTAGAGTGTTTCAAAAATGGCAAGGTTCCTCGTGCCCGCCAGTGTATCGGTCTTTATTGAATCGAGCAGCCTGAAAATATCGTCCACAGGAAGGTACACCGGAATCGTTTTTATCTGTTTCGGCGTCAAAATCAGGTCCAGAGGACTGTCCAGCATAACCCCATGCTTGACAAGGTATTTGAAAAACGAACGTACCGCCGAGAGCTTTCTTGCGATGGTAACCTTTTGATTCTTCTTGTGCAAATACCCCAGATACCCTCTTATCATCAGGCTGTCGACCTGATGAGCCCGGAATGTATCGGCGTTCTTTTGATTTTTCTTTTTTAAAAATCGGCTTTCACAAATAAAGGATGCAAACTCATTTAGGTCGTGCGAGTACGCGCGACATGTATTTTCAGAATACCCCTTTTCAGAGGAAAGGGCATCGATAAAGGAGCGGATTTGATTTTTCAAAGAAGATGAAATCATCAAAATTCAATCAGCGACTCGAGCTCTTTCCAGGTGCCGACTTCCATAAAGGGATGACGTTCTCTGTTCCAGGGCTGCTTGAAAAGAACGGGTGTTACGCCCGCCTCCTGAAGGGGAAAACATGTTTCAAGTCTGTCTTCCACAAAATAAGCGATATCTTTATTTGAAAGGACATCTGCCTTGGCTTCAAACGAACCGGTTGCAACGACTTCTATGGAACTTGAATCGAAAGGCAGTACACTTTGTATCCAGTCATAGATGGGCGCCTCATTCGTCCGGGCAGTAACAAACAGAATCGGGCTGTAAAGCCGGCCCAACCGGGTTAAGACGTCGATGGCGCCCGCTATCGGTTTTAATGGGGCTTTATGACTTCCATCCATTATCTTGCCGATAATGGTACCGATAAGATCCGGCTCCATATCGATACATTCTTCCAGGGTATAGCAGGTAATGTCTTCGTATTTGACACCGTCTATGTTATATTCTTCCCGCGCGATATCCAGGAACAACGTCATGGTATCTGCAAAAACACCATCAATATCAAATGCCAATGACGACGGATCGATCATGATTTTATGGGTTGCGCTTCGTTGGCTTTCGTCACTTTTGCTCGCCGTTTACCGACCACCGGTTAGGCTGCTTTGCGTGTCTTTTTCTTAAGCCGTGTAATGCGGCGCCCGTAAATTTCGGCCATTTTATTATCACTGCTCTCCAGGGCTGCCATGCGTTTAAGCCTGAATTCCTTAATCTTTTTCTTGATTTCGCGGACAGAGGAGGACGACGTTTTCTTGGGGTCTTTTTCAATCCCTCTCGCCTTTTTTATGACGCTGATGAGCTCGGGTTTATTCATGCCAAAAACACCTTTAATTTCAGGTATTTGTTTGCCCACCTCCCGCAATTCTTTGGCCGTCATTTTTTCGAGTGGTTTTTCTTTGACTTCTTTTTTCTTCTTGCCCATTCGCTGAAAATCTCCTTTTTAACTTTTAAAAGTACAAGCGGAGGTCACAGAACCCCCGCTGATCGGCAATTTTTGTGTGTTTTGAACCTGTTTAAGGTATAATTCTAATACATTTCCTAAAAGTTTCAAGATATTGTATTAAAAAGAATTTAATTAAACAATTTTTTTCAATGATGTCAATAAATAGATGGCAGTTATTTGTCTCCTTCCTTTTTTTTCTGATCGATAATCTTTAAAAACGGTTGGAAAAGATCGATGGGGAATGGAAAAATGGTGGTGGTATTCTGCTCGGCAGACATCTCGCGCATTGTCTGGAGATATCTTAGCTGTAATGCCATGGGATGCTCGCCAATAATCTCTGCCGCTTCAGCCAGCTTTGTCGCAGCCTGGAACTCACCGTCAGCGTTTATTATCTTGGCACGCCGTTCTCTTTCCGCCTCGGCCTGCTTGGCCATGGACCGCTGCATCTCCTGGGGCAGGTCAATGTGCTTAAGCTCCACCGTCGCGACCTTAATACCCCATGGATCCGTATGCAAATCGAGAATTTCCTGAAGCTGAGAATTGATTTTATCCCTTGCAGACAGCAGTTCATCGAGTTCTGCCTGTCCGCACACGCTCCTTAACGTCGTCTGGGCAAGTTGGGACATGGCATAACCGTAGTCCTCAACTTCCACAATCGCCTTTATGGGATCGACGACTCTAAAATAAATGACGGCATTCACCTTTACAGAGACATTGTCCATGCTGATGACGTCCTGGGGGTCTACGTCCATGGCGATAAGACGCATACTGACTTTTACCATTTTGTCGACCACCGGAATCAATATGATCAGTCCCGGCCCTTTTGCCTGTATCACCCGGCCCAGTCTGAAAATAACGCCCCGTTCATACTCGTTTAAGATCCGTATGGCCGCGGACAGAAAAAAAACTGTCACTACCAGTACTGAAATTAACGTATACATTTTATTCTCCCATTTTATTTACGATCATTTGGGGTGCCGCGTTAGGATTTATTCTACCGGCTCCACCTCCAATACAAGGTTCACAACCTTTAGAACTCGAACACGGGTACCGGTGTCGATGGGATCTTTTGAAGTCGCTTTCCACAGCTCGCCGTGAACGAACACTTTTCCTTGAGGCATAATCGCCTCTTTTACCGTCCCGATTTCTCCCACGAGGCCCACTGCACCTGTCCTGGGTTTTGCCAGGTGGGACTTGAAAACCAGCCCTGAAACAACCACAAAAAAACCGGAAATTATACTCAGTGTGGGAATGAGCACTTTCCACGACAATCCCATATCCGTACCATTACTTTCAAATAACATCAGGGAACCCAACAAAAGGGCGGCAATGCCGGCAACACTCAAAAGCCCATAACTTGCGATCTTCATCTCCATCATGAAAAAAATAATCGCCAGAAGGATCAGGAGAAATCCGGCATAGTTGACCGGGATGGTCTGAAATGCGAAAAATGCCAAAATAATAGCGATGCCGCCGATCACTCCCGGCAGAACAGCACCGGGATGTGAGAGCTCGAAATAGAGACCGGCAAGACCGATCATCATAAGGATGTACGCGATATTTGGATCGCTGATGGTCTTTAAAATCTTGGTTCTTATGCCCTCTTCGAGCACCGTCTTTTTAACGTTGTCGAGTTTCAATACCCCTTTGTCTTCGATCTTGCGGCCGTTGATCTGACGGATCAGATCGTCCAGATCTTTTGCCACAATATCGATGACATTCTCCTCGAGGGCTTCGGTTTCGGTCACGGAAATGCTTTTGCGGACGGCCTTTTCAGCCCATTTAACGTTTTTTTTCCTTTTTTTTGCGATGCTCTTTATATGGGCAACCATGTCATTGACCACTTTTTCGGACATGGTCCCGCCGATTTCCTTACCGCCGGCGCCCACCGGATGTGCAGCGCCGATATTTGTCCCCGGCGCCATTGCAGCAATGTCTGCCGCAATGGTAATCATGACGCCGGCCGAAGCGGCTCTGGCGCCGCTTGGGGCAACATACGATATCACCGGAACTTTGCTGGCAAAAATTGCCATGACAATTTCACGCATCGACTCGGCCAGACCACCGGGGGTATCGATCTGTACAATGACGCATGCAACGCCATCCGCAGACGCCTTGACAATTCCCTTTTTCACGAATTCAGCCACAGCCGGATTGATGGAACCCGATATTTTCAGGATATAGATCTCGTTTTCAGCCGCCGAAACGTTGCCGAAAAAGCAGAATAAGGACAACAACAGGACGGATATAACAAACCGTATATTTTTCACCCCATTTGATCGAAAACAAAACGGGAAAGATATGTTATGTGCTTGATGGAGTGTGTATTTTAATGGATTTGAATGCATTTTCATACCGTTTCTATAAATGAGGTAGAAATTTTATCCATTTTAATATGCGCTCCCGGTTGCAGTTCAATGACCCAATGCCTTCATCAACTTCTGCATATCCTCCCAGACATCCCGTTTTTTGCCTGGATTTCGAAGTAAATAGGCCGGATGAAATGTGGGCAGCACCTTGATCCCCATATATTCGTGAAAACGCCCTTTGAGCTTTGAAATCGGCACACTGGTTTCAAGGAGTGTCTGGGCGGCAAAGGTCCCTAAAGCGCAAATGAAATCGGGTTTTATCGACGAAATCTGCCGCCTTAAAAAAGGTGAACAGGCCTTTATCTCATCGGGCATCGGATTTCTGTTGTCCGGAGGCCGGCATTTTAATATGTTACAGATGTAAACCTGTTCACGGGTATAGTTCATGGCTTCTATGATCTTGGTAAGCAGCCGTCCTGCAGCGCCCACAAAGGGCTCACCCCTTTGATCCTCTTCATATCCCGGGCCCTCACCCACAAATACCAGTCTGGCATTGGGATCGCCGGCACCAAATACGATATTCTTTCGGCCTTCCGAGAGCTTGCAGCGGCGGCAGTCACCCAGGTCCATCCGGACGTCCTCGAGCGTTTCAGCACAAGGACTGTTTTTGTGCCCCCAAGCCTCGATTTTTTGAAGACTCTCCGTTGAGCAGTTAAAGCCCCGGCATCCGCTTTCAGCCAGAAACCTGAGGTAGCTGTCCATACCGTTGAGCGCTTCTTCAAGGTCTTTTTTTGCAGCCTTTGCGGTATATTTTAGAGTTGATTTCATTGGGCTAATATTTTCCAAGATCTTAAAATATTAAGTACTTTTTAATATACGATCCAACAGGATATGGGCCACCGCATCTTTTCCCATCACAGGCAAGGGCTCTTGGGTTCCGTCTTTGTAGAACAGGGTCACCTTGTTGGTATCGGCACCGAAACCCGAAGAAGGTTCGCCAACGATATTTCCCACGATAATATCAAGATTTTTTTCAACCCGCTTTGTTTCTGCATGCTGTTCAAGGTTTTCTGTTTCCGCGGCAAACCCCACGAGGATCTGGTCCTTTTTTCTCCTGCCGATTTCTTTCAGAATATCCTGGGTTCTTTCCAGATACAACACCCGTTCACCTTTTTCCTTTTTTATTTTTTGGGTGGCCGGGTCTTTGGGTCGATAATCGGAGACCGCCGCTGTTTTTATAATTATGTCGGAATGTTCCACATTCTCGAACACCGCCCGGGCCATCTCCCGGGCGGTCTGGATCCGGATGACCTTTACATTATTGGGATCCGGAAGATGTGTCGGACCGGTAATCAGGGTAACCGCCCCGCCCCGATATTCCGCTGCCCTGGCAACTGCAAAGCCCATCTTGCCGGAAGAAGGATTGCTGATAAATCTGACGGGATCGACAGGTTCCCGGGTAGGACCTGAAGTGACCAGTATTTTTTTATCTTTCAGGTCTTTGGTTGACAGGTAATATGCAATTCTGTCCACGATGTCTTCAGGTTCGGGAAGGCGGCCGGGGCCGGTGGTTCCACATGCCAGAGTTCCGGATTCCGGGGCTACAATAAAATGTCCATCAGCCCTGAGTGTCTCAAGATTCCGCTGTACCGCCCGGCTTTCAAACATATGCGTGTTCATCGAAGGGCAGACGATCACGGGACAGGTTACTGCCAGCAGGAAAGTGCTCAGCGCATCGTCGGCAATTCCGCTGGACAACTTGCCGATAATATTGGCCGTTGCCGGAGCAATTACCACGGCATCCGCCGCTTCGGCCCATTGGATGTGCCGTATGGATGCGACATCATTCTTCTCGAAAAGATCGGTACACACCGGTTGAGCGGACAAGGCTTCAAAGGTTAAAGGCCCCACGAACCACTGGGCATTCTCTGTCATGATCACCCGGACGTTGGCGCCCTGCTTTACCAGAAGCCTTAAAAGTTCGACACTTTTGTATGCCGCAATTCCGCCGGACACCCCCAGTATGATATTTTTTTTCTCGATTACGGTTTTCATCGGTTTGTCATCACTCCGGATATTTCATGGCGATGCAATGCCATCTAATCTTTCCCTTAAAGCGGGACGCTGAAAAAAGAAATTAAATACGATCAATTAGGGTTTAAGCTTCTTAAGCTTTTCCAGGGTGTTGTGCGTAAGCAAAAGATCGATCCATCTGCCGAACAACCTGACAAGATCATCCGAACCTATTTCAATGAGTTGGGTCTCAATTTCAGAAAGCGCATCCACAAGATCCGGGTTCCCGGGCTCACGTTCCAAAAGATAATGATAGATTTCAGCCGCTTTTTTCAAATTCCCCTGGTCCACAAGGACCTTTGCCATTGTCCGGGTATAAAAGACGTCGTCTGCATTCAATTTTTGTCGGCCTTTTTTGGTTTTTTTACTTTAATGATCACTTCATCCTTACCGATAACACCCAGTTCCTGTCTGGCTATATTTTCAACATATTTGGGATCGTTCTTTAATCGTCCGATCTCGCGGTATAAAGAGATGTTCTCCTGTTTAAGCGCCATATTTTTCTGTAACAGTCCATCCCTTTCCGTTTTCAGCCGATTTAGATCTACCAAACCATTTTCGCCGAAAACAACGAAAAACAACAATAAAAACATCGACACCACGGTCAGTGTCAACATAATGCTATTTTTTAAACTCACTTTCTACCCGTCCCTATCCTGGCAATCGCCATTACCTTTTCCAGTTCCCGGCTCTTAAACAACACGGAAAAAGAACCGTATAGCACCAGTCCGATGAGGATGCTTCCCAATACCCCGAAAAAAAGGCCGGAAAGGGTTCCGCCTTCAGGGGGAATAATTATGAGTGCCGCTGCCCAAACCACCGTCCCCATAATTCCGGAACAAATCATCGTTTTACAGGCGGACTCCGCAATACTTTTCAACCCCAACGCGCCGAGCTTTGCTCTCAGGGCCCAGACCAGAAGCCCCAGGTTCAGCATCGAAGCCAGGGACGTGGAAAGTGCAAGTCCCCCGTGTCCCATGGGCCCCATAAGAATGATTCCCAGTACGATATTGGCACAAACGGACACTGCACCGGTTATGACCGGTGTCCGGGTATCCTGCAATGCATAAAATGTCGAAACCACAATCCGTACGGCGGAAAAAGCCCACAACCCGATACTATAGTATAAAAGAGCATATGCAGTCAAATGAGTTGTCGTTGCATCAAAAGCGCCCCTTTCAAACAATAACGCAACAATCGGCTCCCGCAAAACGATCAGGCCGACCATCGAAGGAATCGTAATAAAAAAAATCAGTTTCATGGCATATGAGAAGGTCTCCCGAACCGCCTGCAAGTCCTTTTTCGTTGCCTGTCTGGAAAGACTCGGCAGAACCGCCGTTGCGGTTGCGATTGCAAATATTCCAAGGGGAAACTGCACCAGACGGTCTGCATAATATAAATACGAAACACTCCCTTGGGCCAGCAACGAGGCAAGAAGGGTCCCCACCAGGATATTGATCTGATAGACCGCAGCGCCGAATATGGTGGGGAGCATGAGCCGGCCGATTTTCTTGAGTCCGGGATGGAATATTTTTGCTTTCTGCCAGAAAAAGAATCCTTTTTTGATCAGAAACGGCACTTGAAGTGCAAGCTGGAAAACACCGCCGATGACCACGCCGACGGCCAGACCTGTTACAGGATCCGTCATGTGGGGTGAAATTAAAAAAACCGAACAAATAATGGAGATGTTCAAAAAAACAGGCGCAAGGGCCGGTGCAGCGAAATGGCCGAGAACATTGAGGATTCCCATGGAAAGTGCAACCATTCCGATAAAGAAAATATACGGGAACATGACCCGGGTTAAAAAAATCGTGAGGGTAAATTTTTCAGGTGAGTCGGCAAACCCGGGCGCGATGATCCGTATGATCAGCGGAGAGAATGCGATACCTGTGACAGCGACGGCAACCAGCAACACCGAAAGCAGCCTTACGGCGGATCTTGCCATTTCAAAGGCATCTTCTTTTCCACGGTGTGTCAGATATTCGGTAAAAACAGGAATAAAAGCAACACTTAACGATCCTTCGGCAAAAAGTCTTCTTAGGAGATTCGGAATTCTGAACGCCACAAAAAATGCATCTGAACTGAGCCCGGCACCGAAAAAACCGGCGACGAAAGAATAACGTTGAGAAATTGT
>JAAXQD010000043.1 GCA_012974475.1 Desulfobacterales bacterium
TCCTTAAACTGGGGCATCACCCTGGGATTACCGAAATTGGTCACTTCCAACCGCTTGAACCCGGCAAGAATAAGCTCTTCGGCCACCCACAGCTTTGCATCGGTTGGAATGAATTTTTCTTCATGCTGGAAACCATCTCTTACCGTAATATCCCCCAATACCACCTTTTTCGGGTATGTTAATAGCGCCATCTTTTCTCCTCAGGTAGTGTCCATCCCTAAATGGTTTTTTTGCCCAATCTCTGCGTTATGTTCAAAAAATAATCCTCGGAATATTAAACATATGCCTGCGGCTATTTTTTTCGCATGCCTTGATCTTGAACAAAAATCCTCATTTATGGACGGACACTATTATTTAGATTTATAATGTTTTCATCAACGTCAAAACCGAAAATTCCCAAAAGAAGGGTCGCCGATGGGCTGAAAAAGACTCACCTCAAACGCCATGGCCAGCCAGTTTCGAATTTCAGAAAATTTTAAGACCCTGTCATTCAAAAGACGCGCGCCACAGTAAAACGGATGGGCTTCCCCGTCGTATTTTGATATCATTTCCTGGATGAAGGCTTCTTTTTCCGTTTCGCTCATGGGATTTTTCTGGCGGTCGCGTTTTCGTTCTTCGATGGAAAGCAGAACTCCGCCCGCACTCCGCCCGCTCATGACAGAGGTTCTGGCCCTCATTGTGGAAAAGAGAAAATGAGGCTTGTACGCCCTGCCGCACATTCCGTAATTGGCAGCCCCGTTATCCGGTCCGATAACAAGTTGGATACGGGGAACCTGAGCGCATGAAACCGCCCTCACCATGTCCGCACCATATTTGCCGATGCCCATATGTTCTGATTCTGATCCCACCATGTAGCCGGGAGAACTCTGAATAAAAAGCAGCGGAATTTTTTCCTGGCAACAGCGGACAACCCATTCTGTGGCCTTTCGCGCTGCTTCAAAAAATATGATGCCGACTCCGTTGGATGCTAAAACGCCGATGGGCAGTCCTTTTATGCGCATTTTACCGGTTACGATATTATCACCGCGCCCGGGTGCATAATCCTTTTTGTATTCGGAAAAAACGCTGTCATCGGCAATCGCTTCCAGAAATGCACGAACATTGATCCCCTGGTAAGCGGACGCCGGCAGGATTTCATAAACGGACGTTTCCGGAACTTTTGGAGGGGTTTCGGCATAGCGGTGGAACTGAAGTTTCTGGGGGGGCTCCAGCATGAGGATTTCTCTAACACGCGCAAGAGCTTCCTCCTGATTGGAACAAAAATGATCTGCCCCGCCTGAAATCTGTGTATGTATTGTTGCCCCGCCAAGGTCCTCTGCAGAAATGATCTCACCGGTTGCCATTTTTACCAGAGGGGGACCGCCCAGAAAAGAATAGGCCAGTTTATCGATCATCACCGATTCACAGGCCATAAAAACGATGTAGGCACCGCCTGCAGTATTACCGCCGGTGCTCATGGTGATCTGTTTAAGGCCCATTGCCGACATCCGAGCCATATTGTAAAACATGGATCCGAAATGCTGGTCGTCGGGGAAAACTTCAGCCTGCATGGGAAGGAAAGCGCCGCCTGAGTCAGCGATATAAACGCAATTCAATCCACACCGTTCGGCAATTGCCTGGGCTCTCATATGCTTTTTGAGCGTAATTGGAAAATATGTGCCGGCTTTTACACGGCTGTCGTTGGCGAAAATCATGGACCAGTTGCCGTGAATTTTTCCCAATCCCGTTACAAGACCGCCGCAGGGAACATCCATAACCCCCGGATAATCCATTCCGAAACCGGCGATACGGCTGAGCTCAAAGAACTCGGTCTCCGGGTCGATGAGTTTTTCAATAAGTTCTCTGACCGGACGTTTACCCTGTTTAACCAGTCTTTCGACCGCTTTTTCACCCCCCGGCCACATGGCCTGTTTAACCTGTTCTTCGAGTTTTTTTTCTTCATTTTCCCAGAACGAACGATTTTCAGCCATGGTGTTGCTCATGATGTGTCCCCTATTTGCCTTTGTAAACAGGTTTCCGTTTTTCTTGAAACGCGGCAAGGCCTTCGAGTCGATCTTCTGTTGGAATGGTTACCCAATATGCATTCGATTCAATACCAAGACCCGTGTGAAGATCGGTTTCGAGCCCGTAGTTGATGGCATACTTGGCCTGTTCAATGGCGATTGGCCCGGTTTCACAGATCATGGCGGCCATTTTTTGACATTCCGTTAGGAGCGATTCCGGGTCATATATTTGATTGACAAGCCCGATCTGAAGGGCTTCCCGGGCGTCCACGCGACGACCGGTAAATATGAGTTCCTTGGCTTTGCCGCGTCCGATCAGCCTTGGAAGTCTTTGTGTGCCGCCTGCCCCCGGAATGATGGCAAGACGGGTTTCGGTAAGACCCATCGAGGCATTCATTGCCGCGATCCGAATGTCGCAGGCAAGGGCAAGTTCCGTTCCGCCGCCGAGGGCGACGCCGTTTATGGCTGCAATCACAGGTTTATTGAGGTGTTCGATGGACGTAAAAAGATTTCTTATGGTGAAAATGAATTCCTTTACCTGAAGTTCGTCAAAGGTGGTTCTTTCTTTCAAATCTGCGCCGGCACAGAATGCCTTCCGGTCGGCTCCCGTAATGATGACCACACGAACGTTGGTGTTAAATTTAAGTGCATCGACCTGCTCTTTAAGAGAATTAAGCAATGCAAAATTAAAAGAATTCATAACCTCGGGTCGGTTTAGGGTAAGAACTGCGATGCCATCCTTTTCTTCTACCAAGAGGACCTTTTCGTTCATGAAAACCTACCTTCCATTTTAGGCATTTGACACTTAACACCCGATATATCGAGAGATGACGATCCGCTGGACCTCGGAAGTCCCTTCTCCAATGTCCAGCAGTTTCTGATCGCGATAAAACC
>JAAXQD010000021.1 GCA_012974475.1 Desulfobacterales bacterium
GATTTGTTTTTATTGGCTTTTAAACACACCAAATGAGACTCTTAAAATAATATTTCCCAAAATGCCCGCCACGATATCGTCCATGACAATGCCGACCCCCCCGGATAATTTTCTTTCGAGAAATCGAATCGGATACGGTTTCCAGATATCCAGAATCCTGAATATTATAAAACCTGAAAACACGTAAATCATATTAAACGGCAGGCCGATGAGGGTCACCAACATACCTGCCATTTCATCGATAACGATACAACCCGGATCTTCAGCCTTTAATATTATTTCTGCCTCGCGAGCTATCCATATGGCAAAAAAAATAAACAGCAGGGTTAGGACAACAGCCGCCGCAAATTCGATTTTAGAAAGAAGAAAACAAAGCGCGAGTCCCAGAATAGATCCAAAAGTTCCGGGAGCAAAAGAGATGTTCCCAATAAAACAGCCGGTCGCAAAAAACATGACCGATTTCTGTTTATAATTCATGGCTTGTCTCTATAGTCTGACTCCTTTTTTGTCAAGAAATAGTATTGAAACATAACATCTTCAATCTTCCAATCGGTTCCATTTGAAAGTTGAAATCATTCTTATTAAATTGGATCACGCAGCGATTGTAAAATCGTGTCGTATACGATTCTGATGGGCATGTTCTTTTCAAGAGCGATCTTTCTGCAGACCTCATACTCGGGAGCCATACGAATACTTCCGTCCGGCGCTATAATCCGTTTTACCGCTATTTCACCGTAGGCTGTTTCCATGAGGACGGATTCCCGAGCCAGCACACGTCTTTTGGCATCATAGTATCTTACGCCCAAAGAAGTGGTTTCCGACAAAATGCAGTCGATCACGATTTCCCGACAATCTTCCGGGCACAGAACCTGAACCATGGTACCCGGCCTGTTTTTTTTCATAAAAATCGGAATCCAGTAGACATCGAGGGCACCATGATCAAACAGACGATCCATCAGGAACCCAAATACTTCCGGGTTCATATCGTCGATGCAGGTTTCGACCACTGTAATGGTGTCCTTTTGATGAGTGAAAGCTTTTCCGGTAATAATCCTCAATAGATTGGGTATCGGTTTCAGTTCACGTTTTCCGGCGCCATAACCGATTTTTTCGATGATCATGTCCGGTATTTCTCCAAAAGATTCAGCAAGAGCGACGACGATGGCGGCACCCGTTGGTGTGACTATCTCCTGGGGAATTTGGGTGCCATAGACCGGTACCCCTTTAAGAATGCCAAGGGTTGCCGGTGCCGGAACCGGGAGTGTTCCATGCTGGCAGGAAACAAACCCCCTTCCCAAAGGAATCCTTGAAGATATTACCCGCGCTATCCCCAAATAATCCACACAAAGTACTGTGCCCACGATATCGACAACAGCATCAATGCCACCCACTTCATGGAAATGGACGTTTTCCTTGGGACATCCGTGAATCGCGGCTTCGGCTTCTGCAATCCTTTCAAAAATATCGAGACTCTTTTGCTGGATGTTTGGGGATAGATAGCTTTTTTCTATCATGGATATTATCTCTGCATAATCCCTCGATTTTACGTCGTCTATGACACGGACATCCACGCTTTTAGCCTGAATCCCATTCCGGGACACCGTGGAAACAGAGAGATCAAAACCGGATAATGGTATCTTTTCGAGGCTGTCTTTGAGCCAATTTTCGGGAACTCCGAGATCTATAAATGCCCCCAGGGTCATATCTCCGCTAATGCCGCAAAAACAGTCAAAATAAGCAATCATGGTTTTTCTTCCGTTAAGTTCTTTAAGATCCTTTGCCGGTTCCCCCGTTAATCCCTTTCCCCGATGCCAACGGCATGAAGCCGGATGATCTCGAGTAAAAGTTCCGTTGTGCGGACCATATCGTCGAGCTTTACCGATTCCCGCACCGTGTGCATATCACGCATACCTGTGCCCAGAACACCCGTCAATATTCCTTTTTCAAAGAATACATTTGCATCAGCACCGCCGCCGGTTGTCTTGGTCACCATTTTTCTCCCCAGGTTTTCAGCCGCTTTACTGGCGAGGTTTACAACCGGGTGATCGTCTTGAATGTAAGTGCGGGAAAAATCTTTTTCAATGTTAATCTCAAGGCGAGGAAGACCGTCAGCGGCTGGGTTGCTTTTATAATTTTCAACAACTTCCTTGAAGGTAGATACGATTCGGTCTGTAATTTTATGAAGTTTTTCTTCATCATGGCTTCTCACCTCACCCTTGACCCTTACGAGGTTGGGAACGATGTTGATGGCGATGCCGCCTTCGATGATACCGATGTTGCATGTTGTCTCATGGTCGATCCGCCCCAGCTCCAGTTCAGCGATGGCTTTACTTGCCAGTAAAATGGCATTTATACCTTTTTCGGGCGCAGCACCGGCATGTGCATCTTTCCCGTGAATTTCGAACTCGAAACGATTGGCAGACGGCGCTCGGGTAACAATGCCTTCCGTGTCGGTGGCATCCAGTGCATAACCGTACTCAGCGGTGACGAGGCTGAAATCAAGGTGTTTGGCACCCAGAAGGCCAATCTCCTCACAAACGGTTAGGACAAGCTCAATGGGGCCATACGAGAGAGCGTTTTCCTTCAGAATCGTCAGGGTCTCCAATAGAATGGCAATGGCACTCTTATCGTCCGCCCCCAGAATTGTCGTTCCGTCACTGGTAAAGGTTCCGTTTTCCAAAACAGCGGTGATCCCTCTTCCGGGCTCTACGGTATCCATATGAGCATTAAGTAGGAGCGTTGGCGCCTGGACATTCCCCGGTAATCTGGCAATAAGATTGCCCGTGTTACCACCGGTCTTATCACCGGCACTGTCAACAAATGTCTCTGCGCCCATGAAATCAAGTATTTTCCTGATTTC
>JAAXQD010000180.1 GCA_012974475.1 Desulfobacterales bacterium
CGTTTGCCCATACCTTCCATGAGACCGCAGGAAGTGGTACTTTTACCTTCACCTAATGGGGTGGGGGTGATGGCGGTAACCTCAATATACTTGCCATCTGGTTGGTCTTTCAAACGATCGATAATTTTAAGGAAATCCAGCTTGCACAATCTTCCCATGGGCAGGATTTCGTCCTTTTCCAGAGCCAGTTTTTCCCGCCATTCTTCAGGATAAGGCATGTTTTCTTCGGCCGCTTCTGAAATCTGCCAGTCGGCCATTTCTACCGCATTGTAAGCCATGTAATCAATCCTCCTCTATAGTATTTGGGTTAATAAAACAGAAACCCGGTACCCACTCCTAGGTTCCTTCAGCTTTGGTTAATAACTTTGAAATATTAAATTTGTATTGGGATATAGACCGTGTTTTAAAACATAATCCATTTAATTTGGCAAGCAAAATAACCGTTTCTATCAAGTTCAGCACTAATGCAAAAAAAACAAAAATTGTCAATAGAAAAATGTACTTAGCGGTTGCGAAAAAACAATTCCGTGAAATCGGCGCCAAAATTCGGATCCATCAGAAGGCCCAAAAACACAAGGAATCGCAAACTATTTCGAGGATTTTGCGAGTGAGGTATCGTCCAAAGATGGGCTGACGATGAGATGCAAAAATGTGAAGTTTTTTTTCGCGAGCCCTTAGCCTTGCAACTGATTCAACCGGAAATAAAAACCTTTGAGCTGCATCAACTCGGCGTGGTTTCCGGCTTCGATGATCCGTCCCCTGTTGAGCACCAAAATGGTGCCGGCGTCCCGGGCCGTAGACAGCCGATGGGCGACGACGATGGATGTTCGGTGGGCCATCAGGTTGTCGAGGGCTTCCTGGATTTTGTGTTCGGTCTCTGAATCGATATGGGATGTCGCCTCATCAAGTATGATAAGGTCCGGATTCCGGGCAAACGCCCGTGCAATGGAAATCAGTTGACGTTCACCGCTTGAGATGGACGCCCCGCCCTCCGAGAGTACCGTATCGAGACCGTCCGGCAACCGGTCCACGAAAGTTTTACAGTTTGAATCCTCTAAAATTTGCAGCATGGCCGCTTCTGAAATATCGCTCTTTCCCAGGGCAATGTTTCTCCGTATAGTTTCCGAAAACAAAAAAGGATCCTGCATGACCAGGGCCATCTTGGCCCTTAACACCGCGGGATCGATGTTCTTGACATCGACACCGTTGAGGAAAACCCCTCCGGACGTCGGGTCATAAAAACGGATGAGCAGATTGATGATGGATGTTTTCCCCGAACCGGTGGGCCCCACCACAGCCAGGGTCTTTCCCGCCGTTATTTTAAAGGAAATATTTTTAAGTACAGTTTCATCTTTGATGTAGGCAAACGAAACATTTTCCATGGAAATTTCCGAAATTTTATCCAACGTCCCCGACATAATTTTTGATCCGGTTTGAGGATCGGATTTTCTGACGGAAACCGGCAGCGGAATGGTTTCCGTGCTGTCTAAAATCAAAAATATCCGTTCCGCCGATGCCATGGCATTTTGAAGAATGTTGTACTTTTCAGCGATGTCTCTGATGGGCCTGAAAAACATCTTCATATAGGAAATAAACGCAACCAGGGCCCCAAGGCTTATGGTTCCGGTCAAGGCACCGCCGCCGCCGTAAAAGATCACAACGGCGATGGCCACTGCACCCAGAACTTCGATCACCGGCATAAACACCGCAAAAACATGGATTTGTCGCATGCCGGCCAGATAATGTTCATGATTGAGATGCTTAAAATCGAGATGATTTCGCTGCTCCTGCAAAAAGAGCTGGATCACCCGGATGCCCCCGATGGTTTCGGAAAATCGGGTGTTGATCTCTGCAATCTTCAACCGTAATATTCTGTAAGCTTCCCGGGCCTGACCTGAAAAATAAATGGCGGCCCAGACGACAAAGGGAATGACGGTAAAAGAAATTAGGGCAAGCCGCAGATTGATTCCCATCAGAACAACCGCGATCCCCACCAGCAGAAAAAGATCCTTGAACACGAAGACAATAACGGACGTGAACAGCTCGTGCATGTTCTGAACATCATTGGCCACCCGGGTGACCAGGCGACCCACCGGATTGCGTGTAAAAAATGACACCGAAAGCCCCTGGATGTGGTTGAACAGGCGCACCCGCAAATCGTGCATGATCATCTGTCCCGTGTACTCCATGATCAAAACCTGGGCCATGTTGAAAACGAAATTCATCAATACAATAGCCAGGAAAACCGCCGCGATCCAGGCGACACCGGCAAGATCATTTTTGCGCAATGTCCCGAGGTCATTTTTCGAAAGTTTCGTCAGATCGTCATAGGGGATCGTGGCCCAATCCCCGTGAATCTTGAAAAGACGGGGATGTTTTTCGACCACGGCTCGGATCCCGGGGTCGGCTAAATCGGCCTTTAAATACCGGATGCTCCCTTCAACCGGACCCTGCCCTTTTCCCCCGGCAGATTCAATTTTCGGGACAATATACCGGTCGATGGCGATCTTGGTCACATAAGGAAGGGAAAGATCCAGAAGGGTTATAAAAACAACCAGAACGATGGAGACCGCCAGCAGCAGCTTATACGGCTGGGTATACGGGTAGAGCCGGGCCAATAATTTCAGGTCGTAGGGCTTGCCCAGCTGCTTTTCCTCGAAGTAACCGAAATCAGTGCGCATATTCCTCTTCTATCTCCTGGAACCGGAATGTTTTTGCATAGTATCCCTGTTGCGCCATCAATTCCGAATGGGTGCCGGACTCGATGATACGGCCGTTTTCAAGGGTGATGATCCCATCGGCGAATCGGAGTGCGGAAAGCCGGTGGGAAACGATGACGATGGTTTTTTTGCCGGCCATGGACCGGATGGTATGGATGATGGCCTCGCCGGTTCTCATGTCCACCTGGCTGATGGGGTCATCGAGAATCATAATCCCTGAATCCTGGAGCAACGCCCGTGCAAGGGCGATCCGCTGTTTCTGGCCGCCGGAAAGAACAATCCCCCTTTCCCCCACCAGGGTTTCAAAACCGTTTGGAAAAGCGGTGATGGCATCATAAATGGATGCTTTTCGGGTTGCGTCTATCAATTGGGCGTCTTCGATGGTGTTACTGCCGAAGGTGATGTTTTCCCGGATGGTGCCGTCGAACAGAAAGGGCTCCTGGGGCATAAATGAAATTCCCGATCGAAGGTCGCGAATCCGGATCTTGCGAACGTCGACCCCGTCCAGCCGGACCCGGCCCCGGGACACATCGAATATCCTCGGTATAAGGCTCAAAAAAGTGGACTTACCGCTTCCCGGAGGTCCCACGATCCCGAGGGTTTTCCCGGGATCTATTTTGATGTCGATCCCGTCCAGGGCCGGAAACATATTGGATGCAGAAGCATATGGGGCGTAGGAAAACCCGACGTTCTCGAAGGTTATGGCCCCGTCCATATGTTCCAGGGGGATCGCTCCGGGGGCATCCTCGATCTCCGGCGCTGTCTGCATGATTTTATCGATCCTGTCCAGGGATGCCTTGCCCCGCTGGATGAGGTTCGTGACCCATCCCGTGGCCATCATGGGCCAGGTCAAGAGGCCGAGATAACTGATAAACGCGACAAAATCCCCCGGCGTAATGGTAAAGGTGATGGTCTGTCGGCCCCCGAGGAAGAGAACGATGGCCAGGCTTAGATTTGAAAAAAAGACCATCATGGGAAAAAAAGATCCGGTAATTCTAACCAGACCTAAATTTTTCTCGATATAATCTCTCGAAACCGCTTCGAGCTTGGATGCGGCGTCCTGTTCCCGGTTGTAGGCCTTGATGATGCGAATACCGGCAAACCGTTCTCTCACGACTTCGGTGAGCTCCGAAAAAGCCCCCTGCACCGCCCCGTAATGCCGGTGCATTTTTCTGCTGAAAAAGCGTGCCCCGAAGACGATCATCGGCATGGGGATAAGGACAAAAGCGGTGAGCCGGACATTGATGTAGGCCATAAAGCCGATGGCAGCAGTACCCAGAACAACGGCATCGGTGAGGGCCACCATGCCCATGCCGGTGGCCATTCGTACGTGTTGAATATCATTGGTGGCATGTGCCATGAGATCGCCGGTTTTGACGTTGACGAAATATCCGGCTGAAAGTGTTTGAATATGGGAAAAGAGTCGGTTGCGCAAACCTTCTTCCACCCGCCGGGATGTGCCCATGAGACAGCGCCGCCAAACATACCGAAACACCCCGATCATAAGGGCAAGCCCGATAATGTAGAGGGCATACGTTAACAGCGTTACCGTCTCGATTCGATATTCGGCAATATCGTCCACAGCCCATTTTATGATGCGGGGAATGAAAAGCTGGAGAAAATCGACGGCCACCAGACAGACAAGACCCAGGAAAATCAAACGTCGTTTTTCGATAAGATACGGCTTTATTAAATATAAGGATTTCATTTTTTCAACAATCAACACACCTTATAACAGAATCTGAAAACGGTCAAATATTCGTGGGAAAATCGCAAAATATTCCACCGGTCATTGCGTTGACTTTCCCAAATTCGATTGCTATGATACCTGATTATGGAACAAGGTAACATCGTTGAATATATCGACCGCCAAAAAATCATATGTTCGGTGGTATTGGAAGTAAAAAATCAAAGACTTAGACTTCTAACCGAAACCAACCGGGAAGTCAACCTATCCTCCAGACGTCTATCCCACACCTGCAATATGCGTCTCGATCTCTCCATGGGGAGGCATAAAATGGTCGACGCCTTGAAGGCCACCGCCGCCCGGCGAAATGCCTTGATCAGCCACATCGACATCAAGGAGTTGTGGGAAGTTTTAAATACGGAACAAGAATGGATCGATCTGAAGACAATGACGGAATTCTGCTTTCCGGACACCTCCAACTGCGATCATGAGTCCTCCGTACAACGGGCTTTTTTTCAAAACAAGCGCTACTTTAAATTCAATTACAATCGTTTTTTCCCCAACACCCAAGAAAGCGTCGAAAAAAAAGTCGCCCAAGAAAAAAAAGTCGCCCGCAGGAACCGTATGGCCCAGGAAGGCGGCGACTGGCTGGCCGGCATAATCAACGACAATCTTCCCTCCATACCCGACGATAAAATGGAGATTGTAAACCTGCTCAAATCATTTTATCTTTTCGAAAAGGAGAACGAGCACTACGACCTGGGCAAGGCCATCCTCGCAAGGGCGGGCATCGATCCTGACGAAGGAATATTCAAGATTCTGGCAAAACTGGGGGTGTTCGATGAAAACGAAAATACAGACCTCCACCGGTATAATATATCACCCGATTTTCCTGAAAAGGTCATGGATTTTGCCACCGAGCGTATCCGTTCAGCCCAAGGCACGACAGACGCCGGCCAACGGAAAGATCTCACCATGCTTTCCTCGATGACCATCGACGGTCAGTCGACCCTGGATTTCGATGATGCCATCAGTATCGAGGATCATGGCGATCATTATCGCCTGGGCGTCCATATCGTCGATGTGGGACACTTTGTCAAAAAAGGAGATCTCATCGACCGGGAAGCCATCGCCCGGGGAAGCTCCATTTACATGCCCGACCAGAAGATTCCCATGCTGCCCACCAGTCTGGCCGAAGATCTCTGCAGCCTCAAAGCCGGTCAGCTGCGTCCTGCAATCAGCATACTGGTAAATTTAACCCGGTTTAGCGAAATCATCGATTATGAAATCGTTCCGAGCATGATCAAGGTCGAGCACCAGCTGACCTATTACGATGTCAACACCATCGGGGACGACGATCAAAGAATCATTATCCTCCGTGATATCGCAGAAAAATTTCGGCAGAAGAGAATGGCGGGCGGGGCGGTTCAGATAACCCTCCCTGACATCAATGTCTGGGTCGGCAACAACGGGGAAATCACCGTGAGCAGGATCAACCGGGAAAGCCCCGCAAGGATGCTGGTTTCCGAGATCATGATCATGGCCAATTGGCTGATGGCCAAATTCCTGGCAAAACACAATATCCCCGCAATATACCGGTCTCAGAAAGGACCCCGGGAGAGGCTCTATAAAGGTGCGGAGGGGACACTGTTCCAAAACTGTATGCAGCGAAAGATGTTAAGCCGCTTTGTGCTCGGGACCGAGCCTGAAAATCATTCGGGATTGGGACTGAATGCCTATGTCACGGCAACATCCCCCATTCGAAAATACTTCGATCTTGCCACTCAGCGGCAGATACGGGCCGTTCTGGGGCTGGAGGCCCCGTCGACCTCCGAAGAAATCGATGGAATGATTCAGGTGCTCGAACTCCCCATGAGCCATGTGATGAAGCTGCAGCACAACCGCCACCGATACTGGCTGTTGAAGTATCTTGAAAAAAGAATCGGACAGAAAGAAGAGGCGGTGGTACTCTACAAAAAAAGAGACAACTATCAAATACTGATCACCGAATACATGATAGAGAAGGACCTGTCGGCATCGAGCGGCATCGATTTGCATCCCGAAGATCTGATCCAGGTGACCATACAACATGTCAATGCAAGAAAAAACGTGTTGTCCGTATTTATGGGCTAACCCGGCTTTTTTGAAATATTCGAGGAACCCCAACACCCATGCGCGTATTATTCTGGTATTGTGATCGTTTTGACTGGACCCCTGCCATTAAAACCCTTCCGGAGGTTCCCGACGCCGAACCTGCTGAAAACCGCGATGCGGTGGTGGCGTTTGTCCACATTGAGCCCCAGGATGTCCAAGACGATAGTACGGCTGAAACCAAGCTGGTGAAAAACGCCAAGTGGCTGGCCCGGAAATGGGAGATCACCCGGGTGGTTCTCCATTCCTTCACCCATCTGGGGCAAGAAAAGGCCGACCCTGCCGAAGCTCGGGCATTGTTGGACCGGAGTCAGAAACGGCTTCAAAATGCAGGCTATTCGGTGGATCAGACCCCCTACGGATATTTTCTGGATCTGGCCATCAAAGCCCCCGGCCACCCGCTGGCCAGGATCTACAAAGAATTCTGACCCGGATGACCCCTAAAATTTTTTAACCCTGGACCCCGTCAAACCGCTTCAAACCAATTCTGTTTCCTATTTTTCCGGATTCTGTCCGGATCGAAAATCCGGCCGTTCATGGCAATATAGACACCCGGATCGAGGATCTGGACCGCAGCAACCGCACAACCGATGTTAAACGCAGCATCGCTGTATTTAAACCGGGCCGGCTCCATGGCCCCGGTGAGCACCATGACTTTATCGGGAATGGTTTTCAGCTGTTTGGCGGTTTGAATCATGGTATCTGTTCCGTGGGTCAATACAATTCTTTGATGTTCATCCGATGCAACCCTTTCGGAAATCAACCGGCGGTCTTCATCGGTCATATCGAGACTGTCCTTGTGCAATAGGGGAGCGATCTCGTACGTAAAGTTCACATTCGCTTCCTGCAATATCTCCCCGATTTTGGGTTCTCCCACCTCATAGGTGCTTTTCCGGTCAAAGTACACCTTGTCGATGGTCCCGCCCACCGTAAAAATCTTTATTTTCATGGCACACACCCGTTTAGTTTTAATAATTCATTCAGAACAGACGCGTTATTTCATCCACCTCAAAGCTGGGCCACGGCACCGGCCCTTCCGGGCCCACGGCGTCGATGCCGCGACCGGGGTCCGTCACCTCGCCGATGCGGGTGACATGGATTCCGGCGTCTCGAATCCCTTTCATAAGCGGCTCGGCAATATTCCCGCGGCAGCAGATGAGAAGGCTGCCGGAGCCGATCAGGCCCATGGGGTCGATGTGGAGCAAGCGGCATATCTTTCGGGTTTCCGGAAAGACCGGAATCCTCTCCATTGCCACCCGGATCCGATGTCCTCCGGCAACGCTCAATTCCAAAAGTGCCGTGGCCAAACCGCCCTCGGTAATGTCGTGCATTCCGCTCACGCCCGGGAAGCTTCCGGCGATGTTGGCCTCCTCCAAAATACCGATGGAAGACAGAAACTGTCTGCAGGCTTCGATCTCGGTTTTGGACATTCCCAGGGCCGCCAGCCGGTCACCGAACTCCCGGGCGATGATGGCCGTCCCTTCCACGGCAACGGCCTTGGTCAGCAGCACGCTGTCCCCCGGCTGAATGTTGCGTTTATCGACAAGGTCCCCCTTTGCAACGGTTCCGGCCAGCATGCCGATAATTACCGGTCTTGTGACGGCATCGGTGATTTCCGTGTGCCCGCCGCACAACGAAATATTCCACTGCCGGGACACCGATTCGAGCTCATGCATGACCTTTCCAACCGCTGACGGCACAACGCCGGCCGGGAACAAAAGGGTGGTCAACAGCCACCGGGGCGTAGCCCCTGAAGTGGCGATATCGTTGGCGTTGACCAGCACCGCATAATGCCCCACGTGATCGGTGGCAAAGGTTATGGGATCCGATTTAATCACCAGAACTTCATCCCCATCGATATCCACCGCAGTGGTGTCTTCGCCCACGCCGGCGTGGATGAGCACCGAGGGGTCGTGGAAATTGAATCGATCAAGGAATTTTTCAAGGAGATCGTTGGGCAATTTCCCCATGGAAAGGGGCAGTCCCAACCGGATAATATCTTTGATCTCGTCCAGGTCCGAGGCCCTGAAGTCGCTGTGGATCTTCAGGGATCCGGATGCGGCGCCGTCGCCCAGAAGCGCGGTCATGCATCCTGCCGCCTGTCCGGCCTGGATGTCGAAGATGTAGTCGCCCACCATGAGAACCTGCTGGACGTCCACATTCAGGGTTCGGGCGGCCAGCAGGACCCCGGCGCCGCTGGGCTTTATATCCACCGGTGTTTCCCTGGAAACGACGACGTCAAAATCTGAAATATCCAGGGCGTTAAAATTTTCCAGCGCCCGTTCGATGCACGAAAGACGATTTCGGGTGATGAGTCCCACACCGATTCCCTTGGATCGAAGATACGCGATCAAGTCCTCTGCGCCGGGGTTGGGTTCCGAATGAACGGCAGCCTCCATTTCAAACTGTTCCAGCATCGAAAGGAACGTTTCACGCTCGAACCGGGTGGGAAGGCCCTCGATAAATTCCAAAACAGGGTCATCCGGCGGGCAGCCGATCTCCTTTTTTAAACGGGGAAAATCCAGGGTCCCGGGTTTGCTCAGGGTGCCGTCGAAATCGAACAACACGGCGTTTATGCGGTAGGCGGTATGGATCATTGTATCTTTCCTCGACCCCGATTATTCATGAAAATTTATCCGGTTTCCGAAGGTGAAGACCGATGTTTGAGCGCTTGCAGCCGGTGGGGATAATTTGAAATAATGCCGTCCACTTCCCAGAAAATAAATTTCTCCATATCCTTCCGGTCATCGACGGTCCAGACAAACACCCTGCCGCCCCGGCGCTGCAGGCTGCTGACGAAGTTTTTTCGCAGAAGTTTATGATGCACGGCCGCCCCATCCAGAAATCTCGGCAGCAGGCCGGGGAAGATGCACCATGCGGCGTTTCTCATATTCTCTTTTAGGGTCCGCCGCCTTGAAATGGAAACAACCAGCATCATCGGCAGCCCAAGACCGCCCGTGTGCAGCCGTTCCAGCAGGTCGACATGGGAACTGGACACCACACTCCCTTCTGAAATCGGCGATGCTTCCAATTCTTTGGAAAAATTATCCGCTTTCCGGAAATGTTTGATTTCAATATTTACGGGAACCGGCCGGATCGCTGCAAGACAATCCGACAACAACGGCGCCCGATCATCATGGCCGGTGACGGCTTGAACCTGGGGATACGTCAAGTTTCTCCAGGGGGGCGTATCCGGGCTGAGACGCGCGTCATGAACCACGATAAACCGGTCGTCGCCGGTTTCGTGAACGTCCATTTCGATCATGTCGACGTTTTCATCCTTCGCAGCCTTCAGCGCAGGAATGGTATTTTCAATGTGCCGGCGGCAAACCCCGCGATGGGATATTATTTTAGGGAAATGGTGTATTCGATCCACAATGACATCCCGAATTTTTCAGGACATGGATGGTCCGGGTCAAAGACGGGCTACACATCGAAGGGCGTAAGGCTTTCAAACCCATGGTCGGTGATCAGAATGGTTTGTTCGAACTGGGCGGAAAGGGAACCGTCTTTGGTCACCGCCGTCCACTGATCGTCGAGTATAACCAGCTCCTTTTTACCCAGGTTGATCATCGGTTCAATGGTAAAAACCATTCCCGGGATCAGACGAATGCCGTCTCCTTTTCTGCCGAAATGGAAAATTTGGGGCGGCTCATGGAATTCAAGCCCCACACCATGCCCGACAAACTCCCTGACCACCGAACATCCCTGTTTTTCGGCATATTGTTGAATGGCCCATCCAATATCGCCCACGGTGTTACCGGGTCTGGCCATGGACAAGCCCTGAGCGAGGCTCTTCTTGGCCACCCCGACGATCTTCTTGGCTTCAGGCCCGGGTGTTCCCACGAAAAAGGTTTTGCTGACGTCGGCATAATAGCCGTCGAGTATGGGGGTGACGTCGACATTGACGATATCCCCGTCTTGCAGGGCCCTTTCCCCGGGGATGCCGTGACAGATCACTTCGTTGATGGACACACACACGCTTTTCGGAAACCCCCGATAGTTCAGGGGCGCCGAGACACCGCCGCGGGCCAGTGTAAATTCGTGCACCAGGGTGTTGATATGGTCGGTGACCACCCCCGGCCGGATTTCAGGCACCACCCGATCGAGTATGTCCAACGCCAGACGGCCGGCCCTTTTGATGCCTTCGATATCCGCCGGCTGTTTGAGCCGAATCCCGTATTTGTCGGCGTATTCTGCCTTGAGATTTTTCGGATCAGACGCGTTCTTTCCCAGACAGCACTTTTTGTATTTGAACCCGCTTCCACAGGGGCATGGATCGTTCCGATTGACCTTGAGTGTCTTATTTTTCATCATATTTTACATCCCAACCCATAGTGTTGATATACGGGATTTAAGTTTATGTCAATTTTTTATCTTAAATTACGGGGACTAATCCCAATTTCTCACAGGTTCGGTTCCGATCATTTGCCGTAAGTGTCGTAGCACACTTTTTCATATTGCAGAGATTCCTTGGGGTGGGAAGGCTTTTGTTCCCCGGGATATCCGATGGCAATGATGGATTCGACATTTAAATTCTCCGGGATATTTAGCACCTCGCGGATATACTGTTCCGCTGTTCGGGTCTGATCGTACATTCTTTTTCGGATCTGAATCCAGCAGCTTCCCAGGCCCAGGGATTCAGCGGCCAGGTGAAGGATGATGGACGCGATGGCGGCATCCTCGATCCACACATCGCATTTTTCAGGATCCGCACAGACAACGATTCCCAGTGGTGCATTTTTTAGAAATGACGCACCGTGGGGTTTGGCCTTTGAAAGTTTTTCCAGCAAACCGTTGTCGGTCACCACCACGAACTCCCAGGGATTGAATCCCCGTGACGACGGTGAACGGAGCGCTGCTTCCACGAGCCGGTCGATTTTCTCGGACGCCACGGGTTTATCCAGATATCTTCGGATGCTTCTACGCTGTTGAACCAGAGATAAAAACATAAGTTGTTCTCCTCTTTTTTATCGTCCCTTGGTTGAAAATTCTTTGCTTTTCCCGGCAAAAAATTTCATAATTTAAAAGAAAGTGTAATGATCTAACGTGATCTAAAATACCCAGCTTTTTAAAATAAAAA
>JAAXQD010000052.1 GCA_012974475.1 Desulfobacterales bacterium
CTTTTTTCATTTAATTATCCTACAGGGCAGAACCGGTTATTTAACGTTTGTTCTGTTATCTCCTTTGATGGTCTACAACCTTTTTAAGAAGATCAACATTTTCAAAATCTTATTGGTTTCTGTTCTCCTTGTTGCGATGATGCTGCTTTCTCCGATTGTCAGAAACCGCATCTCCCTGTCAGTAGACCAGCTGAAATACCATACAAGTGTCGATCAAAAATCTGCCTGGGGTAAGGAGTACACCGCCAACCAGGATAGATTTTACATGTGGTACGGAGCGGTCCGTATTTTTAAAGACAACCCGTTTTTTGGCGTTGGAACCGGTGGCTTTGCAACCGTTCTTAAACAGATGGGTTCGCCGGATGATCCGATCATCGCCCACCCGCACAACGATATTCTCTACATGGCGGTTAGCTATGGCGTGATCGGCGTGGCCGCTTTTCTTTGGCTTTTTGGGGAGATTATTAAAAATGCCTTTACACAAAGGCATAATCTTCTGGGATTTTTTGTGTTGTCCACAACTCTCGTTATCTTGGTCAGCGGTTTATTCAATGCTCAAATTCTGGACGCCGGCATGGCCTTTTTTCTCGCGGTTACCGTTGGGCTCCAGCAAGGGTTTCCGCAATTTAAAAAATCCTGAAAATTAGGAAAATTCGGGGCGTACACTTGACAAGAATGCGGCGGTAAGCCAATCTCTTTTTCACTCAATACACGGTCTGCTTCGAATGAAAATGGATATGAAAACAAGTATAACACTCATTGATCCCGTCATAACAAATATTTTCCAAAGATTACGGCGGGTAACATGCTGCCCGTGGTCGATGATGAAGGAATAGGTAGCTATGCCGCTTTCAGTTGCCATCATTGCGCAAGATGAAGAGGATCGAATTTCAGATTGCCTGAAGAGTGTATCCTTTGCCGATGAAGTTTTGGTTGTAGATTCGGGCAGCCAGGACCAGACGGTTTCCATCGCAGAGCTTTACGGGTGTAAAGTCATTTCCAAAAAGTGGATGGGGTATGCCCGACAGAAACAATATGCCGTTGATAGCTGTTGCAATGACTGGGTGTTGATATTGGATGCGGATGAGCGATTGCCAAAAGAGACTGCCGAGCAGATTGAACAAATCTTAGAGACTTCTCGACAGGGGGTTTCAGCTTGCAGTTTTTCAAGGAAAAATTTCTTTCGCAATCGCTGGATCCGTTACTGCGGATGGTGGCCGGATCGGGTCGTGAGAATGGTAGATCGCAGGCAGGGTCATTTCAGCGACAATCTTGTTCACGAGAGATGGATTTCCAATGGACCTGTCAAGGAACTCGATCTAACTATCGAGCACCGAAGTTTTCGAAATTATTCGGATTTGGTTCACAAAATGCAAACCTACTCTACGTTGTCTGCTCAGGAAATGCTAAATAGGGGCAAAAGTGTTCGGTGGTGGTCGCCATTTTCTCACGGTCTTTGGATGTTTATTCGAACATATGTCTTGGAAATGGGAATGATGGCGGGATTTGACGGATTCATGATATCTTTATTCAATGCCGGAGGTTCCTTCATGAAGTACGCCAAGCTTCGAGAGTCCTTGATGCATGGTGATTACGGTAACCGGTAGCGACAAAAAATTCAAGATGAACCCGACGCCGGGATCGGGAAAAAGGGGCATTAACCCAAGGTGTCAAAGCGTCGATGGTGGTTGACAATCACAAAGCAATAAGGGAATATCCGGCAAAGGTACATTAAAAAGAAGTCCTAAAAGATATGAGAGGGTCAATATGCATTTGCGCAGACGTGTTCTGGTGACCGGCGGGGCCGGATTTCTCGGTTCCCATTTATGTGACCGGCTTATCCGCAAGGGATGCGATGTTTTATGTGTGGACAATTTGTATACCGGCAGCAAAAGAAACATCGTCCATCTAATAGGAAATCCCTATTTTGAACTGTGTCGGCATGATATTACCTTTCCACTGTATGTTGAAGTCGACGAGATCTACAATTTAGCCTGTCCGGCATCCCCCATTCATTACCAGAACGACCCGGTTCAGACCACCAAGGTCAATGTTCACGGCTCCATCAACATGCTGGGGCTTGCCAAACGGATCAAGGCCAAAATTCTTCAGGCTTCTACTTCGGAGGTTTATGGTGATCCTTCTGTTCATCCCCAGCCCGAAACCTATCACGGAAACGTGAACTGCATCGGGCCACGTTCCTGCTACGATGAGGGAAAGCGATGTGCAGAAACCCTTTTTTTCGATTACTTTCGCCAGCATAAGCTTAAAATCAAAGTGGCCCGTATCTTTAACACCTACGGTCCCAGAATGCATCTCAACGACGGACGGGTCGTTTCCAACTTTGTCGTTCAGGCATTACGTGGGGAACCACTGACAATCTTCGGGGATGGAACTCAGACACGGTCTTTCTGCTATGTGGATGATCTTATAGAAGGATTGGTGCGATTTATGGACAGCATCGATGATGTGACCGGCCCAATGAATTTGGGGAAGCCCGGTGAGTTTACGATACTGGAACTGGCAAAAAAGGTGATTGAACTGAGCAACTCCAGATCCGAAATTATCTTTGAGCCGCTCCCGGCGGATGACCCCAGGCAGCGTCGACCGGATATTACACTTGCCCGTGAAGTTATTGGATGGGAACCCAAAGTTGAACTGGACGAAGGTCTGAAAAAAACAATCGCTTATTTTGATGAACTTTTATCATCTACAATGTAACGAACTTGCGGAAAATTATTTTTGAACGATTACGAGACCCCAAAAAAATAAGGATGCGATCATGGCAATCAGCCCGGAACTTCTTGAAATTCTCGCGTGCCCTAAATGTAAGGGTGACATATATTTGAACGATACAAAAGATGGTCTGATATGTGAGGCTTGCAGACTCTTATATGAGATTCGGGATGATATTCCGATAATGCTCATTGATGAAGCCAAGCCCTTAAATGTATAAGAGAACCTGTTGAACGGAAACAGATCGCCTGATTGAATTTCGGAGATTCAACCGGGAAGTGCATTCCCCGCAATCTTGTCGAAGATCCCGTTAAACGGGGTTGAAGGGAAGTTTACCCTGTGAACCCATCTGCATTTTTTGTTTAGCCGCGTCGGAAATCCCGTCTTACGGCGATGCAGGGAGTTTCGATTATAGACGAGTATAAAGTCCGATACCATGAGTCTTCCTCAATCGCCAAAGCCTGCCAAGCTTGTGATAGGTTTTTTTTTGAAGGAAAAGCGCGTCGCCGTTGATGTCGTAAAAGCGCTTGTTGAAAAATTGGGTCCTGTGGACATGACAAGCCCATGGCTCCCTTTTAACCTTACCACCTATTACAATGATGAGATGGGCACACCTCTTTTTAGACGTATGTTGGCATTTAAAAGACTAATTAGGCAGAGTGCTCTGGCAAACATAAAGCTTTTTACCAATGGTCTTGAGCGTGAGCATTCAATCGACGGCAGACGAGGGGTTAATATCGATCCCGGATATTTGCTCCAGGAGCGTTTTGTCCTGGCGACGGGAAAAAATTATAGCCATCGGATTTATATCGGAAGCGAAATTTATGCCGATCTAACGCTGCTCTACTTAAATGGGCACTTTAATAAATTACCGTGGACGTATCCTGATTATGCTTCGGAAAATGTAATGGCTTTTCTTGAATGGGTGCGCAAGAAGTATGTGATCGATCTCGGAAAAATTTCATAAAGAATATCGAGGAAATAATAAAATTATGAAAAGTATGACTGCCTTTGCCAGAGCCGAAAAGACGGAGAAAGAGATTAATGTTTTGGCTGAAATCCGCTCTTACAACAGCAGATATCTTGATGTTGCCTTGCGTATTCCTCACGGATATGCAGCGCTCGAGGAAAAAATAAAATCCTTGATCGCCGACAAGGTTTCAAGAGGCCGCATAGAGGTTAATCTTCAGATAAATGACGATTCAGATGAAGCATATGCTTTTGAAGTAAATATTTCTAGAGCCAGGGCATATTATGAAAGCCTTGTTCAATTGAAAGACCAGCTCGATCTTAATTCGGAGATATCCATTGAGCTTCTGCTCAGAGAAGGGGGTGTCGTTCGACCTGCTGAACCTGGCCGGGATATGGTGGCTATCGGGTCTGTTGTTACAGATTGCATTAATGCAGCCATGATCGATCTTGTTGCAATGCGACAGAAGGAAGGAGATTTTATTGCCTCAGATATTTCCAGGCGCATTGACAGTATTGAAAAAAGTGTTCGTCAAATCGAAAAAGAATCGAGGGACCTGTTGTTTTATTATCAACAGCGCCTTAAAGATCGTATCGCGGTTTTGACCAAAGGGATGGTGGAGATCGATTCTGATAGGATTGCACAGGAAGCGGCTTTTTTGGCTGATAAAATTGATATTTCTGAAGAAATTGTAAGGGTGACAAGCCACATAAAACAGTTTCTGACAATTATGGGTTCAAAAGAACCTGCCGGTCGGAAGCTCAATTTTTTACTTCAGGAGCTTAACCGCGAATTCAACACCATGGGATCCAAAACAGAAAAAGCCAGTGTATCTCACAGGGTCGTAGAGGTGAAGTCAGAGCTTGAAAAAATAAGGGAACAGCTTCAGAATGTGGAATAATTTCGGAACAAGGACGTGTAATGAAAGAACCCGTTCAGATTGTTTAACAGCGGTTTGTCTTATGAAGAGGTTTCATCTTGGAGTCAAAGCGATTATCGTTCTTTTATAATAGGCCTAACCCACACAACAAAGTTTTCATTTTAAGATTTAATCGACCTGAACCTTCTTTGAAACCGGATTGTTTCAGAGAATTAACCTGTTAAAAATTTGCCTGGATTGGAGTGATGAAGATGGATCAGAATCTCTTGAATATCGGTTTTGGGAATACGGTGGTTGCAGATCGGGTTGTTGCTATCGTTTCACCAAATTCGGCACCCATGAAACGTCTTAAAGATGAGGCCAGGGATGAAAAGCGACTTGTCGATGCAACACACGGTCGTAGGACACGGTCTATTATTATTATGGACAGCAATCATATTGTGCTTTCTGCAATACAGGCCGAAACAATATCCCAGCGTTATATAACCCTTAAAGGGGCGGTATAAACCAGTATGGAGAACGAAAATGATGGCAGTCCGACGTGGACGTCTTTTCATCATTTCGGCGCCGTCCGGGGCCGGAAAAACAACCCTTTGCAGAGCTACCCTTAAGCGCTTAAAAGATATGCTCTATTCGGTTTCGTATACCACGAGATCACCCCGTAAAGGGGAGCAGGATGGCGTTGACTACCATTTTATTTCAAAAGAAGGGTTTAGGGCAGGTATAAAAACGGGCCGCTGGTCTGAATGGGCTGAGGTCCATGGGAATTATTACGGTACATCTGCCGAATTTATTGAGAAGGGTTTGTCATCCGGCCGCGACACACTTCTTGATATCGATGTTCAGGGCACTATCCAGATTCTTAAACGTCATCCCGACAGTGTGACGATCTTTGTTCTGCCTCCGTCAATGGACACTCTTAGACAGCGCTTGGAGATGAGAGGGACTGAAAGCGAGACAGTTTTAAAGCGGCGTCTTGAAAATGCAAAAAAGGAGATGGCACAACAGAATCTTTACCGTCATCTTATCGTCAATGATCAATTGTCTTCGGCTATTGAAGAGCTGATATCTATTATTCAAGGATATCGCCTTTGATGGTCTCGTAAAAAGTCCGTTTTGCTCGCTCAGCGACCATTTGGGGGCGTTTCAAGCTGTGCTGCTGAATTTCAAGAACTCGTCGCAAGCGCCTCAAACAGCTTGAAATTTTTAACGCATCACCGCTTGAAACACTGGTTCCCCAAATGATAAGATATCGCTCACAAAAGACTTTTTACGAGTTTGTCAACTTTAACGAAAAAATAGAGATCGATTAAAAGGTCGTCGTGAAGACAGAGATACTTTACGGGATTCATCCTGTTTCTGAAGCCTTAAAAGCGGGTCGGCGGGATATTTTTACGATATATATCGCCAAAGAAAACATCTCGAAACGGCTTGAGAAGGTCTTAGCGCTTGCCGAGTCCTTAAAAATACCCATTGAAAGGCCAAATTCCTTACACTTAAAAACTCTGTCCGGGACGGCTCAGAACCAGGGGGTCGGAGCCAAGGTCGGACCCTATCCGATGGTAGAGTTTTCAGAACTGTTAGACGGAATCCGAAGCCCCAAGTCAAACCCTTGTATCCTGTTGCTCGACAATATTGTGGATCCTCGCAACCTCGGTGCGTTGATTCGAACAGCAGTTTGTATCGACACAGATGCTGTGATTGTTCCTAAGGATCGATCTGCCCGCCCCACACCCATAGTGTCCAAAGCATCGGCAGGTGCTTTGGAGCACATTCGGCTTGTCCGGGTAACAAACATGGTAAACACTATAAAGGCCCTGAAGAACGGCGGCGTGTGGGTTGCCGGTATGGATAGAACCTCGGACAAATCCATTTTTAACAATGATTTGACCGTTCCGGTTGCAATTGTTGTCGGCGGGGAGGAAAGCGGGATACGACCCTTGGTAAAAAAACATTGCGATTTTTTGATGTCCATTCCCCAAACTGGACCTGTGGATTCCTTGAATGCATCCGTAGCGGGTGCAGTTGTTATGTATGAGGTTTTCAGACAGCGACGATTATCCGTATGATAAATATACCCTTGGTTGTCAGCGTATTGAACCGTGTGGGCGGTGTTCTGAAAGAGGTGCTTTTCCCAACACAATGCCTGGTGTGCAGATCTTTTTTTCATGGGGACATGCAGCAATGTATAAATTTAAAAATCCTTTTAAGACGGTTTAAAAACTTAGGTCCGGATACCGGGGTTCCGTCGATATTGGATCACAATAACTGTGTGTCGGCCGAACAAACCAATAATTGTCAAGGCAACTTTCAAAAAAATTTTACGACACTTATGTCACCATTTTTATGCACCACCTGTTCGGCTACCTTTTTGCCGGTTGAGTCCCCGATATGCTCAAAATGCGGCATTGTATTTAAAAGCAGGCAAGGGGAAAATCGTGTCTGCGGTGATTGTATCGAAGCGCCTAAAAAATATGGGATGGCACGATCAGCGGGTGTTTATGATCAGGCGCTTATGTCGGCGATCCACTGCTTAAAATATAAAGGAAAAATTCAGTTGACTCGACCGCTGGGTGCCCTTCTGTTTAACGCTTTCATCCGGTATTGGGACAAAAAGCGTATCGACATTGTCGTACCGGTGCCTCTCCATGAAAGAAAGCTCAGAATTCGGGGTTTTAATCCGTCGTTTCTTCTTGTGAGGAACTGGCCCCGTATTTTTGAAATGTTAAATGGACAAATGCCGGTTATACCTGTAGACAAAGATATACTTGCCAGGAAAAAATGGACAGCTTCGCAAACCGGTTTGGGACGCAAGGAACGATTGCAGAACATTAAAAATGCCTTTGTCGTGAATGATACATCCAAGATCGAAGGGAAAAGAATACTGCTTGTGGATGATGTTTATACCACCGGGGCAACTGCCAATGAATGTGCAAAAGTGCTATTAAAAGGGGGGAGCAAGCAGGTTGATGTTCTCACGCTGGCCCGAGCTATGTAATTGAACCCTGATTGATCGTAAACAGTCAAAAAATAACTTTTTTTAAATCATCAATCCTAAATATTAGTTGATGGAGATATGAGATCTAAAATATTAAAATTGTCCGACCTGATTCAGAGAGTAAAAGATCTGCGTAAATCCGGAAAACAGATTGTCTTTACAAACGGGTGCTTTGATATTCTTCATGTGGGGCATGTCCGTTATCTCGCCGCTGCCAGGTCTGAAGGGGATGTGCTGGTGGTGGGTTTAAATTCTGACGGGTCCGTTAAATCGATAAAGCCGGACAACAGGCCAATCGTGAGTCAGGAGCAACGCGCTGAAGTCCTGGCCGGATTAGCGTTCGTTGACTTTATAACGATTTTTGATGAATCTGATCCGTTGCCACTCATAAGTGCCATTAAACCCGATATTCTGGTAAAGGGCGCCGACTGGAAGGAAAAAGAGATCGTCGGAGCTGATGTTGTTAAGGCATATGGGGGCAAGGTGGTCCGAGTTGAAGTGGTTCCCGGTATTTCAACTTCCCAGATAATACGACGGATCATAAAGCGTTATCAGAAAGAAGATGGGGATTAGATTCTTATGGGAGGTTTTGAAACGGCTTCTAATAAGAAATCGGGGCAGGGGATTTTGGCGTGATCGTAAATCAGAATAATGGGGTTCCATTTTTAGAGTTTCGGAAAATTTCGAGTTTTTCGGGTATCCGACATGGAATTTTTACTCGGAATAGCGGTACAAGCATCGGACCTTACCGAAGCTTGAATGTCAGTTTCGGTGTGGGCGACGAGGACCGGAATGTCATTGCGAACCGAAAAATTATCTCTCAATGCATCAATGAAAAAGATCTTGTCTTTTTAAACCAGGTTCATGGAAACCGAACCATTGTATTTGAAAAAAATCGGTGTTCTTATACGGTGTTTGATACGGCTTCCGTCTCTGACGGTGAATATTCGGAAAAATTGCCCAAACCCATCGACAATTTTCATCCAGAATTTGAACGAAGACTTGAAGGGGATGCAATGGTAACGAATATCCCCCAAAAATTTCTAGTCATTCAAGTGGCGGACTGTCAATCTGTTCTAATCTACGATCCGGTTCAGCAGGTGGTGGCCAATGTTCACTCCGGCTGGCGTGGGAGTATCAGCAATATTATCGGCCAAACATTACAGGTGATGGAAAAGAGTTTCGGATGCCGTGCCCATGATATTGTGGCAGGTGTTGGTCCGTCTCTCGGACCCTGTTGCGCGGAATTTGTCAATTACGAAAAAGAGATTCCAAAGATGTATTGGAAATATAGGGACAATAACAACCATTTCGATTTCTGGGCGATCAGTTGCGATCAATTCAGTGAAGCAGGGATCCCGACCGAAAATGTGGAGTTAAGCCGTTTGTGCACTATGTGTGACTCAAAACGCTTTTTTTCCTATCGCAAAGAGGGGACAACCGGGAGATTTGCAGCATTAATCGGTCTTAAATAAAGACCTTTGAAACATTCCCCTTTTAGGCCGAATTCAGTGTCAGACGTTACATCCCCAATGGTGGGGCCCAAATTTTATTCCTTGAACCACTTGCATTTTATGAGATTGTCTGTCACAAAAGAAACCGATCGTTTTTTATCGTAGAATCTGTTTTTTATGAATCCTTAAACACGGGATTTATCGGCTTCTGGCAAGTTTAAACGGTTTGAAAAAAGCGTTGTCTTTGGATCGGTTTAAGAAGAAAACATACCGACCCTTGAAATAGCCGGCATCTCAATAGGATAATATGCATCAAGAAGAAGCCAAGGTTCTTTGGAACCGTAAAGTGGGACCGGAATATTACCGAATCGGCTTAACCTGTGAGGGTGGATATTCAAACGCAAGGCCTGGCCAATTCATCATGCTACGCTTTCCAGGCCGAATTACCCCTTTTTTACGTCGACCGTTTTCCATTCATCAGCGCATTCTGGCCGATGGCCGCACAACCGGGATCGAACTCCTGTATAAGGTGGTGGGAGAGGGGACGAAGATACTCTCTGAGATCCAGACAGATGACGTTGTAGATATTCTCGGTCCCCTAGGCAATGGTTTCTTCATTTCTAATGCACATAAAGATATTTATATTGTTGCGGGCGGGATCGGGGTTGCCCCGATGGTTTTTCTGGCTTCATACTTAGAGGAAAGGGGTATTAATCCGTCACGATGTACGGTATTTTTGGGTGGAAGATCAACGGAGGACCTGTTGTGCAGGGATGATTTTCTGCGCATCGGCATGAAACTGCATATCACCACAGATGATGGCAGTGCCGGGGACCAGTGTTTTGTAACGCATCCTCTGGAAGCTGAATTTGACAAGCGTCGGCCGGATATCGTTTATGCCTGCGGACCTATGGACATGTTAAAATGTGTGATTGGAATCGCTGAAAAGTATGCGGCGCCGTGTCAGGTTTCCATCGAAACAATGATGGCTTGCGGCATCGGCGCCTGCCTGGGGTGTGCAGTTGAAAGAAAAGGCGCATCAGACAAATACATGCATGCTTGTATGGATGGGCCGGTCTTTGATGCGGATATGATAAAAATTTAACGAAACCGGTATATGGTATTTCAAAAATCGATATTTTTGCATTGACTTGAGGGAATCCACATGTTAGAGGCACAACGGCTTTAGGTGTTCCATTTTGTGATGGAGCCATCCTTGTTTAACAAGGCGTTCTTTTTCATGAAGAAGAAAACCATACGTTCCATAAAGGAACTGGCATACTATAGTAGTATCGGCTTGTCGGTAGCGCTTTCCATATTTATCGGGCTTGGTATTGGGGTGTACCTCGACAGACGGGTATTTAACTCAACACCATGGTTTACACTTATTTTCCTTGGACTTGGGATCATCGCGGGATATAGAAATATCGGCATTGCAATAAAAAAAAGTAGAAAACTATAACAGGATGTAGCAAGCGTGGAAATTCAGCAGCGTCTTTTAAAATTCATTACCCGTGCAAACTGGATACTATTTTCTTTTGCAAGCATCATCGGGCTTATACTATTACCGCCTCATTTTACCCGAGGAATTATTTTTGGGGGCCTGATCGTCACCGTCAACTTCCATTTGCTGTACCGGACGCTTAAAAAAGCGTTTAGGCCCTCCCGCCTATCTTCTCACCGAGTTGTTTTAGCCAAATATTATGTTCGCTTCATTGTCAGCGGCTTAATTATATTTGTCCTCATATCAGGGCACTATGTTGATCCATTGGGTCTTTTTATCGGCCTTTCGGTTGTGGTTGGGAGTATTATGCTCGCGACCATGCGTGAATTAACCAAATATATTTTTAAGGAGGCGATATAAGGTGGAACATCCCTATCTTTTTTTTGTAAAGCTGTTTGAAATGGTCGGCCTTGGACACTTTGCCAATAGCTATCCATATATTATCTACAGTTGGGTGGTCATGATTCTGCTGGTTTTGATGGGAATCATCGGGACAAAGAGTATAAGTCTGGTTCCCTCAAAAATACAAAATGTTTTGGAGATCATTATATCAGGACTCGAAGAATTCACGATTGATATAACGGGTGAAGAGGGTCGATGGCTCTTTCCCATCCTCGCAACGGTTTTTATTTATATTTTTGCCTGTAATTTAATAGGACTTGTGCCCGGTTTTTTCCCTCCGACCGCCAATCTGAACACAACCCTTTCATGTGCACTTGTGATTGTTGTTTTTACCCACGTTATCGGTGTTAAATATCATGGTGTTAAATATATCAAACACTTTGTAGGGCCGGTATGGTGGATGATCCCTCTGATATTCCCCATTGAAATTATCGGCCATTTGGCACGCGTCCTGTCACTTACTTTCCGTCTTTTCGGAAACATGATGGGCCATGAACTCGTGCTGGGTATACTTTTCGCTCTGGCCGGACTCTTTTTTGCGCCGCTGCCGCTAATGGCGCTTGGAATTTTTGTTGCCCTGGTCCAGGCTTTTGTGTTCTATTTGCTTTCGGTCATGTATTTTACCGGTGCCTTAGAGCATGCCCACTAATTG
>JAAXQD010000076.1 GCA_012974475.1 Desulfobacterales bacterium
GGATAAAATGCAATCCATACCGCTTAAAAGAACACAAACCCAAGTTCGGGTCAACGCATTTATTCGGAGCGTCTATAACTGGATGGCCATTGGTCTCGGACTGACGGGACTTGTGGCATTTTATGTATCGAACAGCGAAACCTTGCTGAAACTGATTTTTGGCAATCAACTTGTATTTTTTGGTTTAATCATCGGAGAACTCGCCCTTGTCTTCACCATCAGCTCACGGGTGCACAAAATGCAGGCTTCCACCGCAACATCTTTATTTGTCCTGTATGCAGCTTTAAACGGAGCGACCCTTTCAGCCATATTTCTTATCTATACAAAATCTTCGATTACCTCAACGTTTTTTATCTGTGCTGCAACCTTCGTTACGTCCAGCATTTACGGCATGATCACCCAACGGGATTTGACCTCAATGGGTCAGTTCATGTTCATGGGACTTATCGGGATTATCATTGCATCGGTGGCCAACTTTTTTGTTCGCAGTTCAGGCATGAGTCTGATCGTCAGCTATATCGGTGTGATTGTTTTTGTGGGTCTCACCGCCTATGATACCCAAAAACTCAAAACCATGGCCCTCTCACAACCTGAGGGTCTTGACGGGGCCACAATTAGAAAGGGCGCAATTTTGGGCGCTCTGACGCTGTATCTCGATTTTATAAATCTATTTCTAATGCTGCTTAGAATTTTGGGAAGCCGGGATTAAGAATAATCGGGCAATTTTCATCTAAACCAAAAAGGTTGGTCTGCCATTGCGGGCCAACCTTTTTTTATTTAATGTTAATAGCTGGAATATTGGAATAATGGAGTGTTGGAGTAATGGGAAAACATATTGTTACAGCCCAACACTCCAACACTCTATGCTTTTGCCCCACTACTCCAGCAATTCCATCATTCCGACTGGCCGGATTCTTTATTTGCCAATTCTATCTTTAATTATATCAGCCAATTGACGGCAGTATCTTCCGGTTGCTTCAATGTCGGGCCCTTCTACCATTATTCTGCACAACGGACGGGTCCCTGAATAGCGAACCAGCACCCTTCCCGAATTGCCCAGACTCGCCTCGATGGATTTCATAGCATCTTGAATAAACGGCTCGGCATTCAGGTCGGGTTTATGTTGAACCTCTACGTTTATGAGGACCTGTGGGAATACCGTCATTATTTTACATAGTTCCGACAAAGGTTTCGAGGTCGTTTTCATGACCTCGATCAATCTTATGGCAGCAAGGATGCCGTCTCCGGTGGTATGGTGATTTAAAAATATCATATGACCGGAATCTTCACCGCCCAGCACGGCTCCGGAAGAAATCATTCCTTCCAGAACATACCGGTCCCCTACCCCGGTGGTTACATGAAGTATACCCAGTTCTTTTAAAGCGAGTCCGAGACCCATATTGCTCATCACCGTGCTGACCACCTGATTGTTTTTAAGAAACCCTTTTTCTTTCATGTACTTTGCACAGACCGCAAGTATCTGGTCACCGGTTGCAACATTCCCTTTTTCATCCACAGCAATTAGCCTGTCTCCGTCTCCGTCAAAGGCGAGGCCGATATCAGCGCCTTTTTCCACAACATTTTTCTGGAGAACTTTCGGGTGCTGGGATCCACAGTTGTCATTAATATTCTTTCCGTCAGGATTTACAAAAAGTGCATCGACATCTGCGCCAAGTGCCGTAAAAACCGATGGTGCAACTTCGGACGTCGCACCGTTTGAACAATCCATCACGACCTTCAATCCCCGGAAATAATTTTCTTCTGACAAGGTTTTATCGAGAAAATTTCCGTACCTGTTCCCGGCATCATCGATTTTAAAGACCCTGCCGGTATCTGTCATCGATTCATCTGCAGAAATCAGACGTTCATCCAAAATTAGCTGTTCGATTTCAGCCTCTTTTTCATCGGAAAGTTTATAACCGTCGCCGTTAAAAATTTTAATGCCATTGTCGTAATACGGATTATGGGACGCAGAAATCACGATGCCGGCATTTGCACCCATTGAAGAGGTTGTAAAGGCAACTCCAGGGGTTGGTAAAATCCCTGCAAGATATGCATTCCCCCCCATTGAGCATATTCCGGAGGCGATGGCATGTTCCAGCATGTCTCCGGAAATACGGCCATCCTTGCCCACGACGATCTTGGATTTGGTATCGGATTTAAATATCGTCGCAACAGCCCGCCCCACATTTATGGCCACTTCAGGTGTTACCGGATACGCATTGGCAACGCCGCGTATTCCGTCAGTTCCGAACAATTTGCCCATAATCATTTCTTTCTATACCTGTCTCGGGTAAAGCGAAATTAAAAAAATGTTTTATCACGAAAGCACGAAAACTTGAAAACACGAAAAACATTAAAATTTGAGTCTGACCCCAGAGAAATAGGCTCCGCGTTTCACGGAGCAGGCGCAGACATTGGCGAAAAAGACGGTTTTCGTTGAGGCACTATGCAAATGATGGTATGGTTTTAAGTGCTCCGGCGGTTGTGTGGTCAACGATTCCTTGAAGCCACAAGGATCCATGTTCCTTGTCCGCATCATCGAGCCCATCGATCACAGAAATGTAGTTTTTCCCTGATGTTTGAGCACCCCGTCGGATCTTTTCCATAAAAGCATCTCTCAGATTTTCTTTGACGCCGATGTTCTCCTGGGATCTGAAATATTCCTCCAATTCATCACCTCTTTCAAAAAACTCATTTTTTTGCTTCAAAATGAGAGATGATGCAGTTTCTTTGGCGTAATTTTGATAGGCGCCGACTGATTCCGGCATTTTTTGGCTCAGTGCATTCAATCGCTGTATTCTTTCATCGATTGCCAAGCAAAGC
>JAAXQD010000055.1 GCA_012974475.1 Desulfobacterales bacterium
GACGCGGCGTTGCGGACAACCGCCATCGTCGGTTTTCCCGGCGAAACAGATGCGGATTTTAAAAAGCTTTTTAGATTTACACAGGACATCCGTTTCGACCACCTTGGCGTATTCACCTATTCCGATGCCGAAGATCTTTTGTCCCATGGACTTCACCATCACATTCCGAAAAACGTGGCCATGGACCGATACAACCGACTCATGTCCGCTCAAGAAGCAATATCTTCGAAAAATAACCGTAAACACCGCCACAAGGTTTACGATGTTCTTGTGGAAGGAACCGACGAAAACAACCGCTACATAGGCCGAACATTTTTTCAGGCACCTGAGGTCGACGGCATAACCCAAATTCTCTCCCAACAATTGCCAATCGGTTCGTTTGTCCGCGTAAAGATTGAAGACACCTTTGAATATGATCTTGCAGGAAAAATTGTATGAATGACATAAAGCATAGAATCCTAAGCCTGGTCAAAGATGACCTTTCGGAAATTGAAGTCGCCCTTGAACAAAATTTAAATCCGCATTTTGATCTGGTATCCCAAATCGCCGGACACATACTCTTTAGCGGCGGGAAGCGCTTACGGCCGTTGCTCATGGTACTGTCTGCCAGACTTTGCGGTTACGATGGAAATTATGAAAAGACGTTTTCGACCATTTTTGAATATCTGCATGCCGCCACGCTTTTGCATGACGATCTTGTGGACGAAGCAACATTGCGAAGGGGGAAGCCCGTCGCCCATTCATTATGGGGAAATGCCATTGCGGTCCTGGTTGGAGATTTTCTGCTGGCGCGATCGCTTTCCATCGCAGCTGAAACAAAACGACCGGATGTTATCAAGGTCGTTGCAGAAATTACAGAAAACATGTCCCAGGGTGAAATTCATCAGTTGATGAAGAAGGGGAGTTTAGATCTTACTGAAGAGGAGTACATGGAGATCATACGACGCAAAACCGCTGTGCTTTTTCAGGGGGCATGCCGTGTCGGCGCCCTCATTTCAGATGTGCCCCAACAAAAAGAAACCGCGCTGGCAGCGTATGGTTTCAACCTTGGACTTGCTTTCCAGATGGTCGATGACCTTCTCGATTATTCACAAGACACCCCTGCACTTGGGAAAAAGGTGGGGGCAGATCTTAAAGAAGGGAAACTGACCCTTCCGGTGATATATTCGCTCAAAACGGCGGATGCAAAAGACCGAATCCAGATGGAAAAAATAATAAAAGATAAAGACTTTTCCATGGAAGATTTCGAAACATTGATCGCATTCATGAAAAAGTATGGCGGTCAAACATATACCCAAAAGGTTGCACAAAAATATGTTAAAAATGCAAAGAATGCATTGGAGATCTTTAAAGACTCAACAACCAAAGAGATCCTTTTGACAATAGCGGATTATACTTTGGCCCGTAACGTTTAAATATGCTATTGTCATTCAATTAATTTATAAATCATTTCACCCAGTGGGGAGGTCAAAAAGGTATGTCTGTATCTTTTAACACCGTTATCAGATTCATTTTTTTAATGTTTTTCCTTTCGGTTGTCTTTGCCCCGTCAAAAAATCTTCAGGCAAAAAACCAGATTCCCACAAAAACTATTGTGGTGATCGGAACCGGTAATATCCATGGTAAAAATTCCGCCAGAGCAAGGGAACGAGCAATTGCAAACGGTTTGGTCTCAGCCGTGGAGGATGTTGCGGTGGGACTTTTGCCGCCGGAATCTCTGGCCCGGAATTTTCAAACATTTAACGATCTCCTCAACGGCCAAACCGGTAAATTCGTCCAGGGTTACAGAGTGCTGGCAGAGCTACCCCTTAAAAAAACATACAGAGTGGTGGTGGAAGCAAAGGTTTTTACGAGCAGATTGAAAATATTTTTGTCGGATGCCGGAATCTTGTTGGGTGAAAAATTCTTACCGAAAGTTCTGGTTTTAATCTCAGAACAGAACCTTAAAAACCCCTCACCCACATACTGGTGGGGACAAAAAGGGAATCTTAAAAAAGCTATATCCGTGGGCACACTTTTAAAAACCCTGGAAAACAAAGGATTTCCAATCATCGACCCTCGACGGTTTTCTAAAAACACCTTCCAGAATCTCACCCATGACACACCGTATCTGGACGACCATCAGGCGGTTAGCCTTGGCCTCAAAGTACAGGCAGATGTGGTCATCATCGGCACGTCGGTTGCCGAAAGGACGCCGAATATCATGGGACAAAACATCAGATCATTTAAAGGGGTCGTATCCGCACGTGCAATTCGGACAGATACACGGGAAGAAATCGCCGCCACAATGCAGCGCGCTGTAACCACGAATACCGATGAAACAACGGGTGTCCGGGATACACTCTCAGACGCCGGATCACTCGCAGGTGAAGCCCTCGCCTCGCAAATCGTTGATGCTTGGCAAAAAGACGAACAGCAATACAACCCTGTGGAGATCATTGTTGAAGGCACGGACAATCTCGTGAATTTCGAAAAGTTTCGTCGTATCATAACCCAAATGTCCGGTGTAAAGAATCTACAGACCAAAGAAATGAAAGCAGACGAAGTCACCATTACCCTCGAGTTCCAAGGAAATGCCAAAACCCTTGCGGATGCCCTGATGCTGAAAACTTTTGAATCCATCGGAATTAACATTTATGAGGTTTCACACAATCACTTGAAAATTCAACTTGTCCCGGGTTAGCCCGAATATTCCATGAGTCAACGACCACCCGTAAAACGGGTGGCTTGAATTTTCGGCCATCGGCCGAAAAGGGCTTCCAAAAGGCTTTGATAACAGACTGCTAAAATGAATTTTATTCATTTTGAATGGGTGACAATTTATTGAACATCAACATTCCAAACATACTCACTGTCAGCCGGATATTACTTACGCCCCTTTTTGTAATTTATCTCGTAAAAGGTATGTTCCACTTTGCACTTCTGGTTTTTACCATAGCCGCCATCAGTGACGGTCTGGATGGTCTTCTGGCAAGATATTTCAACCAATACAGCGTATTGGGTGCCTATCTCGACCCCATCGCAGATAAGCTTTTGCTGGCCTCTGCTTTTGCAACCCTGGCCGCCCTTAAGGTGATCCCAGCTTGGCTGACGATCATTGTACTGAGCCGTGACATCCTGATCGTAACAGGCATCGCTGTTTTTACATTAATGAGCATACCATTTGAAATCAAACCGAGCCTTGTCAGTAAATGGACGACGGTTTTTCAGTTTCTGACCATTTTTTTAACACTTCTTGATCCAAAAATTCCGGGAATTTATATTTTCAAATCGTCGATGTTCTGGATGACGGCCGGTCTCACCACAACCTCCGGCCTTCACTATGTTTACTTCGCTTTGAATGCCCTTCAGAGCGCTTCCGGAAAAAACCAGAAACCATGACACCAAACATTGTTTCTTAAACCACCGTGGGTGAAACTGGAAAAATCTACAAAAATTTAAATGTATCGATGACGTTCAAAAGCTACATCATATTAAAAACGTTTTTTCTTGGAAATTGGTATTAATTTCGCCTTTGGAAAAATGGCTCCATAAGCATTCGGATGATCCGGGTTGAACTTGAGCACAGTTTTTAATGAAAAGCTTTTCTTTTCTAATAAAATGATTAACATTTAGTCATTCATCAGAAATGCAAAATAAGATACGGGAGGATATCATGTGGGAATATACAAATAAGGTAAAAGATCACTTCCTCAATCCCCGAAACGTCGGTGTGATTGAGGATGCCGACGGAATCGGAGAAGTCGGGTCTCTGGCATGCGGCGATGCCCTGACCCTCTATGTTAAATTGGATGAAAATGAACGGATTAAGGATGCAAAGTTCCAAACCTTTGGATGTGCAAGCGCCATTGCATCCTCATCAGCCCTGACAGAAATGCTCAAGGGCCTTACTCTGGAGGAAGCGGAAAAAATTACCAATGAAAATATTGCAGATTTTCTCGGCGGCCTTCCAAAAGAAAAAATGCACTGCTCGGTAATGGGACGTGACGCCCTTGAAAAGGCCATTTCAAATTATCGTGGAGAAGCTGAAAAAAAGATAGAAGGTGAAATTGTTTGTGAATGTTTCGGGATAACCGACCTTGAAATTGAACGTGCTGTTAGAGAAAACGCCCTGAAAACCATTGAGGATGTAACCCATTATGTCAAGGCCGGCGGTGGATGCGAAAGCTGCCATGAGAAAATTCAGGAAATTATCGACACGTCCCTCGGCAAGGAACGACCGGCGAAGAAAAAAGTCATACGCTTGACCAATATCCAAAAAATCAAACTGATTGAAGAAACTCTGGAGCGTGAAATCAAACCGGCACTGAAAAAAGACGGCGGCGATATTGAACTGGTGGACGTGGATGGAAACAATGTTCTTGTGAAACTTCAGGGGACATGTGCCACCTGTAGCGCATCCCAGATTACCCTCAAGCATTATGTTGAGTCAAAGCTCAGGGAATTGGTTGCGCCTGAGCTTCTGGTGGAGGAGGTGCAATCGTGAATGAAATTTATGTAGACAACAATGCCACGACGCAGGTTTCCCCGGAAGTCCTGGAAGAAATGCTTCCATATTTTAATGAATTCTACGGCAATCCGTCGAGCATGCATACTTTTGGCGGAAAGGTGGAACACAAGATAACTGAAGCACGGGCACGAATTGCTTCACTTCTGGGAGCTTCTCCGGAAGAGATCATATTTACCAGTTGCGGAACGGAGAGTGACAGCACTGCGATACGGTCCGTGATTCTGTCGAATCCTGACAAAAAGCATATCTTAACCTCCAGAGTAGAGCATCCTGCAGTCAAAAATCTTTATGAATATCTGTCCAAGAACGGCTATCGGGTAACATTTGTGCCCGTGGACCGCAAAGGGCGTCTTGATCTGGATTATCTGTATGAGAACCTCAGCGATGATACCGCTCTGATCAGCATCATGTGGGCCAACAATGAATCCGGGGTTATCTTTCCCATCGAAGAAATTTCAAAGGTTGTAAGGGAGAAAGGAATTGTATTCCACACGGATGCGGTACAGGCTGTGGGGAAATTTCCAATAGATCTCAAAGCCATCGACATCGACATGCTTTCCCTCTCGGGGCACAAGCTTCACGGGCCAAAAGGCGTTGGCGCCCTTTATGTTCGCAGGGGAACCAAGTATACACCCTTTATGATCGGCGGCCATCAGGAAAAAGGCCGGAGAGGCGGGACCGAAAATGTGGCCTCCATTATCGGGTTGGGAAAAGCGTGTGAACTCGCCGCCGCCTATCTGTCGGATAATAACAACCAGGTTAAACAGCTCAGAGATAAACTTGAAAACGAAATCTTAAAGCGCGTTCCGAATACCATAATTAACGGTGACAGGAACCATCGCCTACCCAATACCACCAGTATTGCCTTTGAATATGTCGAAGGTGAGTCCATCCTTTTAATGATGGACGAATTTGGAATCTGTGCATCATCCGGATCGGCCTGCACATCCGGTTCTCTGGAACCTTCCCATGTCTTGCGCGCCATGGGGGTACCCTTTACCGCAGCCCACGGTTCGGTCCGTTTCAGCCTCAGCAAATACAATACTGAAGAAGAAATCGACTTTATCATCGAAAAGCTTCCGCCGATCATTGAACGGCTTCGGGAGTTGTCTCCTTTCTGGAAAAAAATCAAATAGGAGTGGGTTATGTTTAGAGTAATGGTCAGGGACAACATGGCCCCTGCTGCAAAGGAAATATTTGAAGCAACCGGAGAAATAGAAGTTGTTATCGATAATGACAAATCCACGAACGATCCCAAAGCCTTATCTGAAATTATCGGTGAATTCCATGGTCTTGCCGTCCGGAGCGGAACAAAAGTTACCGAAGAGGTCTTAAAACGCGCCAAAAAACTAAAGGTTGTCGGTCGTGCAGGCATCGGCGTCGATAATATCGATATACAGGCCGCCACAAAACAGGGTATCGTTGTTATGAATGCTCCAGGGGGAAATACGATTACCACTGCAGAGCACACGATATCTCTCATGCTCGCCCTTGCCAGGAACATTCCCCAGGGAACGGCGTCCCTTCGCGAGGGGAAGTGGGAAAAAAAGAGACTTTCAGGTGTTGAAATAACCGGAAAAACACTTGGCATCATCGGTCTCGGCCATATCGGCCGGGTGGTGGCGGATCGTGCAAAGGGTCTTAAAATGTCTGTAATTGCTTCCGATCCATATGTCAGCAGTGAAGCGTCCAAGAGTCTTGAGGTTGAACTTGTTCCGCTGGACGAACTTTTTCAGCGTTCGGATTTCATTACCCTCCATGTGCCGCGTCTCAAGGAAACGGTGGGCATGATCAACGAGACGACCATCGGTATGATGAAACAGGGCGTTAGAATAATTAACTGTTCGCGGGGGGAAATCATTAAAATCGATGATCTTTACCAGGCCATCTTAAGCGGGCATGTCGCGGGTGCAGCACTCGATGTTCTCCCACAGGAACCGCCGGACCCGAATCTTCCCATACTCCAGCACCCGAATGTAATCTTTACCCCTCATTTGGGCGCCAGTACCGGAGAGGCCCAGGTAAAAGTTGCGGATATGATTGCAAAACAAATGGCCGCCTACCTTTTGGACGACATTATAACCAATGCGGTCAATTTTCCCTCACTCCCTATGGAGGTTATGAACCAGCTTCGCCCCTATCTTGATCTTGCTGAAAAAATGGGATCGTTAATGGGGCAGCTTGTCAGGAAAATCCACGACATCACCGTCAGCTACAGCGGTCATGTATCGGAACTCGACACGAGGCCGCTGACCCATGCCGTTTTGAAAGGGCTTCTCGGTTCTTTCACCGACATGCCGGTTAACTATGTCAACGCACCGGCCCTTGCACAAGAAAAAGGGATTCATGTCCATGAGACCATCAGCCCGGCAAAGTATGATTTTGCCAGTTTAATCCGAGTAAGGCTTGAAGATCATAAAGAAGGTATCGACGAAATCTGGGGAACGGTCTATGAAAGAAAATATCCAAGGCTTGTAAAAATCGGAGAGATCTATCTGGATGCAATCCCTGAAGGATGGATGATCGTCATTCAGAATTTTGATAAACCGGGCGTCATCGGAAATGTGGGCACCACCCTTGGCCGTCATAATATTAACATCGCCCGGTTTCAGCTCGGAAGACGGGAAGATCAGGCCATATGCTTGGTAAACATCGACACCCCGGCGGGTGAACATGTTATCCAGGAGTTAGAAGCACTGCCGAATATCATCTCTGTCCGTCAGGTTCACCTGGTATAGTTGATATCAAAGCCTTTGCGCCAATTTTGTCCCGTTTTCATCGTGTCTGGAAATTTTATCTTCCCTGATCTAAATTTGATTCGGAAGAATCGAAAGGCAGGCATCCTCAATTTTTTGGTCCAATGGTCTAACCACAAGATATTGATTCTCCCAGTTTTAAGACAGATCTGCAGATAAGAGTGCCCCCCTCAGTTACGATATACATAACATATCCCAGTCAATTTAGGATCTTACAGCGGGTAGATACATGGCAGGTATCAACACTTTAAGATGGATGGTTGAATCATGAAATTATACCCTCTTAAAATAAAAAAGAGGCAGAGCTATTGCTTCCTTTTCTGTCATTGACACCTTAATAAAATCTGGCCCTGTCAAATTAATTTTAGTTCAGGACAACCAAACCTATTTGATGCTTTTTTGCGTTTTCCATGCCCCGTATAATAATCTTCATGGTGCAACTTTTCGCATATCATCTTGAAGTCATCCTCGCGGGCCAGAAAAGAATCCACAACATCAGGATCAAAGTGCTTTCCTTTTTCATTAATAATAATCTCTTTTGCTTTTTCGTGAGAAATGATATTTTTGTAAACCCTTTTCGATGTGAGGGCATCATATACATCGGGTAAAGCAACGATCCTGGCAGAAAGCGGTATATTTTCACCACTGAGGCCTTTTGGATATCCTGTACCATTCCATCTCTCATGATGGTAATAAGCTATTTCCTTCGCAAGGGTGAGAAATGTTTGACCTTCAATTCCGGCATCAATAACTGTGAGGACATCTCCTCCTAAAGTGGAGTGGGTTTTCATTAACTCGAACTCCTCAGGTGTAAGTTTTCCGGGCTTCAAAAGTATGGCATCAGGTATACCTACTTTTCCAATATCGTGAAGGATGGATGAATGATAGATGTCGTCAATGTATTCCTTCGTGATATAGCCAATATAGTTAGGCTTCTTGGCCATTTCTTCAGCGATTATTTTGGTATACTCTCGTATCCTTTCTAAATGGATGCCGGTATCGTCATCCCTGTATTCGGCAAGTTTTGCAAGGGCCAAGATGGTCGCCATCCTGGCAAGCTGGATACTATTATGATATCCTTGCGGTTCTCTATCATATTTCTCGTTCTTGTTGTGTCTGCGCAATTTATCAATTATCAGTTGGTTCTCAGCGATCTTTTTCTCTAACGCTTTAACCCTTTGTTCTAATTCTTTACAGGTGGTTCTGTCGGTCATTAGAATTCCTCCGATTGCGAAAGAAAAATAAAGGTTCAATCGTCCCCATCCGATGTGGAAGATTTAAGAGTTTTCAAATAGTCCCGGGCGGATTGTCGAACCCTTGGGTCGCGGTCTTCCACATAAAGAGAAAGCACTTCGGTCACCCGGGGATGAGGTATCTGCGCGAGGGCAAAAGCGGCGGTGGCGCGAATCAAGGAACTCTTTCTTTTACGTAATGTGAAAAAACCTCCGGGAACCATGACTTTGGCCAATGGTTCAATGCAGGCTGGATCCGCTATCTGACCAAGAGCCCTGCAGCAGGCAATCAAACGCTCCGTCTCTTTGGCTGAATGGAGCAAAGAAACAAGCAGATCTATTGTACCCGCGGGTTTGAGTTTTCCCAAGGATTTGATGGCAGTCACTGCCATGCTGGAATCTTCGTGGTTGGCATATTCCAAAAGCAGCGACGTCAGTTCCGCATCATTCAAACGCTCCACAAGACGTAATGCTCCATGCCTCACTTTGGGATTCTCGTCACCGATGGCGTAAGCCAATTCTGTTCTAATATCTTGAGTTATGTTATCGATTACTTCCAGGATTCGCAATCGTTCCTCGGCAAAACCTGCAAGCACCAGTTCACCCTTGATTAGCTTGGCTGCTTTTGGCCCTAAATTCCCGAGTAAACGAGAAGCAATCTGTCTCAACCTTAGATCATCTTCTTTTTTGATGGCCTCAATGAGCATAGGTGAAGCTGCAGGCCCCAGACTGCCAAGAAGTTGTGTGGCTTGTTGCTGCCGGGAAAGGTCTTGGGATTTCAGGTCCTCCAGTAATATCTCCTGAGTTTTAAGATCCAGTTCTTGGATTAAAACCATTTTCAGCTGCTGGGCCGACGGGTCTTTGCTGTCTTTCAGTTGTTGCTGACGGTTGAGCAGATGCATGTGGATTCGGCTGGCGAATGGATAGTCACCAAACCCGATAAGATTTGCAGTGGTTCGAGTAAGGAATACACTTATTTCTTTAACAACATCGGGCTCTTTCTCTTCCGCCAAAACGACCAGAAGCGGGTCGGTTAACAGTTTCACCGACCAGGCTTGAGAAGCGATAAATTGATCGTTGAGTAAATTACCCATAATATGGATAATTTTTATTCGGATCTGAAGTGTTTGTTCTTTGAATCCCTGGAAAAGCTGATCGACCAAATGCCGGGACTTCTTCTCTTCACCCTTGAGAAAAAGATCGTTCAGCTGCTGCGCTGCTGAAATGAGAAAATCTTCGGTGAACTGAACCGCACCTTCTTCTTCCAGAGGCGCTTCTAATAAAGTTTTCTCCGCTTTTTGCTCTAAAGCAATTTGTGATTCAAGATTTTCTTCAGCTTCTGTAACTTCTTCCTCGATGTGGGTTGCCTGATCAGAACTGATTCCAATTTTTTCCTCCAGAATCCCATAAAAATGTTGGTCGAAAATGATGCTGGATATTTTTTGATCTCTGGCAAAACCCCGCCAAAACTCTCCATCCAACTCTTTGTCTCTAGGGTTACCGAGTGCTATAATAAAGGTTCTCAGATCTTGAGTTGAGATTTGCTTTAAGAATGTGAGGCTACGGAGTCCGATTCTATCAAAAAGTTTGAGTAAACTTTCAGCCATAGTTTTAAATTCTGCGGTGTCTATCTTTATGCCGTTAACCAAAAGTCCCTCGCCGATCCTTGCCAGAGTGAAACCAGGTCGCTTGAGCAAGATGCTGTGAAGAGCCTTTTGAAGATCTTCAATAGAGTGGTTGATGGCCTTACTCTCTGGAGGGTAAAGTTTGATGTTGCTCGCGGAAGTGAGCAGATGCCGTATCACTTGAGGAAGCTGGTTCAAATCCTGCTCATCCAGCCCTTGGTCCATATTTTCGAACAATTCGGAGGAATCGAGCATAGGTTCGATCATGCCATTTTCATGCGATATTTCATGGTCTTTATCCTCCTCCTCCCCCCGGCCGATATTGGTATAACGCACCTGTTTGAGATCAATATGAAATAACCGCTGTTCTGTTGAAAAATCCTGCCAGAAATGCGGATCGACTACTTTCATGCTGATTTGACTGAAGGACTCTATCAAGACGGTCAACTCTTTTTCCTTAAGACCTCGAAAAAAAGTTATGCCAGCCAGCTCCAGCCGACTCAGAAACTTCACGAATGCCTCGGCAATGGATTTGAACTCAGTGACATCCGTGGGCTCGCCGTTAACCATCAAGGTTTTATCTGCTTGAGTGATATTAATACGTTCATTGTCAATGAGTATCTCAAAAATAGATTCCTTTAGCTTCTTGATAGCGCTGACAACGGCGCTGCTTCCAGGTGGGTAAAGCTTGCTGTTACGCACTGCGGTAAGAAGTGCATGAATAACCCCGGGAATTTGGGAGATGCTGGCGGGATCCAGAGGGATATCCTCCGGAACGGCATCAGGCAGCTTCTCTCCCGTGTAATGCAATGCCTCTTTTGCATTGAATATTTTGTTGTTGAATGCCTGTTGTGATTCCTGGTAAGTTCGAGCTTTTTCACGGTTGGCCGAAAGCTGAAAATGGTAAGCCAGCGTCGCAGCAGAAGGGAGAAGGCGTTGGGAATGAAGGACTTCCTGATAGGTGCCAATTCGCTCATGCAGTTCCTGTTTTTGATCCTCCTGGATTTTTCCGTAGGTAATATCCAAAATGCGCCTGCTGAGGAAACGAACGGTTTCATCGTTTATATGGAACTCTGAGCTGATTAAACCCTGCTCTACAGCTTGATCAACAAACTCCTGAACATTCGTCTCAATGTTTTCGGAACTGCCGGCGAGTGCGCTCAGTGAGATGTTTTCACCATATGTGGCGGCATGGTCAAGCAAGTGCCTCCCTTCTTCATCTAAAGCTGCGATTTTCTGACTGACGATCTCTTCTAAAGATTTTGGCAGATAACCATCCTCCAGAGGTTTGACAACCCATTGATGGCCGTCCAGAGTGACCTTCTCATCCTGAATCAATTTCCGCAAAATTCCGCTGAGAAAAAGAGGGTTGCCTTGGGTAAGTTGGGCCAGAACTTTCTCAAAATTTTCAGGCAACGAGACATTTGGGAAAATCTTTTGAAAATAATCTCCCGGCGAAGTAACAGCCTTCGGAGAACGATAAGCGTAGCTTTGTCGCTGAAATGAAGGTCATCTATAAGAAGAACAAACGGCTTGGAATCTAAAACCTTGAGAATAAAATGAACAATGGCGTTAAAAATATGTTCACGCAAAGTCTTTCCATCTTCATGATGAGAGATGCCTTCAGGTTCTTCCGATTGATGTAATATGTAGGAAAGGCAGTTGGCTTCCTTCGGAGTTAGATCCTCTAAGATCTCTCTGCCTCTTTCGGGCTGTTGATTAAGCATCTCAAACAGAATATTCGTAATTATATAGTAGGGACGAAACATCTCTTGGGGAACACCTTTCACCGAAATCTGGTATATCCTGTTTTTAGGTAAACTCTGTTGAATCGCTCCCAAGATCTCGCTCTTGCCCATGCCGTCAGTTCCCTCGACGATAAGAAACTGGCTTTGACGTTGACCAAATTTCTTTAGGGCTTCGGCAATCTTGACGAGTTGAGTCCTGCGACCGGTGATTTTTGCGTGATCCAATTGGTAGAGCGCTGTCTTAGGGAAGACGTCCTGGAGGTCAACTTGATCTGCACTGGCGATTCGATCTCTTCCAAATCTTTTGGCATGATAAAGGGCAGTATCTACCTTTTGGATGAGAGATTTGCTGCTTGTCGCATCATCGGGGACTGATGCACACCCTATACTTAAGGTGATGTGGAGATCGCCTTCCACTTCGTCTAAGCAAATGGGTTCTTCATGGATCTGTTGGATAAGTTGTTCGCCAATTTGCAGGGCCGTCTCCTTATCAGCACCCGGCATGAGAATCATGAACTCATCACCCCCGTAGCGGATGACCATTCCTTTTTTTCCTGACACTTTTTTGGCAATCTTACCCACCCAGATAAGCACTTTATCGCCAACACCATGGCCATATGTATCGTTAACCTCCTTGAAATAATCCAAATCCATCATGAGCAATGATGTCGGTTTGTTCTTCAGTGAATCCTGTGGCATCTTATGCTTCAAGTAGTTTAGGAGAAAACGACGATTATATAGACCCGTGAGCTCATCTTCAAATATCAGGTGAGATGGATCCGTGCCCATATATTGGAGAAAATAAAGTAAATCTTTGTGTCCCATAAAATATTAGCTTCCGATCTTTCCGAATGCGTTGATTTGTTTAAATTTATTATTTCTATCGGTGCTTAGGTTCAGATTTACACTCTTAGCTCCGATGTTCGACTTGCCAAGAAGCACATTAATTGTTGCAAGAATCGTGCAAATTTATATTCTATTGCATAAAACGGAATAATGCAGAGATATCAAGCAGGTAGGCTAAAAGATGAATTGTGCAGCAGTATCATATGACAACATTTGTCATGTGCCGTGCCACACTTTGACAGTTTTTACACTATTTTGGGTAATATTAGGAGAAAGAAAAATCTGAGAAGGTTCAAAGGATAGGGCAGCAGATTTGAGTAATTTATGGAAGATAATTGAAATATTATTCTGAAACAGAAGAGATTGATATTGGTGCTGAACCGGTGAATTAAAGGTTACGTGACTTAATTGTACATTTCCAAAGACAATAATTCGAAACCAAAAGTTGCGTTATCTTGCAAAAAGGTCAGATATCTAATGATTCCGGACCGATGTGATATTAAAAATGTATCTGGCGCTCAGTTTCAGCATTTTAATGAAAACCAGATTATCCCCTCAACACAATATCTTGTATAATTTTGTTCCACCCCAAACCGATCTTATATTCACGATGTATTGCCTGAAGCTTCAATTTCCGAAAAGTGAATGTTTAAAACCGAAATCATAATCAGAAGAATTCAAGGGGGTTAAACTTGAAGATAAGGCTTTATCCATGAAGCTTTTGCATCAGCCATTCGATCCAGGAATCAAAGCCCTCTTCCGTCCTTGCGGATATTTCAAAAATCGGCATTTGGGGATTGACTTTGCGGATATTTTGAACTGCGGTTTCTCTGTCATAATCAAGATGCGGAAGTAAATCGATTTTATTGAGTAACGCCGCATGGCACACGCGAAACATCAGCGGATATTTCAAAGGTTTGTCTTCTCCTTCGGTGACGCTGAGAACGACCACCCGTAAATTCTCACCCATATCAAACTCGGCCGGACAAACCAGATTCCCAAGATTTTCTACAATTAAAAGATCAAATTCATCCAGGTTAAAGTTGCCGGCCGCTGTTTTAATCACATGGGCTGTCAGGTGACAGTCACCTCCGAAGGCATCTGTGTTGATCTGAACAACAGGTGCACCGAAACCGGAAAGCCGGTCAGCGTCATTGGATGTGCAGATATCTCCCACAATCACAGCACTTCTCACCTCATGGGTAATATGTGACAGTGTTTTTTCGAGAATGGCGGTCTTCCCGGATCCCGGTGAACTCATGACATTAATGACAAAGACGCCTTTTTCAGCAAACATGTCGCGATTCTGCTGAGCCATGGCATCATTAACGTCCAGCACCTTACGGGCAATCTTTATTTCCCGGGATCCCCGTTTCTTGCTCTCCGTGACAACACCATTGCCGGCATGAAAATGGCTAGGCTTTTGGAAATCTTTGTGGTGGTAATATCGCTGGGTTTTATACATATCAGTCGGCATCTGTGGTGTCCTCATCGACAACTTCGATGGAAATGATATCCAGTTCCCTGCCAGAGATAACCTCCACAGAACCGCTGCTGCATTGCTCACATCTAAACACCGGTTCGTGAACGGTCCACTCCACTTGACAATCGGTGCATCTTGCGACAACGGGAATTTCTTCTATATGGAGATCCGCATGATGCAGGGGGGTATCCTGGGCTGCAATTTGGAAACAAAAACGAAGACTTTCGGGCACGACGGCTGCCAGCTTTCCGACTTTCAGATTGACCCTGTCAATCCGTGCATTTTCCAGATCCGCAGGTATTGAAGCGATGGCAATCTCAACAATCTGCATCGCAATACCCATTTCATGCATATATAAACATTTCCATGATATTATGAAAAAACCTCTGCACACAACTCCCCAAAGGTGCCGAGATTCTCACAGATATGAATTCCCGCGGCCTTCATTGCATCAATTTTTCCCTGGGCGGTTCCGCTGCCACCACTGACGATGGCGCCTGCATGGCCCATGCGTCTTCCGGGAGGTGCTGTCAGGCCGGCAATAAATCCCACCACCGGTTTTGTGACATTCTGGGTTATAAATTCAGATGCTTCCTCTTCGGCAGTCCCGCCGATCTCTCCGACCATAACGATCCCTGTGGTCTCGGAATCTTTTTCAAAGGCATCGAGGCAGTCGATGAAATTCGTGCCGTTGACCGGATCGCCGCCGATACCGATACAGGTGGTCTGCCCGATTCCCTGGGAGGTTAACTGGTACACCACCTCGTAGGTCAGGGTTCCGGATCTGGAAACAACGCCGATGGGGCCGCCCGGCGTATGGATCGGTCCGGGCATGATTCCAACCTTGCACTGGCCCGGCGTAATGATCCCCGGACAATTGGGACCGATGAGTCGGGACGCCGACCCCTTCATGTAATTTTTAACTTTCATCATATCCAAAACCGGGATGCCTTCGGTGATGGCAACGATAAGTTCAACAGATGCGTCTGTCGCCTCCATGATGGCATCGGCAGCAAATGCCGGGGGGACAAAGACCATGCTGCAATTGGCCTCGGTGTTTTCAACCACCTCTTTAACGGTATTGAATACCGGCACATCGTCCATTTTCTGGCCACCTTTGCCCGGCGTTACACCGGCAACCACATTTGTACCGTATGCAACACACTGACGTGCGTGAAACTGCCCTTCTTTGCCCGTAATTCCCTGAACCAACAAACGCGTATTATTGTCAACGAATATGCTCATTCTTCATACCTCGATATTTTTGTAATCTTTCATTTTTTGAAGCAAGCCGGCTCCGAAAAAGCTTCACGTATGATTAATTTTTTGACTGGAAGCTGTCTGACCCGCCTGCCACGTAAGGCACGAGCGGGCAGGGTGGATTAGGGATCGTTTTGAAAGAACCTAAGGCGATTTAACTTTATGGATGAGGCCCTCTGTTAAAGCAGGGGCTTTTATTGATAGCCCGGACAGGTTTTTTCAATATGAGCCCTTATTCACGAGTTCTTTCAGCAAAAATTTAATTATACGTGAAGCGATCCTTTCTCAAAAAACGATCGTGTTACGGTTTTTATTTATCCGCAACAAACTGGGCGACCTTCTCTGCCGCGTCCTTCATGTTGGTGGCGGTAATAAGACTAAGACCGGAATCCGCCAGAATTTTTCGCCCCTCCTCCACATTCGTCCCCTCCATCCGAACCACCACGGGAACGTCGATGCCTGTTTTTTCCGCCGCCCTGACCACACCTTCAGCCAACACATCACAGCGCAATATTCCGCCAAAAATGTTGATCAGTATCCCTTTGACGTTTTTATCACTGAGCATAATTCTGAAACCGTTCTCGACCATCTCGGCACTGGCACCGCCACCCACATCGAGGAAGTTTGCCGGCTCGGCGCCGGCAAGCTTGATGATATCCATTGTCGCCATTGCCAAGCCCGCGCCGTTCACCATATTCCCGACGTTGCCATCCAGTTTGATGTAGTTGAGGTTGAACTTGGAGGCTTCGACCTCCAGTGGGTCTTCTTCGTGAATATCACGGTAATCAAGGATATCCTTATGGCGATACAGGGCATTGTCGTCGAAATCGACTTTAGCATCCAAGGCAATCACCGTCTCCTCGGCTGTAATCACGAGGGGATTTATCTCTACCAGCGAACAGTCGTAATCGATAAACAGCCGGTAAAGATTTCCAAGCATCGAAACAAACGGCTTCATTGCGGTTGGGGGCAGTTTCAGACCGAAGGCCGCTTGGCGGCAGTGATAGGGCTGGATGCCCACCAGGGGATCGATGTACACTTTGATGATCTTTTCAGGCGTTGTCGCAGCCACCGCTTCGATATCCATTCCACCGGCCTCGCTGGCCATGACAACGACTTTAGCGGTTTCTCTGTCCGGAATAATACTCAGATAGAGCTCCTTTGCAATGTTGAGCCCCTGCTCCACGAGCACTTTTCTGACCTTCTTCCCTTCAGGGCCGGTCTGGTGTGTAACCAGGTTCATTCCGACGATATCCCCGGCGACGCTCCCGACTTCATCCATGGACCCTGCAAGTTTAACACCGCCGCCTTTACCCCGGCCGCCGGCATGGATCTGGGCTTTTACAACAACCGGAAATCGGCCCAGGTTTTCGGCGACCCTGTGGGCTTCTTCCGGTTTGAACGCAACACCGCCCTCCGGAATAGGGATGTTATATTTTTTGAACAACTCTTTTGCCTGATATTCATGGATCTTCATGATCCTGAACCTCCTATTTCAAAATTGACGATTGAATAATGATGGCGTCGTAAAAAGTCCCATCTGCTGCGTTGGTGTATTTTTTCAAACACTCGGCATACTACATGTATGGCCTCGTTCCTGAAAAAATACTACGCCATGGATATGAACCTTTTTACTTAGCCATATATAGATAAATTCATGATTTTTTACGAGTTTGTCAATAATGGCAAAGTAAAATTTTTTGCTTTTATCAGCTTAGCGTCATTCAATTTTCAATCTCCAATTGTTTCAGCCAACAACACACAGCACATCATCCTTGGCTACGGAATCTCCGCTGGAATAATTAATCGCCTTGATGGTCCCGTCCGCAGGCGCCTGAAGGGCATTTTCCATCTTCATGGCCTCAAGGATGACCACTGTATCCCCTTTGCTTACCGCATCTCCCACCTGCTTTGAATATTTAATGATCATTCCGGGCATCGGCGCTTTCAGGGGTGTGCCTTCAACGTCCGCAGGTGCGGGAGCCGAAGGCGCTGCCGGTTTGGGTGGAGCCGGTGCCGGTGCTGCAGGTGCTGCCGGTTTGGGTAGAGCCGGTGCCGGCGCTGAAACCGAGACAGGTGCAGGCGCTGAAACCGGAACTCCGGCCGGCATTTGCTGGACATAACTGATCATCGGCGATCCACCGGGTTCTTCCACGCCGACTTCAAAGTATTCGTCATCTACGAACACGCTGAATGTTCGCAGGGCATCGGTCTTGGGCGGGCCTTCCTTTTCAACTTTTTTCACCAGTTGACCGAGTTTTGCCAGCTTAACCAACTCTTCTTCCTCTTTGATCTGTTCCAGAGTCCGGGGCCTGACTTCCGCAGGCGGATCTTCTTTGCCGTATTTCCACTTCAAAAACCGTTTCCCGGTAACCGGAAAAATGGCATACAAAACAACATCGTCCAAATCCTGGGCCAGGCCCTCGGTATCTTTTTTGGCCTGTTCGAGTTCAGGCTCTAAAATCTCGGCCGGCCTGCAAGTAACCGGTTCTTCTCCCCTTTCATAGCCCTTCAGTGCTTTCTTTTGAACCTCAGGATCGATGGGGATGGCGGTCTTGCCGTATAAACCGTAGCACAGATCCTTGACCTGGCCGGTAATCATCTTGTAGCGCTCTTCATCATCGTCAAAGAGCACCGTTCTCATGTATCTATA
>JAAXQD010000057.1 GCA_012974475.1 Desulfobacterales bacterium
ACATACCACTTTGTGGCATTATATTGAATATAGTATACTATAATTAAGTTAAATTAGCATTATATTTAACAAAGCTCCGGAGCTTGTATTTTTTCAATCACAAGGAGGAATAAAATGAGAAAATATGAACTTTACCCTGCCTATAGCGACTTTTTTGAATACCATGGTAACGCTGAAATTCTACGGATCCGAAAACAATACGGAACGATAATTAGGAAGGATTGGCTTGTTTTTAATTCTCCAGATGAGGCCATGGATCACTTCAACACTAAATGTGGTGAATACATTGGTTATTATCATTAGATAAAAGGGAAAAGGATATGTTATTGTATATAGTTTCGGGTATTACATTTCTTTGCACAGTCGTTGTGCTTTACCTGTATTTAATGTCTGAATTGCCAGACCTATTTTAGGACTAAAAAAATGAACACAAACCACTTGAGAGAAATTAGAGAATCTTTAATGATAAGCAAGACCGAACTTGCCAGAAAGGCAAATATATCATCAATTACCCTGACACGGATAGAGCAGGGGAAACCAAGCAGAATGAAAACAAAACGAAAAATCATTCTAGCTTTAGGGTTGAAAATTTCTGATAAAAACAAAGTTTTTCATTAAAACAAAGAATATTGCCAATTTGTCAAAGAGCCTTGCCCCTTCCAGTTATTTTGGCAGGGGTTTTTTTGCGTTTGCATTAAAAGCCTGGATCATAAACCGGTAACTTGTTCGAGTAGATGTAGCCTCCCACCATTACTTTATTTAAAACGACCGTTTTTTGCTCTTTGTCTTTTGTCTGTTGGCTTGTGAAACCGTTTGTCGGACATAGATTCTAAATCAATTGATGAACCTGCCTCTTCAAAACATCGGTTTTTGATAAAAAGAGATCCTCCGGACCATAACAAGCTCTGATTTCATCTTAATTTTTCCATAGTCAAATTGACTAAAATTGACTTACGGGTTCAGGCTTATACCCTCGTCGGAGATAAAGATCCTCCCCCTTGGATGCCCTGGCCCTTCTATAATTTGCAAGATTTGACCAAGGATTCCACCCTCTCATCCCACCCCTTGCCGGCACCTTATACCCCCTCTGGTCCGAACGGTGAGCAAGGGTCCAAAAGCCGAAGGTGACTACCCCCGAAGAAGGTGACAGGGTCCTGAAGGACCCCCAGATGTTCAACATGGACCCTAAAAATGAGGAGGGGTCCAAGGGTTGAAGGATCACCACAGGTTATAGGGCAACCCTGTTAATTTGGATCCCCAAGAAGGGTAACGCCCGGGTAATGCCCGGGACATGGTGAAGGGCCGAACACTTAAACAGGGAAGGAGCCTCAATGAGAATATGTGCACATGGTTGCATTAATAAAATCCATTTCTTGGCATCTGAAGCGATTTGTGTGAATTGACATTTATCCTTAAATCTTATATGCTTTTGATATATTTGAATTTTAAGAATACATCAGGAAACTTCTCAAGGAGTGAGAAAAGGAAGGCAGGAAATAACGATGTCAAAACAATATCCAGAATGTCCACTGTATAATCACGCTAACTGTAAAGAGATAGATATCCAGAACGTTTGTGCTATTGTTCGGGAAGATAAGGCCTGTCTAAAAAACTGGCATAAGAATGTAAAGGAAGCCAAAGAGTAAGGTGGGGAGGATATTATGCATAGGATCAAAGCTTTTCTCGTTGCACTGCCAATTATGATGATATCCATAATTTCTTTTAATTGCAAGATTGTGCCAGCAGGGGATAGCAATTTTAACAACTATAGGGGATATGTCAGCACGGTTCAGGATATATCATCTTCACCAGACTCGATCGAGATTAACAGCAAATTTGAAGGAAAGGGTGCGGGAAAAAAAGAAAAACACCCCGGGAATAAGCATTGGCGAAGAAAAAAAGGAAAATGTACTGGAAAAAGGTGTTGGAGAAACCAAAAAAGAGGATATAGTGGAAATAATTATTGGGGAACACGGATCGGATATCCTGATGAGAATATCATCGTTGTCGTAGCCGAGGAAAATGAGGAAGAGGAGGGTGAAAAAGAAGCAAGGCGAGAAGAACAAAGAATGATAGAGGAAGAAACCAGAAAAGATCTGGAAAGGATAAAAAACGAAGATTGGTTTCGATAATCTGATTTTGAAATATTAACTACCAACTGAACAAGGGGAGGAAAACTGAAATGAAGAAGCTAAAAAAGGATCTGGAAGCCATATTGAAAGCTCTCAATGGGTTAGCTCAGAAGGTTGAAAAGTTGCAGGAACAGATTGGCGAGGAGACCAAACCCACAAAGAAACCAAAAGCTAAAGCTGTGAAGAAAAAGGCTGTGAGGAAGGCTCCTAAAAAAAGAGTTGTTGTAAAGAAGACAGCACCCAAGAAGGCCGCCCCGGTAACTGCTGTTGATACAGTTTTTGGAATAATAAAAAATTCAAAGAAAGGTATTGGCACTACAGCCCTTATGGAAAAGACGGGTTATAATCAAAAGAAGATTGCCAATCTGGTTTTCAAGTTGAGGAAGCAGGGCAAGATTAAAAGTGTGGATAGGGGTGTTTATGTAAAGGCATGATGAAGGAGAAAATATGGTATCAGGAATAAAAGTCTATAAGGTTAAAGATTTTGTTCGTACAACCCAGACGGGAAATATTGATCTGAAACGATCAAAACAGCTTGTCAGAGAGCTTGTTAAGGTTGCCGGATCTCATTCTGATCACAATATTCTGATTGATCTGAGAGAAACTACTGTCTCTGTGTCAAATATAGTAGACATATTGGAAGTAGCTCGTGAGTTTGGGAGCTCTGTATCCTCTTTCAAAAATAAGATAGCCAACATTGTACCTGATGATCATGAACGCATGGTAATAGCCCATCGTTTTAAAGCCTGTATGGATATGCAGGGGTTTGAATGGGAAATTTTCACCGATTATGAAGGTGCAATTGAATGGCTCTCGGAGATAGAAAATATTGATCAAACACCCAGTTAGCTCAATAGGCTTTGGTACTATTTGATTTTTCTATCTCTTGAATGTTTTGGAATATACTTCTTTGTCACAAGTGTCTGGTATTGGGTCGTCACGTCAAAGGTATAAAATATCCGGTACAGAGGGAAGCCAAGTGCAAGAACTGGTTTTGAATAGTTATGTGGATATGATTCAAGGTTGATTTGGCAATGTTTGCAATCGGGATTCACTTGACTTGAGAACCATCCATTATGATGTCTAATATATTCACGAAGTTTTGTTAAATCTTTATTTAGGTAAATACAATGCACATACAGAGCCTTCACAAATGGACTCATAGCCACAACTTTAATGTTGATGATGGACATGCCGAACGAAATACAAGGCGAGTTATACTCTTAACTGTATTTATGATGGTAATAGAGATTTCTGCTGGCTATTTATTTGGCTCCATGGCCTTATTAGCCGATGGATGGCATATGGGAACTCATGCCGTGGCACTCGGCATTGCAGCTTTTGCATATTATTATGCACGTCTTAACTCAGATAATCCCAACTACAGTTTCGGCACTGGCAAGGTGGGGGTTCTGGGTGGCTTTGCAAGTGCTGTTGTATTAGCAATCGTGGCATTGCTTATGGGAATAGAGTCAATAGAACGGTTAATCTCTCCAAAACAGATTCATTTCAATGAAGCCATCGCAGTTGCAGTAATAGGCTTGATTGTAAATATAATCAGTGCTCTTTTGCTTCAAGACAGGCATCACCATTCCGAGGGGCATAATTCAGACAAAATACACCAAGATCATAATTTAAAAGCTGCGTACTTACATGTTATGGCAGATGCACTGACTTCTTTATTAGCTATCATTGCTTTGTTTACAGGTAAAATGTTCGGCTGGATATGGATGGATCCGATTATGGGAATTGTTGGTGCATTGCTTATTACCAGATGGTCTTACAGACTTTTAATCGATACGGGGAAAATATTATTAGATAGAGATATAAACCAAGAAGCTGTAGCAGAAATACAGGCAAAAATAGAGTCAGATTCAGATAATAAAGTGTCTGATATCCATGTTTGGCGTGTTGGTTCTTATCACTTATCAGCAATAATATCAATCGTAACACACTATCCAAAGCCACCTGAATATTACAAAACTTTATTGGCAGATTACGAAGAACTTGTGCATGTTACAGTAGAAGTGATCAAATGTGATGATGAAGCATGTGTATTACAGCCAGAACCAGCTATTTAAAATGTCCCGAAGGAAAATTAACATGAAAAAAAAACCGAAACCCGAGACAGCCAAAACTAAACCGATAAACATCATGCTTCCTGAAGAATTGATGGAAAGGATACAGGCCCTTTGTGATGAAAGAGGTATGACTATTCAGGATTTTGTGACCGATGCTATAATAGAAAAATTACAGCTTGCTCACAAAGAAAGAAGAAAAAAAGTCAGACTGTAGAAGGAAGAAATGAGCAAAATTTACAGCAAGGTGGGATATTGTAACTGTGGTTATGAAATCTGGATTGAGTTCCTCCCAAGTAGTTTTAAATGGATTTATAGATTCTTTGATATGGATCATAATGAAATAACGCAGTGTCCGGCTTGTGGTAATAAGATAACTGAAGATGATCTGGAGTCAATGTGAACCGAAGATGACCACTAAAGATCTTGATGACAAGCTGTTAAACGTGTTTAAAGACTGCCCCTACAAGGGGTTTCGCAAAAGAATGAATAAAACACAAAGTCAGATGGCTCAACTGCTGGGTGTATCCGTCAAGGCGGTACACAGCTACGAACAGGGCTGGCGAAATATACCTGCCCATGTGGAGAGGCAGATGTTTTTCCTGATTTCCAATATGGATTGTGGCAATCAGGCGGTTGTAAAATGCAATTCCTCTCAAACTCCAATAGTTGGACCTAAGGCGAAATCGATCGCCTTTGATATCTCACTGGAGGAGTAAGGCTTAGCAACAAGCTGATCCCCGCTTTGCAGGAGCCCACCTAATTCTTTTTCTTCCTTCTTGGTTATAATAGAGGATGCAAAGATTACGGGGATACCCTCAGTAGAGGGATTCTCTTTTAAACGTTGTCGAACTTCTCCCCCATCTATCCCGGGCATCATAATGTCACTCATAACAAGCTCCGGCCTGTGCTTCTCTGCCAGTTGGACGCCCTCCATGCCACTGCTGGCTCTGATAATATTTTGAAAACCCAGCTGATTTAGGATGGATTCCAGAATATCCAAATCAATCTCAGCGTCGTCGATGATAAGAATTTTCAAAGTTTCTTTCTCATTTTCCATAACTTTCTCCCTTTTGAACTGCCAAAGTGAACGCATCCCCCGTGGCTCGCCCAGTTAAATTCTCATTCGACCTTAATACAGATATCGTATAATTCCCAGTAAAAATCAAAAAAGCAAAACCCCCAAAAAGGGATTTATCCTCATTGGAAAACGATATCACAAAACTTTCAAAGCTCTGATATTTACATTTTTATAAGAGCAAATATAGCAACTATTTTGTTCATTTTTATTCTTAGAGCCTGACAAAGATGAACCGGGGAAAAATTGTCAAATCACCTTCATCTTCTTTTTTATCACAATCCGTCTCTTTTAGCACAGACAATGCTTGCCAGCTTTTTCTCCAATACATTTATTTCAAACGGCTTCAACATGTACCCGTTGAAGCCAAGGGATATCGCTCGTTCTTTTGTTAAATCAAAATCGCTGGCTGTAACAGCAAGAATAGGCATTGGTTCTTTAGAGTTCTCTTCTATTCGTCGGATTTCAGCAGCTAGCGCATATCCATTCATCTCGGGCATTTCGAGATCTGTTAAAATTATATCATATTTTCTTTTTTGAAATTTGATCAACGCTTCTTTACCATTCATGGCAGTGTCCACTTGGTATCCCAGGGACACCAGTTGACTTTGCATGATTTCTAAATTAATCTCGCTGTCTTCAACCAACAAAATTTTTTCGATGCGTTTGCAATCTTTCGCTTCAATCGGTTTTCCGCCTTCAAGCATCTGCCGCTCCTCCTCGAAATCTGCAAAAGTCAATGCAATGTTACGGAAGGTGTTTTCCAATGCAATAAAAGCATCAACGACATCAGGATCAAAATGGGTTTCTTTTCCTTCCATAATGATACTGACTGCCTTTTCATGAGGAAACGGCGGCTTATAAACACGCTTGCTGATCAATGCGTCATACACATCCGCCAGAGCCATCAAACGGCCGGAGATCGGTATCTTATCTCCTTTCAACCCTTGCGGATACCCCGATCCGTCCCACTTTTCCTGGTGCGTAAAGGCAATTTCTCTTGCGTATCGCAAAAAGGTACTCTTCCCTAGTTTTTGTTCAGTAATATGTAATGCATCATGACCAAAGTTGGTGTGCTTTTTCATTATTTCAAATTCTTCATCAGTCAATTTCCCCGGCTTCATCAGGATATGATCCCGTACGCCTACTTTCCCCACATCATGAAGCGGAGCCGATATGTATAACAACTCGATAGTTTCATCATTCAATTCATTCCGAAATCTTGGATGGTCCTTCAGATGCTGGGCCAATGCTTTTACATAGTTTTGAGTTCTTTTGATATGCCCTCCTGTTTCCGGATCCCGATATTCCGCCAGAGTTGCCAGGCTCTCAATCATAATGGCTTGGGTCAGCATCACTTCCCGAGTTCGTTCTTCCACCAATTTTTCCAGATGATCCCGATAATCTTTTAACTCCAAATGATTTCGGACACGGGCCTTGACAAGTTCCGGATTAATGGGCTTGGCAATATAATCAACCGCGCCCAATGCAAGTCCTTTGGCTTCATCCTCTTCTTCGCTAAGGGCAGTTATAAAAACAACAGGTATGCCTCTGGTCTTCTCATTGTCTTTAAGCCTGTTGCAAACCTCATAACCATCCATGCCGGGCATCATAATATCCAGAAGAATTATATCGGGTAAGGGGATCATTTCGGCCATTTTCAACGCTTTTTCACCGTTGATGGCTGCGACAATCTTATAATCATCCTTTAATGTCTCCATTAGTATCTGGATATTTTCTGGAGTATCATCTACAATAAGAATTTTCTGTTTATTGGCATTGTCAACCATTATGCATCCTCCTCCAATGAAATATCCAAGATTTGCGCAATATTTTTAAGGCATTTCAAAGCATTGTCTGTGTCAAATCCTTCAATGTGGCTTTCAAGATCCGCAAATTTGTCGCCAACGATAGAAACATTAAGGTACTGTTCCAGAACTTTCATACGATCCATGGCCTGTATAAGATCAGTCTCGAGTAACACCGCCAGTTCAGACAAAAGCGGCTGGACTGTAGATAAATCAAGAGGGGTGTCCTGATCCAGCAAAGGCGTCGTCTTTTGTTTTTTGACATCATCTTGCTGCTGCATATTTTCTATGGATTCTATCACAACATGGAGATGTGACTCAAAGCTATTCAGGATGGGTTCCATTGAATCTTTATTCCCTTGTTTGATTTCCTTTTCAAGTTTGCCGGCAGCCTGAAACAACCCATCGGCACCGAGATTTCCGGACACTCCTTTGACGGTATGGGCCAGCCTTACAGCCTTTTCTATATCACTGTTTCTCAGAGATGTTTTAATCTCGTCGATAACATCTTTGTAGCTGCTGCGAAATTTATCGAGCAGTTTTCTGTAGAGTTTCCAGTTTTCCCCGACTTTTCTCAAACCGGATTCGATCGAGATTCCAGGCAGGTCAGGCAAGGTTATATCATCCGGGTCCGCCAATTTCTCACTTGTCTTTCTAAGAAGGTGGTCCGGGACCTTGCGATCTTTGGGCTCAATCCATCTTATCAGGGCTGTGAAAAGCTGGTCCGGATCGATCGGCTTGGTGAGATGATCGGTCATCCCTGCCTCTAAAGATTTTTCACGGTCCCCTGCCATGGCATGCGCCGTCATGGCAATAATCGGTATTGGGTCGGGTGGTTGTTCATCTTTGAGATTCTCCTCCCATTTTCTTATCTCCCGGGTCGCCGTCATCCCATCCATGACCGGCATCTGAAGGTCCATCAGCACCACATCAAATTCAGCGGCCTGAACCTTTTCCACGGCTTCTTTGCCGTGGTTGGCAATTTCCACCACAAGACCAGCATTTTCCAGAATCTCACTCGCCACCTGCTGATTGATTTCGTTGTCCTCAACCAGAAGAATCCGTGCACCAAAGATCGTTTTAAGCGCTTCACTGTCGATCCCCCTGCTGATTTCCCTAACCGGCTTTGTTTCTATCTCTTTTCCAAACACCTCCATGATCGTATTGAACAGCACCGAGGCATTTACCGGCTTGATGAGAAACCCCTTTATGCCTGCATGCTTGGCACGCTCCATCACCTCCTCGCGTCCGTATGCTGTGACCATAACAACGGCGGGCTGTTCGGACTCCTTAAAACGTTTCTTGATCCTTCCGGCGGTTTCGATCCCGTCCATGTGAGGCATTTTCCAGTCCATCAGGACCAATTGATACGGATTCTCCTTGTTTATTGCCCGGTCCAGTTCCACAAGGGCCTCTTCACCGCTTCCCACCGTCAATGCCTCGAAGGTCATGGATTTGAGCATGTTCTTGAGGATTTCCTGCGAGGTGATGCTGTCGTCTACCACCAGAACCCGCATACCGCGGAGATCTCTGTCAGGACGAAGCCAAGCTTTAACTTCTTCGTGTAATCCGAATGCCGCGGTAAAGGTAAAGGTGCTACCTTTACCTGGGACGCTTTTCACACCAATCTCGCCGTCCATCATTTCCACCAGACGCTTGCAGATGGTTAACCCCAAACCTGTACCACCATATTTGCGGGTGGTGGACGTGTCGGCCTGGATGAACGGCTGAAAGAGCTTTGAAGCCGCTTTTTCCGTCATGCCGATACCGGTGTCGCTGACCGAAAACTGTAAAACAGCCTGATCCTCCTTCTTGTCCACCAAGTCGATGGAAACCACGATTTCCCCCTCTTCGGTGAATTTAATTGCATTGTTGGAAAGGTTTAACAGAATCTGACCGAGCCGCAAGGGATCGCCCACCAGTGAGGTAGGAACGTCCGGAGACGCCTTAAAAAGGATTTCAAGCCCTTTTTCCAGTGCTTTGATGGGTACGACGTTGGCCAAATTATCGAGAACGTCTTCCAAGTGAAAATTTATTGATTCCATATCCAGCTTGTCGGCTTCAATTTTGGAAAAATCGAGAATATCGTTGATGATCCTGAGAAGTGACTTGGCCGATGTGTCTATCTTTTTGAGATAGTCCTCCTGTTTAGGGGTTAAATCCGTCTGCAGGGCCAAATGGGCCATTCCTATGACAGCGTTCATCGGCGTGCGGATTTCATGGCTCATATTGGCCAAAAAATCGCTCTTGGCCTGGGTGTTTTCCTCTGCAGCCATCTTAGCTTTAAAGAGGTCTTTCTCCATCTGCTTACGTTCGGTAATATCAAAAAATACCCCGTCTACATATTCAATCTTACCACTGTCATCGCAGATGATATGTCCTCTATCCTGCATCCAAAGAATATCGCCAGACTTGGTTTTAATTTTATACTCCCTAATGTACGATTCGTCGGTCTTAATCGCTTCAATGAATTTTTCTTTTACGGCTTCAAAATCTTCATCTGCAATCAAGGCTGACCATTTCAGTTCCTCCGAGTTGAACTCGTGCATGTTATATCCGGTCAATAACTCTATCTTATTATCATAGAACTCAACAGACCAGTCGGCGAATCCTCTGTATACTACGCTTGGGAGGTTTTCCACCAGCAATCTGTATTTCTCCTCGCTCTCCCGCACTGTCTCTTCGGCACGGTTGCGTTCAATGGCTACTGCGATGGAGTCCGTGACAGACAAAATGGTGTGTATGGTATCCTCTTGGATAGCCTCCCGGGAAAAAACGACCAATGCACCAACCGAATGGCCCTCGACGATCATGGGAATACCGGCAAAGGACGTGAGGCCTTGTTCCCTGGCCCAGTCTTTATCCTTAAGGTAAGGACTATCCTGAATGCTATTGGAGATATGGGGCCGCTGTTCAAACACCACGCGGCTGATTTTGGAATCACCCCCGATGGGCATACTTTCGTGGGCGCCCTCAATATGGGTGTACAACCCAGAACTGGCATACAATTTGAGAACGTTCTCCGTTTCATCAACGATCCAGATGCGGGCGAAGGCCATATTCAGCTCACTGACAAAAATTTCCGTGACAGACAGAAGCGTTTCTTTAAGCGTGTCGCCCACCGTCAGCGACTGGCTGATTTTCGCTCCTAACATTATCAACTTTTCCTTTTTCTTGCGTTCAGTAACTTCCCGGACAAGGGCCCTGTTCCATTTTATGAATACTAAAAGAATGACTCCTCCCGCCATGAGAATGGGGATGACGATTTGCAATACGAGCTTCCAGGCGAAACGCCGTTCAAATCGGACGTTTATCCAGTGATTATGGATTTTTGTTTTTTCGGCATCCGAAATCGAATAAATCGTCTTATCCAAAATATTGACCAGTTCCGGCCAGTCTTTTCGAACGGCAAAAGACAGCTCCATTTTGTAGGATGTCGTGGCTCCCACTTTCAGATTGGTTAACCCCAGCTTTTGGGTTGCATAGGTGATAGAGGCCAGGTTGCCGACAAAGGCATCGACGTGTCCATAAGATAAATCTCTAAGTGCCTGGTCGATATTGCCTGCAAGATAAAACTGCTGGTCCGGATAATCCCGTTCCAGTATTTCTTGGTAAGCATAACCCTCAACAACTGCTATCTTGTTCTTTTTAAAATTATTTAAGCTGCTAACAAAAGGTGCATCCTTCCTTGTTAGAACAACTATCGGGAATTTAATGTATGGCCGGGTAAACAATAGGAACTTGGATCGATTCGGTGTTTTGGCGACACATGGTAGAACATCGATTTCTCCATTTATAGCTTTCTCCATGACTTCGGGCCAAAGTAGCCCTTGAACCGGTGCCATATTAATACTGAGCCGCTTGTTCAGGTGCTGGACATAATCTGAGGCAATTCCAGAATATATTTTGGTGGCGTCAACGTATTCAAAAGGCGGCCACGACGGATCCACACCAAGGCGGATATCCTTATGATCGGCCAGCCAAGCTTTTTCTTCTTTTGTCAACGCAAGTTTCTTTTGTTTATTTTTGTCAAAGCCGACAAGAATCCACTTGTTGATTATTTTCAAACGTTCGTTTTCAGGAATCGAATCCAATACCTTGTCAAGGATGGTGGCCAGCTCCGGCCAGTCCTTACGGACACCGAAGCGCTGGCCGTCCAGGCTGTCATCGAATATAGCAGCGATCTTAAGGTTTCCAATGCCATGTTGGCCGATCAAATAAGCGGTCGTGCCCTGAGACCCAACATAGACATCAGCCTTTCCAAGAGACACAGCCATCAGGGCATCCAGCTCTTTAGGAAACCAGAGTTGTTTTATTTCCGGATATTGCTCGACAACCTTTTGATGACTGGCCCACCCTTCAACAAGCGAAATATTTTTTTCAGCAATATCGTCACGGCTTTTGATGTCTGTATCTTCTGATCGGGTAATAATGATGAGCGGGGTTGGAATATAGGGTTGCGTGAAATTTAAATATGGTTCTCTATCTGATATTTTTCGGGCCGGCGTAATTACGTCTAACGTAAGGTTTTTAGCGCCCTCCAGAATGCCAACCCATTTCAATCCTGGCACCATTTCCATGGAAATGCCCAATCTTTCACTAATGATTTGAATGAAGTCAGCGGAAATGCCCGAATACGAACCTTTTTCATTAGTAAAGCAGTAGGGTGCAAAATCAGGATCTGCACCAATCCGGATGATTGGGTGTTTTTTAAGCCAGGCTTCTTCTTCAGGCGTGAGTCCTATAGGTTTAATCTTTTTTGAAAGTTCTGATAAATCACTTTGAGACGCGGACTGAATGTCCTTCGCCGGTAAAGGATTTATCAGCAGCAAGATAGATAAAGCGAGTAAAATTAAAGTATAACGTTTCATATGACCTCTCAAAATCTCAGTTATACAAAGACACAAATGTAATTCAAGGCATCGGTAGCAAAAAAAATATTTTGTGGTCGCTTTAGTAAACAAACGGTGCGGAATTTGAAGCAACAATCCGCACTTTTTATCTTAATACGGACTGAGGACTATAGTAAAGAATCCTGGCCCAGAGGGCCAGGCCTTGGCCTACCCCTGGAAGGGGTGAGTCTGCCTTGCCCCCCGAGGGGGCAAGGAAAGTTGTCCCCATGTTTTTAGTTATCGAACAAGTCTTTCTGTTCTGACCGTTTCTCTTTTTGTTGCTGGTATTTTACATATTTTCGGATCATATCCGAATCTAAGCCTACTGTATCAACGCAATAACCTCGGGCCCAAAAACTGTTACCCCAGTATGGCTTGGTCTTTAACTTTTTAAACCTATTAAACACACGAATTGCAGTTCTGCCTTTTATCATTCCTACATAATCGGATATTGATATTTTCGGTGGAACCATTACAAGAATGTGAACATGATCAATCTGTACATTTAATTCTACAATTTCACATTCTTTTTGTTCGGAAAACGCTCTGATGCAATTCCCAACTTCAGATGCAATTTTTCCATCTAATATCCGGTACCGATATTTAGGTACCCAAACAATATGATATTGGCAATGCCAGATAGTCTGTGTTAACTTTCGAAATCGGCTCATTTGTTACTCCTTGATCATATGTTGTGGGGACAACTTGATCATTGAGTAACATTGAGTCGTACAGATGGCAAAGCCACTGTACTCTGACCTGGCCCAAAGGGCCAGGGTTTCTATATTGGACTAAATTTTAAATATTTTAAACAGGTTAGGTTGTCCTGAGTAAAACATATTTGCGAATACTTGCATGATGCTTAAATCTCACTATGTTTAACAATACTGATGACATTTTTCAATTAAAACTATATAATAAATTCGCTCAGATCGCAGCCGAAAGTCCTCATTTGGAAAAAATAAAGCGGATACCATATGTTTTGTTCCGCTTTTTGCCTTCAAGCTTGTGATTGAGATTACCTTATAGAAATGCAACTATAAAAAACCTGCGATATATAGCAAATATCTTTTTTCACTAACAAAGAGATAATGATATCTCAAGAATTATTCTGACCTTGGTTTTCTGATTCAGAGAACAAGTTTAGTTGCTCCGATGGATGTGGCTTTGTTTTAACTGAAGTGGTGGATTGAGCTTTTGTTTTTTTTAAAATGCCTGGACGTGCCTTCGTTTTACCGGTGGTGCTGGGAAGGCCCTTTTCAAGATTAATGATCCCACGATTGATTATTTGAACGAAAGGTTCTCCGGTACGCTCCTTTTCCCGTTTCAAAATCTTTTGGGCTTCCGGTGTAATCATAAGCTGAACCTGTTTGCACCCCTCTGCAAGTTTCTTTTTACGCCAACGTTCCCGCCGTTTCCTGTCAGTTTTTCGCCTTTGCTCTATTGTCACCATAATATCCCCCTGTTGGGTCGATATCAAACGTTTATGTGCGACATGATAATCATCCTATATCAGGCTATTTACAATAGATCAACACCAAAATAGCTAATTAAAAAAATGTTGGAATAGGGATGATAATGATAGGTAACACCTTGTTTATATACACTTATAATGTATTCATTACTTTAAGGAGGAAATATCGATCGAATAAAACATTATTAAACCAGACGGTTGTGTATTATAAGATCATAAAAAACTTTAAGGATAAAAAGGAGGAAAAATAGACAAAACAGGGTATCAATAGCCATGTTTCAAGTTGTGGTGAAAGCCTATCTCCAGAATAGGATTTAAACTGTTTCTGGACGGAGATGATTTGACAATTGTCAAAAATAGGATTTAATTAACCTGACGCCAGCAAAATATGATATCTGTATATTAATTGTTGTTGGGAATAGTGTCCTACTGGCAAGAAATGCCAAGAAATGCCAGGTTTTGAGAAGTCCGATTTTCGTGCTATAGTCTCAGAGACTTTCGAAAAACCTAAAAAAGGAATTTTGTAAACCTCTAAGTACCTGATATTATTATGCGAGAACTTCGGGAAAATGCAGAATTTGGACTTTTTCGACAGTCTCTCAATAGATCACAACAAATGCCAGAACTAAGATATGGAATGGATATCACATCATCACCTGCCATCTTCTGAATTTAACTGCTGGTAAAACTGTCATGTTCGGAACGATACCCGTAAAACTGCAACTTGAGATAAACTAATACGTTCAACAGCCCGACGCCTTCGGCCCGGAGCAGCATTCTGTTCAGACATGTTCATGCCCCGAGTTCTTTTTGGGGGACATCTTTTTTCTCTTTTCTGATAACAGGTTGCAGTGAAGCACAGGGAATTGCGCTCTGCAGATGGGGAGGATTTCAACGGTGAAAACATTTTCGCAGACAGCCACACTCTTTTTTGCATTCCTGATTTTTTCTGCCGCCGATGGTACCTGTGCTGAGAAAAGCGCAGAGAACCAGGATATTCATCCGGCAGGACGGCCGAAAATCGGTCTGGTTCTGAGCGGCGGCGGGGCGCGCGGCGCCGCCCATATCGGGGTGCTCGAGGTTCTTGAAGAAATGCATGTTCCCATAGACTGCATCACCGGCACCAGCATGGGCTCCATAGTCGGAGGTTTGTATGCTTCCGGCATGAGTACCGCGGAGATTAAAGAGGCCCTGGTCACAATTGACTGGGAAAATGCATTCAACGACAATATTCCCCGCGAGGATCGGTCATTCCGCCGTAAACGCGACGATGACCTCTATCTTATCAAACGAAAGCCCGGTATCGGCGATGACGGAAAAATCAAGCTGCCGACCGGGTTTCTGCAGGGCCAGAAAATCGATCTGATCTTCAAGGAGCTTGTTCTGCCGGTGAGCGACATCAGGGATTTTGATGAACTCAGCATACCTTTCCGGGCCGTGGCAACCGATATTACCACCGGTGAAGCGGTGGCGCTCGGCTCCGGTGATCTTGCAAAATCCATGCGGGCCAGCATGTCCGTCCCGAGCATATTTGCACCGGTGGAGATGGGCGGCCGCCTCCTGGTCGACGGCGGCGTCAGCAACAATCTGCCGGTCGATGTTGCGCGGGACATGGGCGCTGATATTGTTATTGCTGTTGACATCAGCACCCCCCTTAAGAAGAGAGAAGAATTGACTTCGGCGGTGAGCATCACCTTGCAGCTCACAGGTATCCTCACCAGGCGCAACACGGAGGGGCAGATTGCGACACTTTCCGGCAAAGACATCCTCATTGTGCCGGACCTCGGGGGTATCTCCTCGGCTGATTTTAAAGAATCGGGGCAAGCTGTTCCCAAGGGCAGGGCTGCCGCCGAGCAGCATCGCGAACAGCTTGCCGGACTTGCCATCCCAGAGGCCAATTATGCAGATCTGGTTCGCGCCCTGCCTGTAAGGAAGACAACTGCTCCGGTTATCGATTTTGTCAAGCTGGACAACCGGTCACGGGTATCGGATGAGGTCATCATGGCAAGGCTGCATGTGAAGACAGGTGAACCCCTGGATGTGCAGGCCCTTGATCATGACATCGGCATAATATACGGCCTCGAGTTGTTTGAGAATGTGGATTATGAGGTGGTTGATGAAGACGGCAAAAACGGCCTCCTTATCCATGCCAGGGAACGCTCCTGGGGACCGAACTACCTGCAGTTTGGCCTTCAGCTTGCCAATGATTTCAAGGGAGAGAGTGCGTATAATTTCGGTGCTGCTTACACGCGCACCGCGATCAACCGGTTGAACGGCGAATGGCGCACCGCGGCGCAGATTGGAGAAAATCTCGGCATCGCTACGGAAATCTACCAGCCCCTGGATGTTGAATCCCGATACTTCATTAACCCCCGCCTCTTTTATGACAATGGAAACTATAATGTCTTTTCGCCTGACGCTGATATTCTCGCGGAATACAGGGTCAGCCGTTACGGCATCGACATTAGCGGAGGCAGGGAATTCGGGGCATGGGGAGAGGCACGCCTGGGCTACAGGCGCTACGCCGGTGATGTGGAAGTCCGCATTGGGGAACCGACACTGCCTGGGGATAATTTCAACAGCGGTGAACTCTATGGTCGACTGGCCGTTGACAAGCTGGATGATTTAAATTTTCCCCGTGCAGGGTA
>JAAXQD010000256.1 GCA_012974475.1 Desulfobacterales bacterium
GACGGCCGATGTTTCAGCCTGGTGGAACTGGTCAGCACATGTCCGACCAACTGGGGGCTTACACCCGTAGAGTCCATAAAGTGGACTGAAGAGAATATGCTTCCCTATTACCAACTGGGCGAATATAAAACACCCGATGAAGTTGAGGAGGACTGAATGCAAAGCGAAGTAATGTTTGCCGGTTTTGGGGGTCAGGGGATTCTGTTGATCGGAAATATCCTTGCACATGCTGCCATGGAACAAGGTTCCGAGGTGGCGTGGGTTCCTTCTTATGGTCCGGAGATGCGGGGCGGAACTGCCTATTGTCTCGTGGCTATCAGTGACAGGCCCATCGGTTCTCCGATTATCAGAAACCCGATGCACCTTGTTGCCATGAACCGTCCTTCTTTGGAAAAATTTGCACCCATGGTGAAGCCAAAGGGTGTTGTGGTCATCAACAGTTCATTGATCTCCATCGGTGCAGGACGAGATGATGTTGATGAACTCCGGGTGCCGGCCAATGATATTGCAAAAGATCTTGGGAGTACGAAAGTAGCAAATATTGTCGCACTGGGCGCTTTTGTCGCTCGCAGCAACATCGTCGATTTTGAAGTCATGCGCACATGCGTCCAAGAACAATTTGCTTCCAGAGAAAAACTTATCCCGATCAATATGGCGGCGCTGGATGCGGGGAAAAAGGCTGCCCGGTTGAAGTAGAACACAAAATCCCAAGGGAATCGAAAGAATCAAAAACCAATGAATATTGAATGTCGAGGATCGAAGATTTAGGGACGTCGATTCGTGCCGGTGTTTTGAGATTTTAGAAGGAATTAAAAGTAGTTCTTAAATTTTCAAGAAAATATTCCATCGTTTGCCGTCAAACAAAAAAAATATTGCTAAAAAATATGAAATTGTCAGTTCCGGATTACATCTCATCCATAAAGCCGTATGTGCCTGGAAAACCCATCGAGGCGCTTGAAAGGGAATATGGTATCGTTGATTCCATAAAGCTTGCCTCCAATGAAAATCCTTTGGGGCCTTCTCCCAAGGCTGTTGAAGCCATCAAACGGTCTATTGGGAATTTGCACCGGTATCCTGATGGAAGCGGTCATAATCTTATACAAAAAATTTCGGAACATTTCGGGTTGTCGCCGCAAAATATCGTTTTGGGAAACGGTTCCGACGAAATTATCGGTATGCTTGCCAGCGCATTTCTCCAGCCGGGGGAAGAGGTCGTACTGCCGCGGCCATCATTTCTCATGTATGAAATAACGGCCTTTGCCGTCGGTGCAACACCTGTGTTTGTTCCTTTAAAATCGCTTTCAATCGATCTGAAAAAAATAACAGAGGGAATTACATCGAAAACCCGAATGGTTTTCCTGTGCAACCCCAATAACCCCACGGGAACCATTGTTTCTAAAAATGATTTTGAAAAATTTCTGAAAAAAATTCCGCCTGAAGTCATCGTCGTGGTGGATGAGGCCTATATTGAATTTGTACGGGATCAGAACTGTGCCAGAAGCATTGACTATATAGACGACACCCGGCCTTTAATTACCCTTCGCACCTTTTCCAAGGCTTACGGTCTGGCAGGACTTCGTGTCGGCTATGGCATTATGCCAAAAGAAATAGCAAATCTGCTAAATAGAGTTAGACCTCCGTTTAACACCAATTCACTGGCCCAGGCCGGCGCCTGCGCAGCACTTGACGACACGATTTTCTTTAAAAAGACACTTGCATTGGTACATGAAGAACTCGATTTCTTACACGATGCCCTTGACCGGTTGGGCATAAAATATTTTCCCACACAAACCAACTTTTTTCTGGTGGACGTGTGTAAAGATGCGGATGAAATTTACGAAAAGATGCTCCGTCAAGGTGTCATTGTCCGGTCCATGAAATCCTATGGTTATTCCAATTATATCAGAATCAATGTCGGACTTCATGAAGAGAACGTCCGTTTTATAAAGGCGCTTGAAAAAAGCTTGGTGTGAAAAAAATATCGTATTTAAACCATACCCTAAAACAATTCAAAATTTCTATTGAAACCACTGCTGATTACCATAGACGGTCCTTCGGGAGCCGGAAAAACAACCACAAGCCGGTTGCTGGCTGATCGTTTGGACTTCAGATATATCGACACCGGCGCCCTTTACAGGGGTGTTGCCTTGGCAGCCATATCGACAGGCTTGACTCCTGATGACGATACCGCTTTAGAGAAGCTTTGCAGCACCCTGAAAATGGAATTTATACCCGGGGAAAAAGGATTGCGGCTGATATCAAACGGCTCGGATATTACCGATCAAATCAGGACTCCTGAAATATCGATGTTTGCTTCGGCGGTTTCTGCAAGGCCGGTTGTGAGACATTTCCTTTTAGATTTGCAACGGCATCTGGGCAGGGATAAAAATGCTGTGTTTGAAGGACGTGACATGGGCACCGTGGTATTTCCAGATGCTGATGTGAAGTTTTTTCTGGATGCATCCCAAAAAATCAGAGCGCAAAGGCGATACAAAGAATTAAAACTGGTAAGCCCACAGCCGTTAGAAGTGGTTGAAAGGGATATGAGACGCAGGGATAAAAATGACAGCACCCGAAATTTAGCGCCCTTAAAGCCGGCCGATGATGCGATTCGAATAGATTCAACCGATCTTTCCATCGAAGCTGTTGCTGATCGGATGTTGACCGTCATCGAGGATATCATTTGACAGTTATTAAAAAGTCAATTTTTCTCACCCCATCAGCGTTTTTGAAATCTTTTCTACGGAATTCGTTCCCTCAAGTTTCTCACCAATTAGAGCATCATCATCAGTTGATTCAAAACTAAAGTAA
>JAAXQD010000110.1 GCA_012974475.1 Desulfobacterales bacterium
GTATGCTGTTGTGCAGTTCGTCTTCAACCCGCTAGGACTCGGTCCAGAACCGGATAGCGTATTGCCGGATGCGTTTTTTATCAAACCGGAAAAGGCTGATGGGAGGCTCAAACTTTTGGTGGACGGTAAAGCGGCATTCGATGAAATATTGCGTGCTATCGATGCGGCCCAATCATCGATCCATGTCCAAACATACATATGGAAAGATGACGATATAGGACGACTGGTTGTAACAAAACTGAAAACGGCGGCGAACCGTGGCGTGAAAGTTACTGTCCGTAAAGATGCACTTGGAACGGCTTTTGAGATAGTGGATATGCTAAAGGGGAGACCGAGCCCTGTATTTACGAAAACTGGATTGAGAGATTACAAAAACATCGATGTAAACGTCGATCTGTTTGCTGATACGGATCATAGCAAGTACTTTATCGTAGATCATAAGGAGGTCATTTTTGGCGGAATGAACATTGCCGATGAATACCACGCGCAATGGCATGACTACATGGCCATGATCCGAAGTGAACGATGGACGAAAGCTTTTGAAGGCAAGGTGTTGAAAAGTTCACCTTGGCCAGATCCGGCACCATTCGTGATCACTTTAAACGATAGAAAAACTACCGAGATTCGTACTGCTCTCATCGAAATAATCAACAACGCTAAAGAAAGTGTAATTATAGAACACGCATATTTCTCAGACGACAAGGTTATCGAGGTAGTAAAACTGGTCGCCGGAAGGGGTGTTCAGGTGAATATCATATTACCGAAGAGACCCGACACACATCGTTACGCGAATATGGTTACGATCAACAAGCTGATTCAATCAGAGGAAAAGACAGCGCCCAAGGTGTTCCTCTATCCTCAAATGATGCACGCCAAAGTGGTCTTAACGGACGGTGTGATCGCCGCTGTTGGTTCCGCTAACCTTACCCCGCGAAGTATGAAGACCAGTCGAGAAGTCACCATGTTTGTTCACGGCAAGCCCGACGATCCCTTTATCAAGAGATTGCGCGAACGGCTCGGAGCGGATATGGCCGAAAGTGAAGAGGTCATGACCCCTTTCAAACTCGGTGCTTCTGGGAAAATCAAAGCGCTTTTTGGCAAGTACCTCTGGTAATTGACGAGAATCCGGAGTAACAAAATCCATAATATGAAATAAAACAAGAGTTCTAAGCTTCCGCTCAACTGGATCAGATTTTCCGGAGAAGGAGCGGGGCCAAACCATGATTCTTGAAGAGGCCTGGGGTCACATCTTGGTTAGTGATTAGCTGTTGATAATTAATAAACGTTAATGATAATATTGCAACATGGCAAGACCTTGGCGAATCGAATTTGAAGGTGCTCTGTATCATGTCCTTTCAAGGGGAAATGAGCACAAGGATATATTCCGGGACAACAAAGACCGGGTGTCTTTCTTGAATTGTTTGGGTGAGATGTCGGCACGTTTTGAAACCGACATATTCGCCTATGTATTGATGGGCAACCATTACCATATTTTATTCGGACCAACCAAGCCAATTTGTCCAGAGCCATGCAATGGATGGGAGCAACCTATACGCTGCGATTCAATAATAGACATTTTCGATCAGGCCATCTGTTTCAGGGTCGATTTAAAAACATCATTGTTCAGAATGACGCCTATCTTATGCAGCTTTCGTGTTATATTCATCGAAATCCATTACGGGCCAGGATAGTCAAACATTTGGTGGATTATACCTGGAGCAGCTATCCGATATATGCCTACGGCAAGGAACATCCCAAATGGTTGAATCTGGATGTAATCCTATCACAGTTTGGAACAAAGGAACGTCATCGATTATTCCGGGAAAAAGTACAACGATACTAAAAGAAGAAAAGCGACTATGGGAAGATTTTCGCCATGGTTTATATCTGGGGACAAGTGAATTTGTCGAAAACCTCAAAACCACCTTTTTAACGGACAGTGCCCATGCCGAAATCCCACAACAGGCCAAACTGTTAAGGCTGAGTAATCCTAAAGCACTTTTGGAAAAAGCTGCCCGTATTTTAGACTGCAATCTGATAGATTATAGGCGCTCTTTAAGAATATCCGGGCAATATAGAGACAAGCGCGATTTATTAATTTTCCTGCTGTGGGAAACCGGTTTATATAAAAACCAGGAAATAGGAGATCTTTTGGGACTGACCTATTCCTCGATCAGCCGCCGAGCAAATATCACTCGCGCAAGAATATCTAAGGACATCAAAATTAAGAAACAATTCAAGCAACTTAAATCACAAATCAAGATGTGACGCCGACTCCTTGAAATAACGTTTTTTATTTGCTTGATTTTTTCATTCTATGTTTAATGTTTTGAATAGTGATTATATTAGTCTATCCAGCGATCGGTCGTAGAGTGATAGAGCGATGACAGCAGATTTAAAAAGATAGACAGCTCCCTGTAAAAATTGCAAACCAAAATCGAATATTAACGGTTTAACCCCTTACCCGAACAGGAGGAAAACATGGCGACACGTAAAGCAACTGCCAGATGGAATGGCACACTGAAAGAAGGCAACGGCGTAATGAAATATGGTGAAGTTGAAGGTCCTTTTACATTTGCATCACGTTTTGAAGCAGGCAAAGGCACAAATCCTGAAGAGCTTGTTGGGGCGGCCCATTCTGGATGCTTTTCAATGTACCTTGCCGCTATCATGAGTGCGGATAATTTTACACCTACAAGCGTACAGACAACGGCTTCAATTCATTTGGGAGAAGATGACGGCCCGAAGATTACCAGTATTGACTTAGATTGTGAAGCAGAGGTACCCGGCCTGGATGCTGATAAATTTGCT
>JAAXQD010000182.1 GCA_012974475.1 Desulfobacterales bacterium
GTTCGAGTGATGTTTAACTACATCCATGCATACGTAAAAGATCGGGCATCTCCGCCTGTTGAGAACGGAAGAGCTCATATCTTCCAGGCACGGTTCCAATTAATTTGGTAGCGGCATTAAGTATAATGGAATAAATGTGGGGTCGGGGAGTTTTTATTGTAAAAAGATGAGACCTTTGAAAAATGTTCATCTTTGTTCAAGTTCAAGAAAGGCGAAAATTTTAACCACAGGAATACATTGAGTATTTCGAGGATAAAGCTAAAGCTTCACTTCGTGCACAATTTGAGGCTGACGCAGAAATTGGACAAAAAGGGGCGTTTTGCAAAGGTCTCAAGATATATATCAGGTGAAGCTGTTACTTTCTTACCGATTTTGCCCAAAAAGTACAGCTCAGGACATGGGATGGGTAGACTTTGTACCGGGTGACGGAAGCCAGGGCTTTCCCAAGAATACGGGTGGGCGCCGAGTTATTTGATACGGAAAAGGGCACTGCATTCATGCTGCACGGCAACATCGAGTTGTACGTTGTTGCGGTTTAGGGCTTTACCGACTTCATCGACGGCTTTTTGGGGCGTATTGTTCGTTTCGCTAAGATGGGCCAGAATGACATGCTTCAACCGGTCGTGTTGAATTTCATTGAGGAGTTGTTTCGATGCCGCGTTGGACAGATGACCGGTTCTGCTTTTTACTCGCTGTTTGACCGACCACGGATAGGGACCGTTGATGAGCATGTCTTCGTCATGGTTGGCTTCAAGGATCAATAGACCGCACCCTTTAAGATGTTCTTTGACCATAGCCGTTACGATGCCAAGGTCGGTTGCAATTCCGATGGTTGTTCCGTTCTGATTTAGGGTAAACCCCACCGGATCTTCTGCATCGTGGGATATGGAAAAAGGATGTATTGCCAGATCATTGATCAGAAAAGTCGAACCACACGCAAAGTTTTTGACGTCATGGACCTTTCCGATCTGTGGAAAGGCGGCGCCTTGTGTTTTTGAGTTGATATATACCGGTAGATTAAAACGCCGCGAAAGAACACCGACACCCTGGATATGGTCCGTATGCTCATGGGATACGAGAATGGCATCGAGATCTTTCGGGGAAAGTCCTTTGGACTTTAACCGCCGTTCAATTTCGATTCCTGAAAGGCCTGCATCGATCAGTATGGAGGTGGAACCGCTGGAAACAAAAGTGGCGTTTCCCCTGCTTCCGCTGGCCAGTATGCATACGGCAAGGTTGTAATCAGGCGCTGCTTGAGAGGGTTCAGAGAATGGAAATTTTTTCATGTTAACGCCCGGTATGCCCGAACCCGCCGGTATTTCTGTCGGTTTCATCGAGTTGTTCCACAACCTTTAATTTTGCCTGATAAACCCTTTTAACCACCATCTGGGCAATCCGGTCTCCCCGGTGAATCACATATTTTTTTTCTCCAAGATTTATCACTGCAATCTTTATCTCTCCGCGATAGTCGGCATCTATGGTTCCGGGGGAATTAATGATCGATATTCCGTGATTTACCGCCAGTCCGCTCCTGGGACGGATCTGAATTTCAAACCCTTCTGGAATAGCGACGGCGAAACCGGTGGGTATCAAAGCAATCGCCCCTTTTTCCAGTATAAAATCCGTTTCTATTGCAGCACATATGTCCATCCCGGCGGCCCTGGGCGTCATGTAGCAGGGCAGGGGCATATCTGCATCCGAGTCAGGTCTTAAACGAAGAAATTTGATGGCGGGGGGCGGGGGCGTGTTCATAAATCAGAGGGTCCCAGCATATCATCGAATTCATCTTTATCGGTTACCGGTCCCAACAGGGTCAGTGCAAATCGATGGGCCGGGAAAAGAGTTTCAGCCAGATTGCAGATATCATCTTCGGTCACCGCTTCGATTTTATTAACAACCTCTTCCAGAGGGATATAACGTCCGTAGTGCGTCTCGTTCTGTGCCATTCGAACCATCTGATTGTCGTTACTTTCCGATGCAAGCATGAGGTTGCCCTTTGTGAATTCCTTTGCATAACGCAGCTCGTCCGGATCGATCCGCACTTTTTTAATCTTAAATATTTCTTTGAGGATCAGTTCAACGGATTTAAAAGCATTGTCAGGATGGACGCCTGCATAGACCCCGAACATACCGGTATCGACATAAGATGATATAAAAGAGTAGACAGCGTAAGCAAATCCTCTTTTCTCCCGGATTTCTTGGAACAGCCTGGAACTCATGTTGCCGCCCAGGATTGTGTTCAAAAGGGAATATTCATATTTTCTCGGATCGGTTATGGACATCCCTTTTGTTCCCAAACAGATATGAACCTGTTCCAGATCTTTGTAGTGAACATCGACCTGGCAGCGTCCGTCAGATGTCATTCGATCGGGGAAACCGTTGCCTGGACGAATCGATTCAAAAACCGGTCCGGCAATATCGACCAAGTGGTTGTGCTCCAGGTTTCCTGCAGCTGAAATGATAATACGTTCAGGCTGATAGAAGCGGCTGAAAAACCCTTTAAGGGCATCTGAATCAAAATTTCTTATGTTTTCACGATTGCCGAGAACCGAGCGGCCCAAAGAATTTTTACCCCAGAAATTAATTCCGGAAAGAAAGTGAATATAGTCATCCGGGCTGTCTTCCATCATTCCGATTTCCTGAAGAATAACCGCTCGCTCATTTTCGACCTCTTTTTCATTGAACACAGAGTTTAAAAAGATATCTGAAAGGATGTCGACCATGATGTCCAGATGCGTGTCCATGACTTTTGCATGGTAGCAGGTATTTTCAGCACTGGTAAAAGCGTTGGTCTGACCTCCGATGGAATCAAACGCTTTGGCAATCTGATAGGCGGTTCTTCGTTGGGTCCCTTTAAAAATCATATGTTCGATAAAATGGGAAAGGCCGCTTTCTTCAGGCGATTCTTCACGGGCACCGACATTCACCCATACGCCCATGGATACCGAATGAAAATGCGGCATATTTTGGGATACAATTTTGATGCCGTTATTGAGGGTGGTTTTATGAATTTCACGACGCATTTTATTTGGCCTGTTTTTCTTCTTCCAGAGCGGCTTTGTAGCTCAGGCGGATTTTTCCATCTCTGCTGATCTCGAGAACCTTGACTTTAATTTGGTCTCCCTCCTTAACAATATCCGTCACCTTGTTTACGCGCTGCGCGGCAAGTTGTGAGATATGTACAAGACCGTCAACGTTGGGGAGTATCTGGACAAAGGCTCCAAAGTCCATGATTTTTACAACGGTGCCGTCGTAAATCTTCCCAATTTCAGGCTCAACTATAATTTCATTGATCATCTTTAAAGCGGCGTCTCCTTCTTCTTGGGATAAAGCGGCAATTTTGACCAGGCCCAAATCATCTATTTCAACTTTTGTATTGGTTTCAGTTTGAATGGCTCTAATGATTTTACCACCCGGTCCGATGATTTCGCGAATCTTATCGGGATTAATCTTGATGGTAATTATTTTAGGCGCATACTGAGAAATTTCTTCACGAGGGACATCAATGGCTTCTATCATTTTTTCAAGGATAAAAAGCCGGCCGACACGGGCCTGTTCAAGGGCTTTTTCCATGATATCTCTGGTGAGTTCAAGGATTTTGATATCCATCTGGAGCGCAGTTATGCCTTCGCTTGTGCCGGCAACTTTAAAATCCATATCACCCGAGTGATCTTCATCTCCAAGAATATCAGACAGGATAACGATATCGTCTCCTTCCTTTACGAGTCCCATTGCAATGCCGGATACCGGCGCCTTGATGGGAACACCGCCGTCCATGAGCGCCATGATGCCCGAACATACGGTACCCATGGACGAAGAACCGTTGGATTCCAAAACCTCCGAGACAAGGCGGATGGTATAATCGAAATCTTCCTTGTCCGGCAGAACTTTTTCTATGGCCCGAGTGGACAGTCCGCCATGACCGATATCTCTCCGGCTCGGTCCCCCAATGCGCCTCACTTCTCCAACCGAAAATGGCGGAAAATTGTAATGGAGCATAAAAGGCCTGAGTTCTTCTCCGATTAAGGTTTCCACCCGCTGCTCGTCCCGACCCGATCCAAGGGTCAGCACGCTGAGCACCTGGGTTTCTCCCCGCGTAAAGAGGGCACTGCCGTGGGGCCTGTTTAATATGCCGATTTCACAGTCAATGGGTCTTATTTCATCGAATTTTCTGTTATCGATACGGCGTCTTTCTTCAAGGACTATGTTCCTGCTAAATTTTTTCAGGAGGTCGTTTAATATGTCATTTACTTGGTCCCTCCGATCCGCGTACGCTTCTCCCAACTTTTCGAATATATCCGATTTGGCGGCGCGAAGCGCAGCAACGCGTTTAACTTTACCGGATGTCGTCAGGGCTTCATATATCCTCGAAGATCCTTTTTCCTCAACTATTTTGACAAGTTCTGAATCTTTTTCAGGCGGTGTAAAGGGCCGTTTCGGCACCCCGTGGGTTTCCTTGAGTTTCACCTGCATATCTATAATCGGCTGCATCGCTTGGTGGCCGAAAAAGATGGCTTCCAGCATGTCTGACTCATTCACAATATTACCACCGCCTTCTACCATAACGACACCGCTTTTTGACCCGGCAACGATGATGTTGATGTCAGAATTTTCGTATTGGTCGACGGTGGGGTTGACGATCAGTTGACCGTCTATCCGACCGACACGTACACATGCAATCGGTCCTGCAAACGGAATGTCTGATATTTCAAGTGCGGCAGACGCGCCGATCATTGCCAGAATGTCGGGATCGTTTTCCTTGTCCATGGACAGTACCGTTGCAATAATTTGAGTTTCACTGCGATACGCTTTGGGGAAGAGCGGCCGGATGGGTCGGTCGATGAGACGGGCGGTCAGGGTCTCTTTTTCGCTGGGTCTGCCGATTTCACGCCTGAAATAATTCCCGGGAATGCGGCCCGCCGCATAACCCTTTTCCTGATATTCGACGGTAAGGGGTAAAAAACTCATCGGGCGTTCTTCGTAAGAAGATACGGCAGCCACAAGTACCATGGTGTCTCCATATCGAACCACAATCGAACCCGAAGCCTGTTTGGCAAGTTTGCCGGTCTCGATGCTCAGAGTTTTGCCTCCGATTTCTGCTTTAAATAAAGTTTCCATAAATGTCTCCTAAAAGCCAAACAGCTTCAAATCTATGACCGTACAGAAATCTGAGCCTTTTCTTTCCGCGGGAAAAGACTACAAATTTTTAGCACGGATTTCTCATGAGTTCTACGTGTTCATTTCCAAGGCATCGTAAAATTCTTCACGAAAAATTTTCGTTCCTTCGATTGCCGATGGCAGGGTTAATTGAACTTGTGCCGTTATAAAGGTAAAGTTCTTTGATACTGTCTTGTGCTTGATTGAAAATACAGGAATATGCCAACCTGAAACATTTATCGACTGCTGTTGAGATATTCCGGCATATAATATGATTTATCTTCTTATCCCCAGGTTCTCGATGATGGTACGGTATCGTTTTACATCTTTATTTTTTACGTAGTTTAAGAGCCTGCGCCTTCTGCCGACGAGAATCAAGAGCCCCCTCCGGGAGTGATGATCTTTTTTGTGAACCTTTAAGTGCTCTGTAAGGTAAGAAATCCGATGCGTCAGCAGCCCGACCTGTACTTCGGGGGAGCCGGTATCATCTTCGTGCAGTTTGAACTGCTCAATCAAATCCTTTTTCTCTTTAGATGTCAAAACCAATTTATTTTGCCTCCTCTTTTATGGTTATGGTTTTTTTAATGTTGTTTTCGCTCATTGGGCGTTGAATACGCAGCAATACTTGTATCTATTCTTGTCTTTCGCATATTTCAGTACGGCAATAAGGTCATCGTTTGTATCGAGGATCTTGATAAAACTTTCCGGAATATCTATGGCTTCATGCCTTAAATCATTTTTTGTCAGGATGTTGCCGTGCATTATTTTTTTTTCTAAAACCGTGTCGGCAATATGTGCCGGCATGCCCCTCAGCGCGTTTGACATCCGTATTATCCGGTCGAATGATTTCCCGGATACGGCCAGATCCTCGAGTTCTTGTAATGTTGCCGCCTCCGATAGAGTAAATCCGCTGCTTTCGATCCGCTTTAATTCTTTAAGGTGGCCCCCGCACCCAAGAAATGTGCCGATGTCTGCACCGAGTGTTCTAATGTATGTTCCAGCCGAGCAGGCGACTTCGAAACGTATGAGCGGCACCTTAATTTCAAGTATTTTAATGTATAGTATAGAAACACGTCTTGCCGGTTTCTGTACAGGCCTGTTGCTGCGGGCAAGCTTATAGAGCGGAATCCCTTTAAATTTTAGGGCCGAATAAACCGGTGGAAATTGCTCTATGGTTCCCTCAAACCGCTCAAATGCCGACCGTATTGCTTTTTCAGAAAAATTAATATCATCACACGTGGCCGTGATATTTCCGGTGGAATCCTGTGTATCTGTTTCAATGCCGAGGCGAAGAACAGCCTCGTATTTTTTTTTGCCGTGCAGAAAAAAACCGGAAAGCTTTGTGGCACGGTTGATACAACACACCAGAACACCGGTCGCAAAAGGGTCGAGTGTACCGGTGTGTCCTGCTTTTCTTGCGCCGAGCAACTTCTTGACACGGGCCACAACTTTAGCGGAGCTCATATCTGCAGGTTTATCAACAACAAAAACCCCGCTTAATTCTCGGTGCATATCTCCAGCCCAATCCCGTGAGAAAAACGGGCGAAAACCCGCGTGCCTTTTAATTTAATGATATAAAAATTTCCTTTTTTTAAGCCCCGTTTTAAACGAAACGTCCTATAGCAACGGGAAGCGACGGTACAATTAAAAAACCTTCCCAAATCGTTTGCTCGGGTTTTAAATCAAATTTCATCCGCCAAACGTATAATTTGTGATTTAATATCGGGAAGTGTCGATTCAATGCTAAACCCGGCAGCAGTGGAATGGCCGCCCCCGCCGAACGAAGATGCGATAACCGCAACATCGATGGTTCCATCGGAACGGAGGCTGACATGAAACCGATTGGAATTTTTTGATTTTTCTATACCGGTCCGGTTCTCCTGTATGAGTGCTGCGACTTTAACATCCTTTATGCGTTTTGCATAATTAATAAGACCGTCCACATCTTCAGGCTGCGTATGAGTTTCGTCAAACATCTCCTGGGTCAGTGTCATGATCGACAGTTTTCCGTTTTTTGAAATTTCAATGGAGTCAAGGGCTAGATTCAAAAGCTTTATGCGACTCAGTGAATATGCTCCGTATACATGCTGGGCGATGTCGTACGGATCGACGCCCAATTCCACCATTTCTTGGCTGATTGCAAACGCCGTTCTGTTTGTATTCGAAAACCGAAATGAACCGGTATCCGCAAGAATGCCGGTATATATTGAAGTGGCAATTGCTCTATCGATGGGGATGTCCATCTGTTTTATCAGTTTGTATATGATTTCCGCCGTGGCACATGCAGATGTGTCGATGAGTTGAAGATGGCCGAAACCGGTGTTTGTGATATGGTGATCGATGTTGGCAATGACCGGTATCCCACTGACCGCGGAAACAGCCGTTCCTATCCGTTGCAGGTTTCCGCAATCAAGGATAACGGCCAGGTCGTAGTCAGGGCTGTTTATGTGATGTTCGACACGATGAACTTCCGGAAGAAAACGGTACACAGCCGGTATGGGGCTTTCACAGTATAACGTCGTTTTTTTATTCAGTGCGTTCAGAGAAAGCCCCATGGCCATGAGAGATCCGATGGCATCGCCGTCAGGGTTCATGTGAGTCGCAACTAAAATATGGCTACTTTTCTTTACGTGACGTATGATTAAATCCATTATCCGCTTTGACGTCCTTCAGAATTTTATCGATATGTGATCCGTAATCAAAGGATTCATCGTAAAAAAATCTAAGCTCCGGCATATAACGTAATCCCAGCTGACCGGCCAGCGTACGCTTTACATATCCAATGGCGCTTTTAAATCCTTCAACCGCTTCTTCGGCATTTTTTTTATTGCCGGTTGTCGTGAAGTAGATCCGAGCAATCCTTAAATCTCGTGACATCTTTACGTCTGTAATGGTCGCGGATTCAAGACGAGGATCTTTAATTCTTTTGAGCAAGACATCAGACAGTACTTTATGTATTTGACCGCAAACTCTGTCAGATCGTGCAAATGGTTTCATAAATTGATAATTTCCATTTCACTGTCGATGACCTCCGCCAGATTCAGATCATCCACCAGATTGAAAATTTTGTCTATTTTCGAGTTGATGACCCCTCGATTATTTCCCACCATGGCAAATCCTATTACAGCCCTTTGGTGGATATCGTTTGATCCAACTTCTGCCACCGAAACATTAAAATGATTGCGCAATTGACCGATAATCGATTTTACAACCTTGCGCTTACCTTTTAAAGAGCGGCAGTCATGCAGTCTAAATGTGATGATCCCTAAGCCTGCTACCATAATACGCTCACTGTCATCGGAAACGTTTGACACTTTTTCTGGATTGTTCATTACGTCCAATCCGGAGCCACCGAAGCCAAAAATCACAAAATTTATAAACAAGCTCTATAGCGGCATCTATCCAAAGTTAGCTGCGGAGCAGGGCCCTATGCCCATGGGACGCTATTCGAGTTCAGGCCTAATCTCTTCCAAGTAGTAGCATTCGATGACATCGCCAATTTTGATATCATTGTAATTTTTAATTCCGATTCCGCATTCATAGCCGCTTTGTACTTCTTTGGCGTCGTCTTTGAAATGCCGAAGGGAAGAAACCTTGCCTTCATAAGAAACCACCCAATCTCTCAGGATGCGCGCGAGCTGTCCCCGCTCAATTTTGCCATCGGTTACATAGCAGCCTGCGATGGTTCCGATTTTGGGGATGTGGAATGTTTCCCGCACTTCAGCTCTGCCCAGGGTCCTTTCTTCAAAGGTAGACGCCATCATGCCGACGATGGCGTTCTTGATGTCTTTGATGACATTGTAAATGATGTTATAAAATCGTATGTCAACATTTTCTTCACTGGCCAGCGTCTGGACTTTTGAACTCGGACGGACGTTGAAACCGATAATGATGGCATCGGAAACCGTGGCAAGTGAAATATCCGATTCATTCAGGGCGCCGGTGGCTGAGTGGATCACACTGATTCGGACTTCCTCGTTGGAAAGTTTTGTCAATGCATCGGTAATGGCCTCGATGGAACCGTGAACGTCGGCCTTTATGATGAGGTTCAGGGCTTTGACTTCATTTTCCTGCATCTGTTCATAAAGTTTTTCCAGGCTTAATCTGCTGGTTTTGGCCAGTTCTTTTGATCGTTGCTTCTGAACTCGATGGGCACTCACCTGCTTCGCATCTTTCTCGTCTGCCAGGGCAATCAATTCATCTCCGGCGTTGGGAACACCGGAAAGACCGATGATTTCCACCGGCATTGACGGACCGGCAGACGTCACCTGTTTCCCTCTGTCGTTCAGCAGGGCACGGACTTTACCGTAGTGTATCCCACAAACCACAGAGTCGTGGAGTTTAACGGTCCCTTGTTTCACCAGGACAGTGGCAACAGGGCCTCTGCCCGCATCCAGCTTGGATTCAACCACGTGGCCCTGGGCCAGGCGGTCCGGGTCGGCTTTAAGTTCCAAGATTTCAGCCTGGAGGAGCACCATTTCAAGCAGATCGTCGATCCCCCGATTCTCCTTGGCAGAAACCTGGACAAAGATGGTATCGCCCCCCCAATCTTCCGGCACAAGTCCTACATCGGCAAGTTCACGCAGGACACGCTCGGGATTGGCGTCCGGTTTGTCAATTTTATTGATGGCCACAATGATCGGCACTCCCGCGACTTTGGCGTGGTTAATCGCTTCCACGGTCTGGGGCATGACGCCGTCGTCGGCGGCAACAACAAGAATCACCAGATCCGTAATCTTGGCGCCGCGGGATCGCATTTCAGTAAACGCTTCATGCCCCGGCGTATCCAGAAAGACTATCTGCCCTTTATCGGTTACGACATGATAGGCTCCAATATGTTGTGTAATCCCTCCGGCTTCATTTTCGGTGACTTTGGTTTTTCGGATCACATCGAGAAGCGATGTCTTACCATGATCCACATGTCCCATTATGGTAACCACCGGCGGTATGGTTATGAGTTTTTCGGGGTCATCCTTTTCAATCTTTAACACCAGGTCCTCTTCAAAAGTGGCTCTTTCCAGTTCATAATCGAATTCTGCCGCAACAAGGACAGCGGTATCAAAGTCAATGATTTGATTCACCGTTGCCATAACCCCCAGATCCATAAGTTTTTTAATCATTTCACTGGCTTTTATCCCCATGCGTTTTGCCAGATCAGACAGGGCGATGGTGTCATCTATTTTTACCCGGCGTTTAATGGCTTTGGGTATGGTTATCAACGGTTTTTGCCTGGTTGCCGTTCCTTTTCCCTTGGCCATCTTCCGGCCTTTGCGGGTTCGATGCGCTCGGGTGTATAGATCCGCCCCTTCGACAACCTCTTTTTTACGGAAGGAGATCTTCTTTTTGAAAAACTTTCTATCCCGAGGGCCTTCTCCATCCGGTCGTTCCAGTTTCACCTTCTTTTTTTTGTCTTTTCCAGGCACATCTGTAACGGGTGTTCTGGTTCCAGGCTTGCCCTTTAATTTTTCAGGTGTGTCTGTCACTTTCGTTTTAAGTCTAGATACCCGGGTTTTTTTGATCTCAGGTGCTTTTTGTTCAGGCGGCGGCGTTACAGGGAGTTTTATAATTTTTGCCGACGTCTCTTTTGGGAATTTTTTAGGTCGTTTCTTCGGTTTTAACGGCTTGACGACACCTGGTTTTTTAAGTTTCGGTTCAACCGGTTTTTCGGGTTTCCCTTTCTTTTTTGCAAGGGCGGTAGGTGTAATATTGTCTTCAGAAACATCCACTTTTTTCAGTGGTTTTTGTTCTGAGAGCGCTTTCATCTCAGGCGCCATTTCAGTGGGTTGATCCGCAATTTCTTTTTCTTCGGGCAGAGAATCCGGTGTTGCATCCGCTTCTACACGAATAGGCACTTTTTGGACGCGTTTTTTACGTCTCCGGATAATTGTCGGCTTTATGCGCGTTTCTTCTATCTCCTTGGCCGATATCCTAAGAATATTTTTTTTGATCTTAGCCACTGTCTCGTCATCCAGAGAACTCATATGGCTTTTTACCTGAATGTCCATATTCCGTAACTTTTCGAGCAGCACTTTATTGGTCATGTTAAGATCCCTGGCAAGTTCATAGGCTCTGATCTTTGCCATCCATCCCCCCTATTGTTTAGAATTAAGAGGAAATCCTCGAACGAGGTTTTTCCCCTTAATCGAATTCTTTTTATTTGCAGTTTTTGTATGCTTTAGCAAGAGCGTTATTCTTTCTGATCGATGGGGTCTGATCCCTCATCATCCGACGGTAAGACTTGTCCGGATATATTTTCGTCATTAATCGATTCTTCTTCAGCGGCGTTAGGCCCATCCGAACCCTCTGAAGTTTCATGGTCATTGTCTTCCTCGTTGGCTAAAG
>JAAXQD010000192.1 GCA_012974475.1 Desulfobacterales bacterium
GGCCATATTGAAACGCCTGGGGAGTCTGGGCAAGCCAAATATTCTCTCTGAAAAGTGTGGTGTCTATCAGGCCCGATTTGTTGACGCATTTTAAAGTATCGCTGGCCGGGATGGCAAGGATGCAGGCGCCAAAATCTTTCGCCCCGAAGATACATGCAGTGAGTTTTTCAGGATGAATAAACGGACGCACGCCGTCATGAATGACAACCGTAGTTGTTTTTTTGTCGATGGCTTGAAGGCCGTTGTACACTGAATCCTGACGCTGAACACCGCCGGGGATAAGGTTAACTCTGGTTTTAAGGTCGAGCAAGGAGACGATGTTGTTTTGGCAATAATCGATTTCATCTTCCGGAACGACAATAAAGATTTCATCGATCAAACTGCACGCATCAAAGGTCATTGCCGAATGGCCCAAAACAGGTCGTCCCGAAAGGTCCAGATACTGCTTGCGGATCCTGCCTTTCATCCTGACGCCTTTGCCTGCGGCAACAATAATTGCGGAAACCATCTGAGTCTCTCAGGGAAAGTGTGAAGTGATCTAAAGTGATCTAAAATGCCTAAAGTTAAGGTATTCTGCTGTTTCTATTTGAGGTAGTTCAGTTCCTTGGGGAGCGGAATACCTTTGCCCATGGTGTCCTCACCGTAATTGACACTGGCCAGGATTTCAATATCCTTTAAGGCACGAACGTCGCCTTCAAAGACAACTTCGGTGATGTTCTCCTTCTGGATTTTCCCCCCGGCCCATTGGATATCGAGCACGCTGCTTGCATCAAATCTATCTTTGCCGACACAGAGTTCTACTTGCCCCCCGTAATGCTGGACGATCTTGGCAACCAAAAGGCTGGGTCTACTATGAAAACCAAGCTTTACAGGTACGCCCACTTTTATGGAAGAACGCTCAATATTCTCATTCAGTATCTCCTGGGCCAATTCTTTACCTGTCGTAAGGAAATGGCAGATATAGTAAAGGCCGTAATTAACGGTACGATCAAGAAGCTCTTCAGGATCGATCAACGATGATAATCGATCCTGAACTTTTTTATAAATACTTTTGTATCCTGCCTTGTGAAGGTGCCGTTCATAAAAATGAAGCAGCCTGCCGATCATTTGAAGAAGATGAAATACGACCGAAAAAAAGCCGCGAAGTTCTTTAAGTTTCCGATTGCCGTACCTGTATGCGCCATGAATGACATACGTATCAAAAGAAGACTGAAGATTGTGTACGAGCATTTCAAAACGTCTCATCTCCACTTCATTGACCTTTTCCGGTACAATCTTCAACATTTCTTCAAATTTATAAGGCTCATAAAATCCGATAGGATCAAAATTTGCGGCGATGCTTAAAAATTCACTGGCAATATTCACAATGCTCTTCTTCTGTTGATCCTTGTCTATATCGTCAATATCATATTCGAGCATCTCTCCGGTTATAATCCCGGGGAATTCATCCATTTCATAATTTTTTTCAGGTAAAGGGATATTAAGCCTTTTGGCTTCTTCAAGAATAACCGGTGCCAATTTTCTGAGAGATTTTCGAAAAAAATAAAGGGTAGCAGTCCCTTCTTTCTCGAATGTCCTCGTATCCGGGAGTTCATAGAAATCGAGGCGATTTAAAATATGGGTTTGTGAATAGCCTCCCAGGCTCAAATGCCTGACAGTGGCTGAAAGCTCCCTGTAAAAGTACCAGTTTTTACTATTTTTTGAGCCATGAAAATCGAGGAAGTCTTCGAGGACCTGGGAAGTCCCGATGAGCTTTGAGAAGAGAACCTTGGTAAAAAGATATCTTGAGGAATCAAAATTAGAGATATATATAAAGCATTTTAGGTAATCGTGAGAAAATATTCTAACCTTTTCTGCAAAAGAGATGTCGCAAACGGTTTTTTGGAATTTCATTATCTACATCATCTCCTTCTGGGTTCAAGAAACCGCCGTGTGAAGGTTTATTAGGCAATGGCCTCATAAAGCCTGTAAAATTTGATACGGTCCGAGCCGTCCGTAAGCCGAATTTTGTAACCGGATAAGGTTGCCCTCAACCGGGTGACGATCATTCATCTATGAATGCCGGTTGCCCGGCACCTCTTGCGACCTACCCGGGAGCTTGAACGGGCCATTCTCAAACACTCCCCTATTTGGTCTTGCACCGGGTGGGGTTTACAAAGCTTCTCCGGTCACCCGAAGAACTGGTGCGCTCTTACCGCACCTTTTCACCCTTACCCTGCTGAATGCAGGGCGGTATACTTTCTGTTGCACTTTCCTTCACGTTACCGTGACTCCACGTTATGGAGCACCCTGCCCTATGGTGTTCGGACTTTCCTCTGGGCCACTGATTGGATCCAGCGATCGTCTGGACGACTCGGACCGTAATTATGAGTCTTTACCCCTAATTGAGCGAAAGTTAGGGTTTAATATATATAATCCTCTGACAGTTGGGGCAAAACCTCAGACTGTCACAGCGAAAAAGTTCGTTATACAATTGTGGAGGTATATTAACATTGCATCCATGACATACAGCATCCTTTACGAGAACTACTGCAAGTCCACCTGGGCTCTGTTCTTTTATGATCAAGTATCTTTTCAGCAATTCAGGATCAATCAATCTGGAGACTTCCGCGCCTTCCATGTCGAGTTCAGCAAGCCTTTTCTTTCTGGCTTCCGCGTTCTGTTTGATGCTTTCTTTTTCACTTTTTGCATCCTCAAAAATATTTATATATTCATCCTTTTTCGTCGTGATTATCTTCTCTGTTATATCCATTCGGTCCAGGAAATCTATCATTTCATCTTCAATTTCCGAATTCTTTCCCCTTACATCCTCGATCTCTTTCAACAACGCCTGGTATTCCTTGTTGTTCTTTACAGATCTTAGTTTAGCCTGGATCTTCTGTTCTTTTTCAAGGTTTAATTGTATATCAGATTCATGGTCTCGATACTGTTTTTTCAGCTCATTGATAATGCGTTCTTGCGTTTCGATGGTTTGTTCAAAAATCTTGACTCCGGAATCAAGATCATCAAGCATTTTAGACACATCATTTAATGCCGATTTAATCCGGACGGTTTCCGTCTCGATTTGTTGTAGTTTTACAAGATCTTCTATCTGTTCTCTCATATCGCTTTATCCATTTAATTTAATTAATCAATTGGAAAACCATCGAACGTATCATGCCGTAACGGCTGTTTTGTCCAAGCATTGCTATAAACCATCTCAAAAATGCATCTAACGCCCAATGGCTTCGTTCCATGCCTCCTTAAAACGCTCACATATTATAAGGTATGCTGCGCTTTTTCGTCGGCCTGCGCCTTACCCTTGAGCGTAATCCACTATTTTTGAGATAGCTTCTATTATAATATGAAAAAAGGGTCCTTTTCAAGTCTATATGCTTCAATTGTTACTTCAATTCCGGTTTCCGGCAAAACTTTTTTCAGCCGATTTGCAAGCACATCAACGATGAGATGCTCTGACGCAAAATGCCCGATGTCGATAAGTCCTAAGTTTGCTGCTTCTATGGTTCTTGCCGCATGATACCCTAAATCTCCGCTAATAAAAACGTGTGCTTCAGACGCAATAAAGTCGTTCAGCAAGCTGGAACCGCTGCCGGTACACACAGCTGCTGTTTTTACTTCCAATTCGTGGTTCCCGGCGACTTTTACGGAATTAAGGCCCAATTTCTTCTTGATGGACAACGCAAAAGAATGGAGGTCCATTTTTTTATCAAGCACGCCGATGCGTCCGGTACCGTGCCTGTTTTCAGCTGTAAGTAGCGGATAAATATCGTAGGCCATAGTTTCATAAGGATGGTGTTCCCGAACATGTTCAACAATTCGACTTAAATCATTTTTTCGAACAAGTGTTTCGATTCGCACCTCATCCACATAGGAAATTTCACCAGTTTTGCCGGAGAAGGGCTTTGATGAAGTTTCCGGCTTAAAAGTGCCTTTACCTTTGCTTCTGAACGAGCAGCAGGTATAGGAGCCGATTTCACCGGCATTGGTATCAAAAAGTGCCCCCAAAATGACCTTCTCATGTTCCAGCGGGACATACACAACCAGTTTATACGTTTCATTTTTTTCAATATTTCTAAGAACCTTTAGGTCATTGAGCCCGATCCGGCGTGCCAAGGCGTCGTTTAGCCCATCGGTTGCATTGTCAAAATTGGTATGGGCTGAAAATATTGCCATCTGGGCCTGAATTGCCGTTTGAATGATGGATCCTTCCGGCGTGTCAAGCTGGATAGATCTTAAAGGATGAAATATCAGGGGGTGGTGTGTGATTAAAAGGTCGACACCGTTTCTACATGCATCACCCACCACCTGAGGTGTAGGGTCCAGAGCAACCCAGATGGTTCGGACCGGCCAGTTCTTTTGTCCAACCTGCAGTCCCACATTGTCCCATTCTTCTGCCAACCAGCCTGGTGCGATAATTTCCATTGCCTGGATGACATCAGCGATCGTAGCTTCCATGATAATTTACCCACTCATTTCGATGAAATAAAACCTAAATTTTGTTTATGCAAGATTCGGATAAATATCGATCATTCGTATTTCGCAAAAAAGGCGTGGTTATTTTTATAACCACGCCTTAACTTTTTTTATAATTTTTAATTCCCACATCTCATGAATGATACCGTAAGGAATATAACAGATTAAGGGGCAGGATCAACACGTCTTGCAGGTCTATAGAATACTCAAAACCATATTATATACTCACAAGAAGGTGCTAAGCGGGTGGACCTGCTCCTCATCGTCGACAAACTGATGGTGGGCCCACCTGGAATCGAACCAGGGACCGACCGGTTATGAGCCGGTGGCTCTGCCAGCTGAGCTATGGGCCCAAAAATCAATGCAAGAGTAGATTACCTACCCCCCTAAATTTATTTTGTCAAGCTCTTATCGATAGCACTAAAGCGACATTTTCGCAATGCAACATTGCAAAATCATTGTGTCTGTTCGATAAAACTTTTCAGTTTGCGGCTTCTGGTGGGGTGTCTAAGTTTTCTCAAAGCCTTTGCTTCTATCTGCCGGATCCTTTCGCGGGTTACCGTAAAATCCTGCCCGACCTCTTCGAGGGTATGGTCAGCCTTTTCGCCGATTCCAAACCGCATGCGCAATACCTTCTCCTCGCGTGGCGTCAATGTTGCAAGAACCTTTCGGGTCTGTTCGGCAAGATTAAGACTTACAGCAGCATCTGAAGGTAACATAAATTTCTTATCTTCTATGAAATCACCTAAGTGGCTATCCTCTTCTTCCCCGATAGGGGTCTCCAAAGAAATAGGTTCTCTTGCAATTTTTAAAACTTTGCGCACCTTGCCCAAAGGGACCTCCATTTTTTCAGCGATTTCCTCAGGCGTCGGCTCTCGTCCAAGCTCCTGTACAAGGTACCTGGATGTGCGAATGAGCTTATTGATGGTTTCGATCATATGAACGGGAATTCGAATGGTCCTTGCCTGATCTGCAATGGCTCTTGTAATGGCCTGTCGTATCCACCATGTGGCATACGTGCTGAATTTATATCCACGCCGATATTCAAATTTGTCGACCGCCTTCATAAGGCCGATATTCCCTTCCTGTATCAAATCTAGAAATTGGAGCCCCCTGTTGGTATATTTTTTGGCGATACTGACCACAAGGCGCAAATTGGCCTTGGTCAGTTCACCTTTGGCAATTTTTGCGACATATCGCCCCTCATCAACATTGGACATAATCCTTTTTAAAGAGCGACTTCTGACCTTAATAGCATATTCTTGTTCTGCAATCTGATCTTTGATTCTCTTGAACTCGGTAAAAAGCAGATCGATCTCCTCTTTTTTCAGATCACAACGGAGACTGATCCATGCAGAGAACTTTTTTTTGGTTGTGAGATTGGCACGAAGATCTTTAACGGATGTGCTCAGCTTATCCGCGCACATCAGTATCATTTTATTTCTGGAGTCGAACCATTCGATATGTTCTCTGATCAGTTTCTCAATTTTATCCAACACGACATTTTCAAAACGCCAATCTTTGAGCAGTTCGAAAATCTTTTTGTTTCTTCGAGTGACACATCTTCGGATACGGCGCTGTTCATCGGAATCGAGATTGGATGAAAAAATTTTCTCTCTGAAAACCTGGTTTTCTTCATGAACCGACTGAATCGCATTAATTGTTTTTAATAAATTGTCGATCTGGAGCGCTTCGTCAACATAGGTGTCCTCATCGTCCATTTCCCGGACATCTCTTAACACCTGCTTCAGTCGCAATTCCCGGTTTTCTATTTTATTCCCAAGCTCCAAAATCCAATTTACACCAATGGTAGTGTCTATTAACGCCCTTAAAACTTCCCGTTCACCGGCTTCAATCTCTTTGGCGATGACAACCTCACCTTCTCTGCTTAGCAGGGTCACCAATCCCATCTCTCGCAAATACATTTTAACGGGGTCCGTTACCGACCCAAAATCAGGGCCGGACGTGTCTGAAAGTTTCATCTTTTTTACGGCGGGCAGCTTATTCTTTTTCTCGTCGATGATTTCAATATTGAGTTCGTTAAACATTATGAGCGTTTCATCAATTTGCTCCAGTGAAAACATTTTCTCAGGAAGTGCCTTGTTAATTTCACCATACGTTAAAAACCCCCTTTTTTTTCCTTTTGAAATCAGCTTCTTCAGAATTTTTGGGGCGATATTTTTAGTTTTTTTAGTTTTTTTAGCGGCTTTTTTTGCCATAAAGCTGAGCCTCCCTTAAACGCCAATGAGTTACTTTTTTTATTTCAACAGCGCCATCTTCTTTTTTTCAGCGAGCACTGCCATCTTTTGTTTTTTATTCAACAACTTCAAAAGCAATTCGGTATCATTCCTCGCTTCTGCGTCTTTTATTTTTTCCATCAACAAAATTTTATTTTTATTTCTCGTGGACTCAAACCGGGTTATAATTCCAAGGCATGCTTCATAATTCCAAATATCTTCTCCTATCGCCAGAGAGGATACCAAGTTCTTTTGGGCTTTATTTTCAATTAAATCTATCAGATCAGACACGCGTATTTCAGGGCGGTCTTTGTTCTCCAGGATCGTTTGTCCAACGGACCTTAAGTCACCATCTTCAAAAAGGTCGAGCATATTACGCTCAGCGATTTCTGATAATATTTGTGGAAATTCCAGCATCATTGTGATGATCTGCCGCTCCATCCTGTCCCACTTGCTTTTCAGAACTTTTCCTTGATCCTTAAAAGGGACACCCTTTCGAACCGATATTTCTCGAACTCTTTCCAGAACAGCAGACTCATCGATGTTGATACACTCGGCAAGATCTTTGATGTATAAAGATCTTGCCACGTTATCATTGATAGATGCCAGAGGTACTTTCAACTCTGAAATCACACGAATTTTTCCTTCATTGGAAAGTCCGTACTTCTCAACAGCAGAATTCATGAGAAAAGGGATGATACCCTGCGCCCGGGAAACAAGATCCAGAAACGCGTCGACTCCGAATTCCAATAGATATGAATCCGGATCATATCCCTCAGGTAAAACAAGAATTTGAGCATTAATATACCCTTTGTCAAATATCTCTATGCTTCTTTTGGCCGCCTTGATTCCTGCATCGTCTGAATCAAAGACAAGTATGACCTTACCATCCTTTCCGATAAATCCTCTAAGAATCTGAACATGTTCAGCTGTAATCGATGTCCCTAAAGTTGCGACGGAATTCTGAATGCCATGCTGGTGCAGGGCCAGTAGATCAAAATAGCCCTCAACAATGTAAACCGCTTCAAGCTGTCTACATTTTAATTTGCCCAAATTCAGACCGTACAACGAGCGACTTTTGTTGTATAATCGTGTTTCCGGCGAGTTAAGATATTTCGGAAGGGAATCATCCAGGACCCGGCCTCCGAATCCAATTACATGCATATTTGATTCGAAAATCGGAAATATTATACGTCCCCTAAAACGATCGTAAAAACCATCTTGGTTTTTCCTTTGAACAATCAGTCCGGACTTTTCAAGCGTACGCGGCGGCATCCCCTTTTTGGAGAAATAGTTTAACAGATGATTCCAGCCTTCCTTCGCATATCCAAGACAAAAGGTGTCGATGATTTCTCTGCTCAGCCCTCGTTTTTTTAGATATGCCATGGCTTGCTTTCCCGAAGGACTTCTAAGCAGTTCTTGGCGATAAAAATCCATCGCCTGTCTGTTCACAGACAGCATGCTTTCCCGTTCATTGATCCGCCTTTCCTGTTCCGGAGACAGGGTTCGAGTGGGGATATGGATTCCATATCTTCTGGCGAGCATCAACGCCGCATCGGGAAATAAAATACCATCGCGTTTCATAATAAAACTAAATACATTTCCGCCGGTGGCACAACCGAAGCAATAAAAGATCTGTTTTTGAGGACTTACGGTAAAAGAAGGGGTTTTTTCCGAATGAAAAGGACAGAGACCAACAAAGTTTTTCCCGGCCTTTTTCAGATATACGACGTCCGAAACGACCTCCACAATATCCGCCGCATTCTTAATTTCTAAAACTTTATCTTCAGGAATATAAACTGCCAAAAAGACTAATCTCCATCAATAAATGGAATGACTGATAAATCCAGAACTGAAAATGATGGGGGGACTTAAATAGGATGAAGCCTTAAAACTTTATTTTTGTGTTCAGGTTGATATATTTGAAGATTTTTATCTTTTCTATGGGCAAATATCATTGAAAAGTCAATTTCCAAGGAACTTCCAAAAAGTCTTTACGAGCCAAAGCATTAAATATATTCACGGATCAAGCAGAAGTAACTTTCTACCGAATCGCAACGAATAAACCCTTAATATTTTAACCTAAAAAAATAACTATTAAAACTTGTTTTGTCAAGAAAATAGTCGTTAAAATCTAATCGCTTGAAGCTCCTCTCGCCGTGCAAGGCAGAATTTACGCCCCGGTTAAACAGAAAAGACAGTTAAGTTTAACGGGGTAAACTTCCCTTCACAAACTTACGGGGCTACCCCTCGCTGTTCCAGTTCAAATCCCCATATCGATCAGACGCGTTATTTTCGGTTTTTTAGAAACTCGATGGCGTCCTTAAGCTTTAAGCTTCCGCTGTAAAGCGCCCTGCCGGTAATAACGCCGACAACTCCGACGGATTCCAACGGTATTAGGTTTTGAATATCTTCTATGGAAGCAATGCCACCTGAAGCAATCACCGGTATGCTAACGGCTTCGGCCAATCTCCGGGTTTCCTCGATATTCGGTCCTGTCTGCATTCCATCTCTGTGAATGTCCGTGAAATTGATGGCGGCGACGCCGCTGTCTTCGAATTGGATTGCTAGATCGACAGCTTTTGTTTGAGTTGTCGTTGTCCATCCTTCAATTGCAACCATTCCGTTTCGAGCATCGATTCCTACAACAATTTGTCCGGGAAATTCTTTGCATGCATCCTTGACGAGTTTTGGGTTTCGAATGGCTTCAGTACCAATAATAACCCTTTTGACCCCGATTTCGAGGAACATCCTGATGGTTCTTTGGTTCCGGATTCCACCCCCTACCTGTATATGGGCATCGACACTATTTATAATTTTTGTTATTGATTCGAGATTTTGAGGACTTTTTTCAATGGCTCCGTCGAGATCGACGACATGAATTAATTCAGCGCCTTCATCCTCCCATCTCTTCGCCATGGCAGCGGGATCATTGGAAAAAACGGTTTCTTCATCCATTCTTCCCTGAAAAAGCCGCACACATTTTCCATTTTTTATATCGACTGCAGGTATAACATCCATGGTTCTATTGATTTTTTAAATCCTTGGCTGAAGCGGGAAAGGTGTCCAGCATTCCTTCGAGACCGGATACGGCCAACTCCTGTGCCGTAATCCACCTGCCCCCTCTGCGAAAAAAGGTGCCCAGTTGATAAAGATCTTCAAACAGTGACTGCTGCGTTTCGTCAAAGTTGCCGCTCCACAGTATGCGCCCATCCTTCACTCCGATAAGATGGATGTCAAATGCCACAGAGGCGGGAACCTCAACGGAATATTGCGTACCGATGCGCTCTCTGAAACGATAAAGATGCCCGACGATTACGGCATCGGTATTCAGATCGCGTCCTGTTTCAATCCATAAATCCTTTTCTGTCAGAGCATTATCATTTCCTGACCGCAAGCCTGACATAACTCCCCGGGCCTGACTGGCGGGTATGAGCTCAATATCTGTTCGTTCTTTTAGTAAAATGAACATCTGATCTGTAAGGATACGGGTCGCGCTTTCACCTATCTGGCCGGTTATGAACACTTTGCCGCAGACCGGACAGCGGGCATTAACATTTTGTCCATACACTCCGGCCATATCCTCAAAAGGGAAAATCAGAATCTTTTTAACATCAAACGGCATGGGAGGCCTATCTTTGACGACGGCATCGTTTGCACATGCCGATACAAGTACAACCGCCAAAAGAAAAACTCTAAAAAAATTCGAATTTTTATCCAGGTCAGTTTTTTTAAGCATGTCGCCTTTTTAGGGTGATTCCTTTATCAAAAATTCTAACCATTGAGGGAATTTTTGCATTTACAAGGTGCCCTTTGTTGAATGAATATCTTTTATCCGCGCATCAATAGAAGCAGCCTGATCCAGAGCCCTTCCGGCAGCTTTAAAAATAGATTCATTAATATGATGCTCATTTTCACCGTAAGAAACATTGACATGAAAATTCATCCCACATCGGTTTGAAAATGCCCTAAAAAATTCTTTGGTCAGCGTGGTGAAGGCATTCCCGTCCATGTTCGTTTTTGGCGGGACATTGTAAACCAGAAAAGGACGTTTTGACAAATCCACGGTAACAGAAGCAAGTGCATCATCCATTGGCGTAACCGCATGACCAAATCGCTGTATGCCTTTTCTGTCTCCTAAGGCCATATTGAAAGCATCCCCAAGGACAAGCCCGGAATCTTCTATTGTGTGATGATAATCGACATCAATGTCTCCCGTTGCATCAACGGAGAGGTCAAAAAAACCGTGAACTGCAAAAAGTGTCAGCATATGATCATAAAAAGGTATGCCTGTTGCTAACTTGACTTTTCCACTTCCGTCAAGATTTAGCTTCACACAAATTTTGGTTTCTTTGGTCTCCCGTTTAATTTCAGCCGTGCGTTCCATAATATAATTGGTCCTTACTTTTTGAGAGTCATCGCCTTGACTGGATTGTACCGTGATATCCCGACGGATGGCCAACGATATTCGCTCGATTGGGGCCATGGTAAAAATCAATGAAAGAAATACCGATTCCCCTTCCAACGTTCTTATACTATAACAGTTTTACAAAAAAAAACAACTGATCAATTAAAAAGATCTAGTGGAAAAAAATTGAGGATTTGGAGATAGAATCTCCAAATCCTCGATTTTATCGGTATGGAGATGAAGGGATTTGAACCCTCGACCTCGGCGTTGCGAACGCCGCGCTCTCCCAACTGAGCTACATCCCCATAGTCTAATTACTGTCTCTTATACACATCT
>JAAXQD010000204.1 GCA_012974475.1 Desulfobacterales bacterium
TTTTAAACAAAAAATCAACAGTTCTTTTGTTACAGTTTCATAAAAAATTTAGTCGTATTTAGCCGCACCAACGCTCCCCGATCCCTCAGAGTGTCGAAGCAGAGCGGTGATCTTGTTTCAACCGGGCAGCCGGGCGCTTCATTTCACGCATTTTTTAATGGTAAAAATTTTTATTGACAAGCGTTGTTTGCCTGTTTATATTTCGTCAGCTTTTTCGACATGGATCCAAAAGGCCGGGAACGAAAGTCCCCAGGCTTTTTTTTTGATTTTTTTTTGAAAGGGGGTGATTCCAATGGTTTGTACAACAGTTAGGAAAGGCTTTGACTGCCCTTTTATGACGGCAAAGGGGTGTTCATACAATGGCGGAATTTGTCACGAGACTGTAGAGAAATGTGACGGCTGCAACCGAAGCGCTGAATTTTTAACCAAATGGTACTGCACAGCATGCCCTGACCCTTCGTTAAAATGGAAAACCGGGGATTGCAATTTCGCTTCACATGTTACCAAACAATCCTCTGCATCGAAGACGAAAATTAATCCGCTCAAAGCATCCAAGAGAGGAAACAGGTAATGTTGCTTTCTATCGACCAATGAACCCCGCCCTTTTAAAGGGCGGGGTTTTTTGTTTGCCATCAATTCCAATCCGTACTTTCGGTACTTTCTCATCTTCCCGATTTTTCAAGCGTTTTTCACTTGACATACTTTATGTCTAAACTATAAGATTTATTGTAATTTATGTAGATATTGTTAAAAACGAATTCCAAATATTCCATATTCAAGGAGATTAAATTTATGAACCCTATCGCTCAATCCCTCAATCAGGTCATCGAAAAAGGCAATCCGTATCTTATGGAAATGCTGTCTGATGTGGGAAAAAATCTTTTTTTCCCTAAAGGGATCTTGAGTCAAAGCGCTGAGGCCAAGGAAAAAGCCCACAAGTTAAATGCGACCATAGGGATCGCTACTGAGAAGGGGAGAACCATGATTTTCCCTTCGGTTATGGATTCCATTTGCGGTATCCGGCCTGCGGCGTCGTTAACCTATGCACCCTCTTTTGGAATTCCGGCGTTAAGAAAAATTTGGCTCGATTCCCTGTTTATAAAAAATCCATCTCTTTCCGGTAAAAGCGTGAGTCTCCCGGTGGTTACATGTGGTATTACCCATGCCATAAGCACGTTCGCGGATGTCTGGTTAGACCCCAATGATGTGGTTGTTTTGCCGGACATGATGTGGGGAAACTATAACATGGCTTTGAATGTCAAAAAAGGGGCGGTAATAAGACATTATCCCATGTTTTCGGAAAACGGAGGGCTTAATCTTGAAGCGTTTGAGGAAACCATCAAAGCCGAAGCCAAAAAACGTGATAAGATATCTGTTTTATTGAATTTTCCAAATAATCCTACCGGTTATACAGCCACAGTAGAAGAGGGGGAACGAATTGTCGAAATCCTTACCTCGGTCGCTGATGAAGGTACAAACGTCATTGCGGTTATGGATGACGCCTATTTCGGACTTTTCTATGAAGACCAGACCTTGAAAGAATCCCTTTTTGCAAATCTTTGTGACCGGCATCCCAGGTTGCTCGGCGTAAAACTCGATGGCGCTACAAAGGAAAATTTTGTCTGGGGTTTGAGAGTCGGTTTTATAACTTACGGGTGTGTGATAGACGGTGACGAAAAGGGGGTTTACGATGCACTCGAAAGGAAGACGGCCGGAAGTATCCGGGGGGCAATTTCCAATGCGTCCCATCTGGGTCAGACCATTGTGCTCAAGTCCATGCAGGACGACAACTATACGGCGGAAAAAGAAGAAAAATTTGAAATACTGAAAAACAGGGCCATTCGTGTTAAAGAAGTTCTCTCGGATTCCAGATTCACAGACGCCTGGGATGTGTATCCGTTTAACTCCGGTTATTTTATGTGTATCCGTTTAAAATCTGTGAATGCTGAAGCACTCAGGGTCCACCTGCTGGAAAAATACGGGGTCGGGCTTATCTCCATCGGAGAGAAGGATTTGAGAGTCGCTTTTTCTTGCCTGGAAGAAAACGAAATCTCTGAACTTTTCAATATTGTTCTGCAAGGAGTGGAGGATTTAAAAAACTAACTGCATCTTAAACCGGATCGAATTTACCAATTGATGCACTCAGTATCTCGCGGGGTACGCAATCTGGTGGGACTATTGAACCGTTTAAAAAATATTATCGGATCCTTTGCCGGAAAAGAGCGGTCAATTAATATCGCACAGGCCGGAAAATGGACGCTCTATTTTGTATTAATTGGGATTATCGCAGGACTCGGTTCCGTTATTTTTCATTACCTGTGCCGGTTCGGTGTACACTTTTTTTTGGATTTACTTGCCGGCTACCGGCCCCCGGCTCCGGCCGGGGAGCATCATCTCATGCCGCCCACGGGTACGCCGTTTAACCCCCTCCTTCTATTCTTCCTTCCGGCGTTCGGCGGCCTTCTGAGCGGATGGCTGGTATATACCTATGCCCCTGAAGCCGAAGGCCACGGCACGGATGCTGCCATCGACGCCTACCACAGAAAAGGCGGTTTTATACGGGGAAGGGTCCCGATTATCAAGACCATTGCGTCTGCCCTGACACTGACTACCGGCGGTTCTGGCGGGCGGGAAGGCCCCATCGCTCAAATCGGAGCAGGCTTTGGGTCATATCTGGCAACAGTCTTGAAATTGTCGGACCGGGAACGGCGGATCATGATGGCTGCCGGGGTCGGTGCTGGGATCGGGAGTATCTTTCGCGCCCCGTTGGCCGGCGCGCTTTTTGCCGCCGAGGTGTTGTACCGTGATCCGGAGTTCGAACCTGAGGTCATTATTCCTGCCGGCATCTCTTCGGTGATTGCCTACTGTCTGTTTTGTCTGGTATTCGGATGGGGGTCTTTGTTCGAATCGCCGGATTTTTTATTCCGCAATCCATTGGAATTGGGGCCTTATCTGGTGCTTTCTCTGGTTCTTGTGGCCATGGGGATTTTTTACGTTAAAGCGTTTTATGGCGTCATCAAAGTTTCAAAGGCCATCAAAATACCCAATCATTATAAACCTGCCATCGGAGGACTCTGTACCGGCCTGGTGGGCTTCTTCTTGCCCCAGACCCTGGCCTTTGGGTACGGGTTTGTTCAGCAAGCCATACACAATGAACTGACGATTCCGTTTTTACTTTTTCTAGCTGTTGGCAAGGTGTTGACCACATCTTTTTCCATCGGCTCCGGGGGCAGCGGCGGGGTTTTTGGTCCGTCCATTGTGATTGGCGGCGCCACGGGCGGTGTGGTAGGGAACATGTTCCATGAGATTATGCCCGGTATCGTCACCGAGCCCGGGGCATTTGTCGTGGTGGGCATGGCAGGGTTTTTCACAGCGGTTTCAAATACGCCCATTTCAACTATCATATTTGTCAGCGAAATGACCAACTCATATCATCTGCTTCTTCCCAGCCTTCTGGTATGTTCGGTATCTTATCTTGCAGCGCGCAAGTGGACCATTTATGAAAGACAGGTTAAAAGCAAGATCAACTCTCCGGCCCATGCAGGAGATTTCTTCGTGGACATTCTGCAGGCCATCAGAGTGAAAGACCTGATGCATCTTGTGAAAAAGGTGGACGTCATTCCCCAGAACATGACGTTTGGAGATTTCAGAGAATTTTTCCCCGGAACAAAGCAGCACTACTTCCCGGTTGTCGATCAGCATAACAGACTGGAGGGGATATTTTCCAGTACGGATATTCGGGCAGTGCTATTTACCCGGGGAATCGGAAATCTTGTGGTGATGAATGATGTTGCCACCTATGACATCATATTAACAACACCTTCGGAAGATTTGAATGCGGTTTTACAAAAGTTTACCATTAAAAATATCGACAGCCTTCCTGTGGTAAAAGACGAGGATCATGGTATCCTGATCGGAATGCTGAATCGAAGAGAGGTTATTTCATATTACAATGAGCAGATCCAAAAGATGAAAAACAGGTCTTAACCGGCTGTTGTCCAAACAGACGTCTCTTTGAGCGGGCAAGGAAACGTTTTTGCGCCGGCGAAAAATGATTTGGGAAGCAGCCCGTCAATATTTGACTTCCATCAGGAACAATCCATGTGCGGGCGCAGTTATTCCTGCAAGGTTACGATCCTTTGAAACGAGTATCCGCTTAACGTCGGCGGGGGTGATTTTCCCAAGACCGGCATCCACAAGTGTCCCCACAATATTGCGTACCATAAATTTAAGAAACCCGTCGCCTTCTATTTTTAAAACCAGATATCCATCATCGGTTTTCACAAGATCTGCATCTATAACAGATCGGACAGTGCTGGCTCTGGGGCTTCCCGACCCTTCAAATGCTTTGAAATCATGTCGGCCGACGATATAATGAAATGCGCTCCCCATGGCATTCAGGTGGAGTTTTTTCCGGATATGCCAGGCGTACTGCCGGAAAATGGCACTAGGAAGCCGTCGATTCAAAATCCTGTAATGATACGTTTTGCTTTTTACTTCGTATCGAGCATGAAACTTTTCAGGAACCGGTTCGCAGGACTTTATGACAATATCTTCGGGTAAAAGACCGTTGAGCCCATTTTGAAAAACTTCAGCACCCAGTGACGTGTTGCATCGGAAATTGGCCACCTGGCCATAGGCGTGCACACCGGCATCCGTTCTGCCGGAGCCGATCACGGTGACCTTATTACCGGTCATGGTCATCAGTGCGTTCTCAATTTCACCCTGAATGGTTCGATCCGTGGCCTGACGCTGCCAGCCGTGGTAAGCGCTGCCATCGTACTCGATGATAATTTTGAAGTTCTGCATGAGAGATTCGGGTTAGAGCCTGTCACAGGGTATGTTGGCAAGTCGGCGCTCTAAAAAATCGTCTACGGAATCGGCGAATTCACTCAGGGGATACTCGGCGTCGCAGGACCTGCAGCGCAAAACCACCTGCCGTCACAATTTTTGGATAACCAGTTGTCTGTCGCATGAGGGGCAATGAGCCAAAAAATTTTCCATAGTTCACCCAACGGATCAATTCAGTCCATTGAAAAAGTTGTCGCATTCAGATAATTTAACGATTATGCTTTTATTATGCAGATTGACAATGTTGCGGGATTCTGTCAAATAAAATTTAAGACTTAATCTTAAAACGTGATGGATTGAGATTTTTTCAAATTCGTCAGGACAATTAAGGATAAATGAATATGACCAATAACACGTGTTCGGGTTTTAAAGCTGCCGGCATCGCCGCTGGTCTCAAGAAGAAAGGCAAAAAGGATCTCGGTCTCATGGTTTCAGAGATTCCGGCTACTGTTGCCGGAGTGTTTACCAGAAATCGGGTGAAGGCGGCGCCGGTGATTCTTGACCGCCGGCGGATAAAAACGGGCGTCTGTCAGGCCATTATTGTCAACAGCGGCAACGCCAATTGTTGTACCGGTGAACAGGGAATCCGTGACGCCGAAACCATGGCAAATTTGGCAGCATCTGAACTCGGGATTTCAGAGGACCTGGTGCTTGTGGCTTCAACGGGTGTTATTGGGGAATCGCTGCCCATTGAAAAAATTGATGCTGCCATCCCCACCCTGGTCGATTCACTTAAATCCGAAGGAATTCCGGATCTGGCCAGATCGATAATGACCACGGATACCGTACCCAAAATGCTCTCGGCACACGGGGTTGTGGACGGGAAGACATTTACCGTCACCGGTGTTGCCAAAGGCGCAGGAATGATCCGGCCGGATATGGCGACCATGCTCTGTTTTGTCTGTACGGACGTCAAAATATCTTCGGAGATTTTAAAAGAGATTTTGGTGAAAGCGGTAAATCGGTCTTTTAACCGTATCACCATCGATGGAGATACCAGCACCAATGATACGGTGCTGGTCATGGCCAACGGTCTGTCGGGCGCTGTTATCCAAAGCCCGGCCCAAAAAGATATTTTTCAGAAGATTTTAGATGAGACCTTTTTGGATTTGGCCAAACAGTTGGTCAGAGACGGTGAGGGCGTGACAAAGCTGGTGGAAATAATGGTTCGGAATGCGCTATCGGATTCCGATGCCCAAAAAGTTGTCGATACGGTTGCCCATTCCCCCCTTGTAAAGACGGCCTTTTTCGGCGAGGATGCCAATTGGGGGCGGATCGCCGGTGCTGTGGGCCGGGCCGGTGTCCAAATAGATCCCTATAAGATCGATGTCTACTTTGATGATGTTCAGATGGTGAAAGCCGGTATGGGACAAGGAAAAACCGTCGAGGCTAAGGCCACAAAGGTTCTTAAGCGGCCGGAATTTACCGTAACCATTGATCTGAACTCCGGCAGCGGTTCCGGTTCAATATTGACGTGTGATTTTTCCGTAGACTATATCAGGATTAATGCGGATTACAGATCCTGAGCCGAATTTTTCACGATTTTTATCCGTACATTGGCTTGTCAGGGGGTATCGGTAATCGGCTACAGGAGCAACCCTGAATGCCTTGCCCATGGAAAAATCCCTCATCGATGAATTGGGAATCGTCTTCATGTCTTTAATACGTTTGCAAAAATTTCTTTCAGAAGCCGGCATCTGTTCGAGGAGAAAGGGGGAGACGTATATCCAGGCAGGGCTTGTCCGTGTCAACGACAAGGTCGTTACGGAACTCGGCACAAAGATTGACCCCGAGAAAGATCGTATAGAATTCAAGGGCAGGGGGGTGACCTTAAAAAACGATCCGGTATATATTGTCCTCAACAAGCCGAGAGGATATGTATCAAGCTGCAGCCAGCCCGGAGACAAGACCGTGATGGACCTTATAAAAATTCCTCAGCGAATTTATCCCGTAGGCCGGCTCGACAAGGACTCCACCGGACTTTTAATTCTGACCAATGATGGAAGTCTTCATCACCGGCTATCGCATCCTTCCTTTGATCACGAAAAGGAATACGATGTAACGGTGTCAAAGCCGATAACCGATGGTGCACTAAAAAATATTTCCAAGGGGATGCCGATGATGGGAACAAAAACAAGACCTGCAGAGATTAAAAGAATCTCCCCCAAACGTTTTCGCATCGTGCTCAAGGAAGGAAAGAACAGACAGATTAGACGAATGGTTCGAAAAGTGGGAAGCCACGTTACGAGATTAAAACGGATACGGGTTTCGAATATAGAACTCAAAAGGCTTGCCGCAGGAGACTGGCGTTATTTGACGGAAAAAGAAAAAAAAAGGCTTATGACCTTAATATTCCTGGAAAATGCTGGTTGACATCCACCTCCCAATAGGTTAAGAGGAAAAGACTCCAAAGTGGATGCCAAAATTTTTCCCATTCATTCCTAAAAAAGGACATGTCATGATTAGATTTGGGCCGGCGGTCCGGGAGATGAAAAGCATGTCCAGCGAGGACATTTTTTCATCACGATTGAAACTTCTTATCATCATGGCCAAGGCGTTTTTAAAAGACTGCCCTATCGGGAAATATCGAAAGCAAGCCATCATAGAAAACTCCCACTTTGTTTTTTATCAATCTCTGAAACTGTCCAGTGAAATAGGCCCTATTAAAAACGACGATTCAAGGACACAACCCGGCAGGGCCGCCACGGGTGAATTGTACGAGGAGTATTTCTTCTATCAGAGAACCCAGCTTCTTGCGGTAATGGCCAAAGCCCTGGCAGAAGGCCGTCTGAAGGGGAAGGCCAGAAGAAAGGCCCTTCAAGACAATTTGGACAGAATCTGTGAAACGCTGACATTCAACTTCCACATCAAAGACGTGAACTTCCTAAAAGTAGCGTGAGCCAAGTCAATATTCCAAATGTAAAAATAGCGGTAATTGACGATGATTTGCTGGCCCGAGATTTTATCGTCACTGTTTTAATGTATTGTGTTAACAGGGATGTTCTAAGTTTCGACAGCGGTCTTGCGGCTTGGCAATACATCAAGGATCACGGAAGTCTTGACATTATTATTTCCGGAATCGATGTTCCCGGTTTGAGCGGCTTTAAACTCCTTTCCAAATTCAAAAAAAAATATCCGGAAAAAAAATGTATTCTGATGTCCGCCGATCCTGCCCATGAGCCATCGGCCAGGGACTCGGGAGCAGATGCTTTCCTTGCCAAACCTGTGAGTGTAAATGACCTCTTTAAGGTTGTGGAAACCTTTGTTGTGTGAAGTCAATGAACCTGTCTCGAAAAAATTTTTTCATCCGTTCTTGATCGGTGTAATGACAATGCTCACCCGTCTATTCATGGCGTCATCTGAAGAGATGGGTTGTGATTCTCCGTAGCCTACGGTCTGAATTCTTGCCGGATCGACCCCCTTTTGTACCAATGCATTCTTGACCGACAAAGCCCGTTTTTCAGACAGCGTTTGATTGTAAGCTTCAGAACCCTTTGAATCGGTATGCCCCTCCACTCGGATGGTTGTCTGCGGATATTTGTTGAGTATGCCGGCGACTCTGTCCATTTCGGTGTATGCACCGGGTTCAAGGGCCGAAGAGTCAAAGGCAAAAAAGGACTCGGACTTGAACGTCGCGGTCAAAACATCCTGGGTCCTCTGGATACTGACGGCGTCATTTTGAGCCATGGCATCCCTCATCTCTTGCTCCTGTCTGTCCATATACGCACCGATTTGATGACCGGCGAGCCCACCCACAGCGGCGCCGATTCCAGCCCCGACCAGTGTTGCTGTTGTATTTCTTCCAATGGCTTGACCGAGAAGCGCTCCACCGGCAGCGCCGGCCAAGACACCTGTCTTTGCGCCTTTTTCTTTGTTGGTCGTTCCTGCACAGGAAAAAATAAATGTCAGAAGTATCAAACATGCAATTATGGATATTGTTCTTTTCATGGTATCGCTCCTAAATTTGTTGGTGATTATCTTCATCCTAATCCTATTTTTTGAGTGCAATGTATACTAAAGTGAGAATTATGTGTCAAGAAACATAGGGCCTTCCAAAGAAATACAAAAGCATTTCAGCACGTTAGGCCAGATTGTGATCGAAGCCGAAGCCGGGTGTCTGCCGGGTAAACCTTTTTGCCATATAAACGTCTAAGAATATAAAATAAAATTCTAAATTGAGTTGAAACACGAATCGACTCAATGCTAGACAGAGCGGTGGGGCCTGGATTATCACTTGCACCGCAAGAAAACTTAAGGTAAATAGTAGGTTAAATATTAGACTTCAGTTCCTGAATAGAAATTTTTTGATTTATCCGGGCCGATCCGTACAGGGGGCTTGTCGTTTCTGAGCAGAAAAGATCCGTCAGCGGGGCATAAGATTTGGAGATTGGCTTTTGTATAATAGTGCGGGAAGAGCGTTAATTGGAGCAGGTCGGAACCCAAAAGCCGGACGGGATGACTCCCCTATGTCATTGGAAGATAAAGAGTTGGTTGCTCGGGCGCAGCATGATGATCCGTCGGCTTTTGAAATTCTTGTCCGACGATATCAGGAAAAAGCATATGCCATCGCTTACAATATGTGCTCCGGGGATACCGAAGAAGCCCAAGAACTTACACAAGAGGCCTTTCTACGTGCTTTCCGGAGTTTAAAAAACTTTCGAGGAAAATCGTCTTTTTATACCTGGTTTTATCGCATTCTCGTAAATACGTGTTTAGACAGTCGACGCCGGCGGAAAAGATGGGAGAGAATATTTACATTTTGGCGGCGTGATCGGCGTGAGCGAACAGACTCCAAAGAGATGGATGAAGATTATCCGGATCCGGGGGTAAATTCTAATCCCATGACTGCATTAAACGGAAAACAACTTGCCCAGGAAATCAGTCAGGCCCTGGAGACGCTCCCTGAAAAACAGCGCGTCATTTTTCAGTTGAAAGTTTTCCATGGAATGAAAATACGGGAAATTGCTCAGATTGTGGGATCGGCGGAGGGAACGGTCAAGAGCCATCTCTTCCGCGCCACCCATTTTTTAAGAGATGCTTTACAAGATTGGGTCCAGCCATAGGAGGTGTGTTTATGAAAAATTGTCGCCATTGGCAAGAGACACTCTGGTTGGAAGTGCACGGGGAACTGGGTTCTGAAGAACAGGGTAAATGGGAGAATCACCTTTCGACATGCAATGCCTGCTTGCAGGAGCGAAACCGTTTGATCCATCTGCTTGAAAATGTAAAGGAAGCCATGCCGGAACCGTCGCTTTCCCGTGAGAGCGCCCGGGCCCTCCATACCGCCGTTACAGAGAAACTCACAGAGAAACACCACAGGGGGTGGTGGCAAAATCCGTTTTTGGCAGGGTATATCAAGCCCGCACATGTGGCGGCTGTGTGCGGTATGCTGGTCGTGGCTTTTGGGTGGATCGGCATAAGGGGAATTCAACAATCACCAACGGTTAAGATAGCCTCGGACGTCGGCGTGGAAGAAAAAATGATCGTCAAACATATTGACATTCTTGAAAACCTGGATTTATTGGAAGAGATGGAGACCCTCGAAAAATTGGATCAAGTGATGGGTCGAAAAAACGCCACGATATAAGGCCCGATTTTCGTGAGCATGTTCGGGATAAAAAATACTCTGGATTTATCGACGATGATGAGAGACAAATACAGATCGTTTAAATACTTGAAGCCGTTGACGCTTGTTTTAGCTTTTGTGCTTATAATACTCCTTTCTTCTCCAACCTTAAGCTTTAGCCGGTCGAAAAAGTATAACGGAGCGGATCAGCACTTTAGAACACAAAAGACCTACAAAGAGGCGGCGTCGAGCCATCGGCAGTCTATGGATTACCGAAATTTTCAAACAACTTACCCTCCGGCAGACCGGGAGAGACAATTTCTACTTCAGGTAAAAAACTACAAAAAAGGTTATAAGAAATTGTCTCCTGAAGAAAAAAAGATGCTCAAGAGAAAGTATCAGCAATGGCAGTCGATGCCCGAGGAAAGGCAGCAACTCTTGCGTCAGCGCATGGAGAAGTGGAAGCAGCTTCCTTCCCAAGAGCAAGAACTTATGCAGGAGCGCTTTCAGAAATGGCAAAAACTCCCTCCGGAAGAACGGGAGCGAACCCGGGAAAAGCTTCGAAAATGGAATGCGTTGCCTCCAGATGAAAAAGAGCAAATCCTCCAAAAATTTCGCGGCCCAGGATCCAAACGCCGTCCATAGGATATTCACACCCAAGACGTTCAACGCTAATTGAGCCTCTTACCAACTGTGCTTCAATCCTTCATACTGTTTAATTGCAGATGGATTGGCCAGATGGGCGTATGAATACCCTGCATCCATAAGGCCGTCCACCAGCCAATACCAGTTGAAGGTGGATTCAACCACAAATCCTTTGATTTGATCCCGAAAAGGGTCTAGTGTTTGTAAGATGTGTTCAAGATGATTCGGAACTCTTTTTTTGAACACGCGATTGAATGCTTTGTCCATAATACCGATGTAAGTATTTCTTGAATGAAGATCTAATCCGGCGTATAGTTCCATTGAGCACCTCCTTTTGTTAAAGGGTTGTTAATAGTGTTAGCCACTTATA
>JAAXQD010000060.1 GCA_012974475.1 Desulfobacterales bacterium
TCGCAAACCTTACGTATATCGATATTCACCGGGCAGAGACGGATGCATCGTCCGCAGCCGACACATTGAATACCGTTTGCATATTTGTCGACGTAGTATTTCAGTTTGTGCATGAAACGCTGGCGGACTCTCTGCATTTTCATGTCCCTGGGATTGTGTCCGGATCCGTGATGGGTAAACAGCGGATACATGCAGCTGTCCCAATTGCGAATGCGAATGCCGGAAGATCCGAAGGTTTCGTCTTGAATATCGAAACACCAACACGTGGGACACGCATATGTGCAGGTTCCACAATTGATACAGGCAAAAGCCACATCTTCCCAAAAAGATGCTTCAAAAAGCGCTGTGGTATCTTTATCCTTTAATTTGTCTGTGGAAACCCGGGCGGTTATTTTTGTTTCCGCGGCCTGCTTTAGGGTTTGGACCTGTTCTTCCAAATCACCGGCCTCGGCCGCCATGTCCCAGCCGGCCGCTGTGATTAAATTTTCCCCCTTTTCACTCATGATTTTGGCAAAATAATGATCAGCTGCATCGATCAGGAGTACATCCAGCCCTTCTTCATGAAACGGTCCGCATCCGGCTGTGGTGCAGAAGCAGTTACTGCAAGGCGTATTGCATGCATACCCGATCAAAGTGGTGGCTTCGTAAGCTTTGATCCAGTAAGGGTCTTTATATTCAGGCGTATCAAAGTTCCGTTTTACCAGGAGAAATGCTTTGGCATCACACGGTCTGATTCCGACGATCGCCCGAGGCAAATGATCTTTATCAATTTCTTTTAGAATGTGATGATCTTCCTGTTTTTCATCCAGAGTGTATTCGAACATGGTTTCCGACTGGGGGTAGACCACCGATTTTGGAGAAAGCCGTGTGTTTTGCAACCTCAAATCCGGAAGCTCACCTTTATCGAGTTCCTTGAAGATATGAAACTCATCCTGCTGAGCCGGACCGAATAATGGAAATTTATCTGCCAAACGCTTCAGCCCTTCAGCCCAGCTTTTTTTATCAATTTTTATGACTTTCATCGTATGTGCCTTTATCTTTATTTGTCAGTAGTCATTTGTTGTGGGTCATGTGTTATTTTCACAAAACGGATAATGACCAATGCCGAATGACGATTGACCAATGTCCGATGACTATTTAATAAAGTCATCCGGATCATCGGGCCTGTAAGTATCCAGAGGCGGCCTTTTTTCCAGGGTTAAACCGGACTCCCAGTCGAACAGCTCAAGGCAGTCTTTTTCCAGTTTCTTTGTTAAGATTCTGACCTTAATTCCCATTGGACAGGCACGCTCACATGCACCGCAGTCGGTGCACCGACCCGCACAATGATATGCTCTTAAAAAGTGAAATGTCCTTATGTCTGTGGGGTCTTGACTTTTCCCCACCCATTGTGGCTGTGACTCATCCACGAAACATGTGGGGCAATAGCAGAGTGGGCATGCATTTCTACAGGCATAGCAGCGGATGCACGTTGAGAGGAGATCCTCGAAATATTCCCATTTTTCCTGTGCTGTCATATCTTCAATTCTGCGAACATCCTCGTACTTGTCCACATCTGTTTGCTCTTCGATAAGATCGGCGGCAAGTTCATCGTAGATGACCGGATTGCGGTGCGTACAGATGGTGCAGTTTTGCTGGAGGACATCTATTTTATCGATGGTTTTATCGACACCGTCGCCCTTGATATTTATTTTGCCGTCGGCCTCGGTGACCTCCTCGATTTCGGTATCAAACATGGCTTCGATTTTGTGCCGGTCAATCATTCCTTTGCAGGGGACACCGATAATTACGATCTGATCCCGTTTGATTTTATTTTCGATAATATGGGTCACAATGTTTCTGGAATCGCACCCCTTTGAAACAATACCGATTTTTTCCTTCCTGTTGGCAAGGTAGTTCGCCAGATTAATTCCGCAGTTGCTGTCCCATACAAAACAGTCAACCTCTTCCGGGGTTTTTGCAAAACAGGGTTCGTTCATCATCGGCACCGTTCCTTTTCTGAAGCCGACAATTAGATCAACCTTGGATTCTTTTAATAGCCGATTCGATATTTTTTTAATTTTTTCTGTGTAGGCGAACATGTTAAGCGACCTTAGCTTTTGTTTTTATAAAATTGTTATTCGGTCCAAGCGCTTTGACGGCCTCCACGGTCTCTTTGACGACATCCACAAATTTTACCGATTCTGCAGAGGAGATCCATGAAAAATGGAGGCGACCGGGTTCGATCCCCATATATTCAATGAAGTTTTTAAATAAAGCAAACTTTCTGCGTGCATAGTAATTACCTTCCAGGTAATGGCAATCTCCGGGATGTCACCCGGATACCCATACGCCGTCTGCGCCCTGTCTGAAGGCAGCCAGAATAAATTTCGGGCTCATCCGACCTGTACAAGGGATTCTGATCACCCGGATGTTTGGCGGATATTCCATCCGGTTGACCCCTGCAAGATCAGCGGCACCATAACTGCACCAGTTGCATAAGAAACTGACGATTTTGGGTTCCCAGTCTGACATATTATAAATTCTCCTGGCCCGGATAAACCGGGGAAGTTCCTAAAGTGAACTATGATTTTGGAATCCTTCTTTTTGTTAAATAATTGGCATCTTTGACTTGCGGCATTTTAAGCACTTTTAATTTTAGGCACTTTTTTGAGACGCCCATGATTGTATTTAAAAATATTCTGTAACGAAAGATACAAAATAACGATTACAAGTTAGGGGCTTCGCCCCAATTGGAATGCTGGAATATTGGAATAATGGGTTCTGGGA
>JAAXQD010000221.1 GCA_012974475.1 Desulfobacterales bacterium
ATACCATTGAAGGTGCACTTGTTTCCGACTGTCTCTATGATGCCGATAAATTCCGTTGGGGACCTGACAACTTTACAGATATGGTGTGGGCCATGGTATCATACTTTAACATCCCTGTTGTCGAGTTTATGGATCTTTATCCAGAAGGAATGGAAAAACTTGCCAAAATAAAGCACACCTTCAGAACACCCACCGGAAAAAAATACGGCCCCCAGTTTATAGATTTAGGTGTTGCAATTGGCAAAGAACTCTTTAAGGTTATTAATACTGAGTTTGCTCACTTATTATAATTATTAATAATCCTGATGGATCGAAAATCACACAAGGTATGTTTGATGAAGGGGGAATCTTCTCGGAGTTGCTTCGCCGGTCTGAATGCCCGATTTTGGGTTACATTCGTTGCAATCACTGCCATAACGATGTTTGGTTTGAGCGCAAATATTGAAGCCGGTGAGAATGATTTGCCGTTTTATCCGGGCGAAAAACTGACGTTTCAGCTTAAATGGACCTTTATACCGGCCGGAGAAGCCGTCCTTGAGGTACTTCCCATAGAAACCATAGAGGGTGTCAAAGCATACCATTTTTTGCTGACGGCAAAATCGAATTCCTTTATCGATCATTTTTATAAGGTTCGGGACAAAATAGATGCCTATACAGACATTGAGATGACCCATTCGATCCTTTACAAAAAAAAACAGCAGGAAGGCAAAACACATAGACATGTTATTGTAAATTTCGATTGGAAAAATAACAACGCCGTATATTCCACATTGAACGAGAAGCGTCCACCGATTGATATATTACCCGGATCATTTGACCCATTATCCGCCTTTTATTTTGTCCGCCTTTTTGATCTTGAAAAAAAATCCGCCATCGAACGTCCGGTAACAGATGGGAAGAAATGTATCATTGGCAAGGCAGCTGTTATCAAGAGAGAAACACTTAAACTGGAAGGCGGAACCTATGATACCTATTTAATAGAACCGGAGATCGAACATGTCGGCGGTGTGTTTGAGAAAAGTAAGGATGCAAAAATCCAGATATGGGTCACAGCGGATCACCGGCGAATTCTTTGGATCTTTCACGTCTGCTGCCCGGCCCTTTTTGCACCATGATCCTGGCGGACCATGGCGCACGTGTGATCTCGGTGGAGGATAAACGTTTTATGGCAGACGACCTTTTCATTCCCTCCATCAATCGAAACAAAGAGCATGTGTCTTTAAATCTCAAGACCCCGGAAGGCAAAGAGATCTTTTACCGGCTGGTCGATAAAACAGATATTTTGCTCGAAGGGTTTCGGCCAGGAGTTGTTCACAGGCTGGGTGTTGACTATGATACGATACGTTCCATCAATCCCAAAATTATTTACTGTTCCATTACGGGTTATGGCCAGACCGGGCCGCATAAGAATCGAGCCGGACACGACGTGAACTTCCTTGGCCATTCGGGTGTTCTCGATCTTATGGGAGAGCCGGACCGGCCGCCATCCATCCCTGGAGTCCAGATTGCAGACATTGCAGGAGGGGGAATGAACGCCGCCATCGGCATCCTTCTGGCGCTATGGGCCAGAGAAAGGACCGGAGAAGGTCAGCATATCGATATTGCCATGACCGATGGAATGGCAAGCCTTCTGCCGCTGGTGCTGTTTTTTCATCAACGCACAGGAGATGTCCCAAGGCGCGGTGACTCGCTGTTTTCTCATCGTTTCGCGTTTTATAACACCTATGAAACAGCCGATGGCCGCCATATCTCCATCGGTGCGGTGGAGTACCGTTTCTGGAAACAACTTTGTGAATATTTAGGTGTTCCCGAGTATGTCGCTCTCCAGCATGATGAAAAATGCAGGGAAGAGATTCTCGACTTCATGCGAACCACTTTCAAGAAAAAGACGCTTGCCCAATGGGAAACAGAACTTGCCGGCCTTGATGTATGCTGGGGGCGAATACAGAATCTCAAAGAAGTGCTGGAAGATCCCTATTTCAGAGAAAGGGAAATGGTTGTTGATATCCGGCAAAAAGACGGGGAGAAGAGCAAAACCCTCGGTGTGCCGATTAAGTTGAGTGAAACCGCTGGCTCCATCCGGACACCGCCGGTGGGTTTTGGAGAAAGCACGGTCTCTATTCTTCAGGAACTCGGTTATACGGAAAACCAGATAAAATCGTTTGCCAAAAAGGGGGTTTTTTAAGGTATCCAATCCCAAGGGATAGTATACCTTGATTTGTACCTGTAGAATGCGCTATTTGGAAGGTAGAATGATAATGATTAAAAACATATTGGTGATCGACGATAAAACGGATGATTTAAATAATATTACGACCTTATTAAAAGACGTGATCCCTGATTGCCGGGTGATTGCCGTCCGATCCGCTTTGGAGGGGTTAGAACGCGCAAAAACCGAATCCCCTGTTGCCATTCTTCTGGGTATTTGCGCACCGGAAATGGAGCGGGATTCGGTTTGTAACCGGCTGAAATCTGACGAAAACACCCAGCGAATTCCGGTTATTATGATGATGGAGGCCCAATCGGACCCCGATCGTTATGTTAAGGGATTGGACGCCGGCGCTGACGCTTTTTTGAATAAACCGATTACCCGTGCTGAGTTAAATGCGCAGATCCGCATGGTATCCCGCGTCGATGCATTGGAAAAAGAAAAGACCCAACTTAAAAAGCACCTTCAACAAGCACAGAAAATGGAGGCCATTGGAACTTTGGCGGGAGGTATTGCCCATGAATTCAATAATATTCTTTTCCCCATAATCGGCTACACCGAGATGAGCATGTACGATATCCCCGAAAACAGCAAAACCCGAAAAAATCTGGCAGCCGTCCTAAAAGCAGCCGACCGGGCTAAGGACCTTATTCAACAGATTCTCAGTTTCAGCAGAAAAGGCGGGCATGATAAGATTCTTTTAAAAATTCAATATGTTATAAAAGAAACCCTCAGGCTGTTGAGAGCATCGTTGCCGGCAACCATAGAAATCCGCCAGGCAATAGACAACGCCTGTGCCCCTGTTGCGGCCGATCCGTCGGAAATACAACAGATCTTAATGAACCTTAGCACCAATGCATACCAGGCCATGGAAGAAAAAGGCGGTATACTGGAGATAACCCTCTCGGAGATAATTATAGATTCCAGCGATGTATCCTCCAATGTGGATCTGAGTCCCGGATCCTACCTGCAACTGACGGTTAAAGATACAGGCCATGGTATTGAAACGGATCAGATAAAGCATATTTTCGATCCTAACTATCGTATCAACAACCAAAATGAAGGTAAACGAACGGGCCTCGGCATGGTATATGAAATCGTCCAAAGCTATAACGGGGTTATCGACGTTGACAGTAAACCGGACCGGGGGACGACAGTGAGCGTTTATCTGCCGCTGCCCCATCGGAAATCCGAAATCGTGTCGAATGCATCCACCGATGCCGGTATACCAACGGGCAATGAAACGATTTTGCTGGTTGATGATGAAGAAGATGTGCTTGGGATGATGCATTTGATGATGGAGAGACTCGGATACGGCGTTTTCTCAAAGACAAGCAGCATCGAAGCCCTGGAGGAATTCCGCAGAGAACCCGAGAAGTTCGATCTGATTATCACCGACCAGACCATGCCCAAGATGACGGGAATGGAGTTGATCGAAAATTTGATGCGCATCCGTTCTGATATTCCGATAATTTTATGTACCGGATTCAATGAAAAAATAACGGAAGATACGACCAAGCGTCTCGGGATCGGCGCACTCATCAGTAAGCCGGTCCGAGTGAAAGAGATCGCACTGACGATCCGAGAGGTCTTGAACCGAAAATAGTGTGCAATTTGAAAGCACCGGCAAATTGGCTTTACCCTAGGAGAACACATGAAAAATTTCCATAAAAGCAGTGGTCACAACTTCCATATTTTGGTTGTTGAGGATGATGAACTCATCCGGGATATGATCAAACAAAATGTGGAAAACGCCGGCTATGAATGCACCATCGCTGAAAGCGGGGTGGACGCTTTAAAAATCCTGGATGAGGGCAAAAAAAATGTGGATGTCATCCTAACCGATATCAGAATGCCAGGCCTCAATGGCATTGAATTAACCATGAAAGTAAAAGACAAACATGATTCTGACGTCATCGTTATGACTGGCTTTGCAGAAGACTTTACGTATGAGAAAGTGATTGAAAGCGGCGCAAGCGACTTTTTTCAAAAACCGATCAACTCCAGAGAATTGATGCTCAGGTTGAAACGGGTCCTCAAAGAGCGCATTCTCTTTGCTGAAAGAAATCAGGCGGATGCGGAACTTAAACAAAGTTTCGAAAAATTGCGAAGAGCCCAGAACCAAACGGTTGTCGCCCTGGCATCTGCGTCTGAGATCAGGGACCCATACACGTCCGGTCACCAACAGCGCGTAACCAAGCTGGCGTGTTCCATAGCAGAGAACATGGACCTTTCAGAAAACCTTATTGAAGGACTCCGTATCGCAGGGTTGCTGCATGATATCGGAAAAATTTCTGTGCCTGCAGAAATTCTAAGCAAGCCCGGTAAAATAACACAGGACGAATATAACATCATTAAACAGCACTGCCAAATCGGATATGAAATCCTAAAAGGCATAGAATTCCCATGGCCTGTTGCCCAAATTGTTTTACAGCATCATGAAAAGATGAACGGATCAGGATATCCGTTAGGACTTACCGGCGAAGAAATTCTTTTGGAAGCAAGAATTCTGACGGTTGCAGACGTAATAGAGGCCATGTCCTCCCATCGTCCTTATCGACCGGGTCTCGGTATAGATAAGGCCCTGGACGAAGTCATCAACAACAAATCGACTTTTTTCGATCCCGTGGTGGTGGATACCTGCTGGGACCTTTTCTCCAGCGGCAAATTTAAATTCGAGTAAATATGTTCTGATTGAATTGCTTACGGTCGCAATTTTAATGAGCCTCAGGATAGTTCCATTTTGATCGGGAAGCTGTCTGAGCAAATTAGAGCGCGTTAATGCGAACAGCAATGAGGGTGTCAAACTTATTGATAATTATCATACGCCCGTCGTGTAATCTAAACACCTTAGACCTGTTCGCTTTTACGCGGTTTTATTTGCGAGTTCTTGCAGATTAAAACGGAATTATCCTGAGGCTGAAACGGGCAAGGAAACATAGTTCCCTGCTTCAAATATTTAAGCCGGTTTGGCAATTTTATCGGAAGCATCGCACAGATCATACAGAGGACAGAGAGCACACGCCGGTTTTCTTGCTTTGCATATGGCCCTTCCAAAATAGATCAGTTGAATGGAAAAGTCGCTCCATTCCTTTTTGGGAATGACGTCCATCAGATCATACTCAATTTTGACCGGATTGTGATTTCCCGAAAGTCCGAGTCGTTTTGATATTCTTGCCACATGCGTATCGACGACAATACCCGGAATATTAAACGCAGTGCCAAGGACCACATTGGCGGTTTTACGTCCCACTCCGGGTAGTTCAACTAATTCACTTAGCGTATTAGGCACCTGGCCGTTATATTTTTCAATGAGACTTTTGGCGCAGTTTTTGATATTCTTTGCCTTGTTGCGAAAGTAACCGGTCGGTCGAATCAGCGCCTCGATGGTCTCGTTCGGGGCACTGGCAAAGTCATCGGGGGTTTTCAGTTTCTTAAACAAATCGCCGGTTACGCCATTGACCTGTTTGTCCGTACATTGAGCAGACAGTATGGTTGCCACAAGAAGTTCAAAAGGGGTGTCATAACGGAGTTGCGTTTTGGCATGGGGATAGTCTGTTTTTAGTATTTTTCGAATTTTCAAGACACGGGCTTTACGGGTATTCAGTTTCATTTTTCTTGACATTGTCGATCCTTTTACATTTTATCCCCCGCAGGGGATATAATTTTTGGGGTGGGGAATTTTCTTTTTTAAACCGCTCCGTCGAGAAATAAGGTCTTATCATAAAACCCCCCGGACCCATCATATAATTCACTGGGTTTCACAGCACAAAATTATTTCTGCATATCATGAATTTAACTTCAAAAAAAGTACGGGCTTTAGGCCTTTGTTCCGGTGGTCTCGACAGTATGCTGTCGGCACTGGTGTTGCGAAAACAAGGCATAGAAGTCCAATGGATTACATTCGAAACACCGTTTTTTTCATCCGAAAATGCACGGCAGGCGTCAAGGACGACCGGTATACCCCTGTTGGTCAGGAATATAACCCGTCCCTATCTGGAGATGCTGAAAAACCCGCATTGCGGGTATGGAAAGCACATGAATCCATGTATGGACTGTCATGCCTTGATGTTCAATCTGGCCGGAACCCTCATGCGTGAAAATGGATTTGACTTTCTTTTCAGCGGTGAGGTCCTCGGACAGCGCCCCATGTCCCAGACCATGAATTCTCTCCGTTATGTGGAAAAACGATCCGGCTTTGATGGGTATATCGTGCGACCGTTAAGCGCAAAAAAGCTCCCGATAACCCGGCCTGAACAACAGGGGCTGTTAAACAGGGATCTGCTGCTGGACATATCCGGAAGATCCCGAAAACCCCAGATGAAACTCGCCCAAGAATTTGGAATTACGAACTATCCGTCTCCTGCCGGCGGATGTTTATTGACGGACAAAGGCTACGCATCTCGGCTCAAGGACCTTTTTGATCACCAGGATACATTTACCGAGAGAGAACTCCATCTTTTAAAACATGGACGACATCTTCGATTGAACCAAACAACAAAAATAGCCGTCGGACGAACCCAGGAGGACAATGAAAACCTATTAAAATATTATGATCCGGATCTGGACACTTTGATCAAAGTAAAAAAGTTCCCCGGCCCCATCGTTCTGATGCCCCACGGCGGCAGCAAAGAAATTATGATTCTGGCGGCTTCAATATGTGCGGGCTACAGTAAGGCCCCGGATGACACACCTGTCGAAGTCGGAGCTGAAACCACCCACGAGTCAGAAATAATCCAAGTCATTGGAATTCCTCCGAAAGAAATCAAACACTTTCTGATATAGCACCTAATCCGGACCCACCGAAAAAGTGCCTGAAGTCCGTATCAAGTTTGCGCTGAGCTGGCCGCAGGCTGCGGAAATATCCTGCCCTTTGCTCTGTCGAATGACGGCGGTATAATTGTTTTTGTTGAGAATTTCCTGGAAGGTAAGAATGACATGTTCTTCGGGACGCTCAAAGTCGCTCCCTTCGAAGGTGTTAAATGGAATAAGGTTGATTTTTGCCCGTATCGGTCTCAGGAGTCCGGCAAGACGTTTTGCGTCTTCTTCTGAATCGTTGACCCCTTTTATAATAATGTATTCGAAAGTGATTTTGCGGCGGGGCATTAAAGGATATCCGGCACAAGCGTCCAGCAGCTTTTCCAGAGGATACTTTCGGTTGATGGGCATCAGCATGTCGCGGGTCTTATTGTCTGTGGCATTCAATGATATGGCCAGATTCACCGCTGTTTCACGGCCCAATTGGGACAGCTTGGGAATAAGACCCGACGTAGAAACCGTCACTCTTCGACTTGAAAATCCCAATCCGGCATCACTGTCCGTGATGGTGGCAACAGCGCCGACCACATTGGAATAATTGGCCAGAGGTTCACCCATCCCCATCATTACAATGTTGGTGAGACGTTTTGAATCATCCAGATCATTTGCAACATCGCGCACTTGGGCGATGATTTCGCCTTTTGTGAGATTTCGCACCCATCCGCCCCTGCCGGTAAGACAGAACCTGCATCCTTGTGCACAGCCGACCTGACTGGATATACAGAGTGTATAATGATTCTTTTCCGGGATGAGCACACTTTCGATATATTTTCCATCGATGAGTTTAAAAAGAAACTTTTTTGAACCATCTTGTGAAGTTTCGGTGCGCTCCTTCTCAAGCCGGTTGATGGAAAAATGACGTGCAAGACATTTTCTGGTATCTTTTCCCACGTCGGTCATCACCTCAAAAGTGTCGGCTTGGCGCATATAGATCCACTGGAGAATCTGCTGGGCACGATAAGGCTTGATATTTCGGTTTTCAAGCCATACAATAAGTTGATATATTGTAAGTTCTTTAATGTCTGGCAACATTTCAAACGTTCCTTTTGAACAATTGAAGATCCCTGAAGCTCCCGCCCTTTTGACGGGAATATCCGCTGCGCTTCACCCAGCCTGCGGGGAATGCGCTCGCTGTTCCAGTTCATGGGGGCAAAGTATACACCCGTGACAAATCTTCGGGATCTGTCAAAACAGACTATGATTGCGTGCATTTGTCAAGTGTCTATGCCCAACCGTATTATTTTCGAAATAGGCGCGAAAATTAAAGATAAAATGGCGAAACCACTTTATTTAATCTTGACATAATATTATTTAACTATTACATTTTGCGTTTTCAATATTGAGAGACTATCGGTGCTTTTATGTTTAACAATTTGAGTGACAGACTGAATGCCGTATTTAAAAAACTTAAGGGTCACGGCAAATTATCGGAAAAAAATATCGAGGAGGGCCTAAAAGAGGTCAGAATGGCACTTCTTGAGGCCGATGTACACTACAAAGTTGTAAAAAAGTTTATTTCCGATATTAAAGAGCGTGCTCTGGGCCAGGAAGTTATGGCAAGTCTGACACCCGGCCAGCAGGTTGTCAAAATCGTCAACGATGAACTGACGAAGCTCATGGGCGGGCACCTCGAAGACTTGAATCTTTCAGGACCTGTGCCGGTATCGGTCATGCTGGTGGGGTTGCAGGGATCCGGCAAAACGACCACCGCAGGCAAGCTCGCTGTTTTTTTGAGGAAAAAGGGGAAAAAGCCGTATCTGGTTCCGGCAGATGTTTACCGTCCTGCCGCTATTGACCAGTTGATCAAACTCGGCCAGCAATTGTCTGTTCCCGTTTTTCCATCCAGCCTGGAAATGGAGCCGGTACAGATTTGTCAGGAAGCCAGAACAACGGCGCACCGAACAGGCTGCGATACACTGCTCATTGATACAGCCGGTCGTCTACATATCGACGAGGCCTTGATGGATGAACTTTCCCGTATCAAGGACGCGGTTAAACCCGCCGATATTCTCTTGGTGGCCGATGCCATGACAGGCCAGGACGCTGTTAATATTGCCGAATCATTCAACAAGACTTTAGATATTGGCGGTGTTGTCCTTTCAAAGATGGATGGCGATGCTCGTGGCGGAGCAGCCTTGTCGATTAAATCGATAACCGATAAACCGATAAAATTTGTCGGTGTCGGTGAAAAACTCAGCGACTTGGAGCCTTTTCATCCGGACAGAATGGCCTCAAGGATACTGGGGATGGGTGATGTCCTCACCATAATAGAAAAGGCCCAGTCTGTCGTTGACGAAAAAAAAGCGGTTGAACTCGAAAAAAAGTTAAGAAAAAATGAGTTTACACTCGAAGATTTTCGTGATCAAATGGTTCAGATACGGAAAATGGGTTCCATGTCGGAACTCATGAATATGATACCCGGAATGGGTCAAATGAAGCAGCTCAAAAATCTCGAAGTTGACGAAAATGAATTTGTTAAGATCGAAGCGATTATTAATTCCATGACCCCCTTGGAGCGACGCCAGCATACTTTGATAAAGGGAAGCCGCCGCAAAAGAATTGCCAAAGGGAGTGGTACCAGTGTGCAGGATATCAACAAGCTGCTTAAAAATTATACTCAAGTTATGAAAATGGTTAAAAAAGTCAACAAAGGCGGCATGCGAGGGCTAGGCATGGGCCTGCCGTCGTTTTGAAGGAGAAATTTATATGTCAGTTAAAATCAGGTTGGCCAGACACGGCGCAAAGAAAAGACCTTTTTACCGAATTGTTGTTGCGGATAGTGAATCCCCCCGGGACGGTAAATTTTTGGAAAATGTCGGAACATACAATCCTTTGACAGATCCGGCCAAGGTTGTTCTGAAACAAGAGCGGATCAAGTACTGGATTGACCAGGGCGCCATTCCCACAGACACTGTAAAAAACCTTTTGAAAGAAGAAGGTTTTTTTGCTTAGCTTGCATAAGATCTTTACCCCTACTCATAAGCCAACAAAGGAGATTGAGCTATGAAAGATCTGATCAAGTATATTGCCCAGGCGCTGGTTGATAATCCAGAAGTTGTTGAAGTTTCAGAGGTAGAGGGGAATCAGACCTCGGTATTAGAGCTCAAAGTGGCCCAAGAGGATTTAGGAAAGGTGATTGGGAAACAGGGTCGAACGGCGCGGGCCATGCGCACCATATTGAGCGCTGCTTCCGCCAAATTAAAAAAACGATCGGTTCTTGAAATTATAGAATAGGGATGTGGAAAAAAACGGGTTTCTTACTGTTGGAAAGATCGTTGGCGCCCATGGAGTAAAAGGAAACCTTAAGGTCTATTCTAATGCTGAATCTTTGTCTGTTTTCACCCCAGGCAGTTCGATTCTTGTCGTCCGCACCGACAAAATCGAAAAAAATTATACAATAAAATGGGCCAAACCTCACGGTAGACGCATTCTATTATCATTTGAAGGTATTGGGAACCGGAATGCAGCTGAAACCTTGATCGGCTCCAAGCTTCTTATCGAACGGGTTGCGCTTCCTGAACTTGAAGAAGGTTCCTATTACTGGTGTGACATTATCGGGCTTGCGGTTTTTACGACCGATGAACAGTACATCGGTCGCGTTGAATCGATAATATCCACCGGCAGTAACGATGTTTTTGTGGTCAGGGATTTGGATAAAGGCGATGATAATGAAACCCTGATTCCCGCCCTTGAATCGGTGGTTTTGGAAATAGATTTCGAACATAAGACCATGCGGGTGGCTTTGCCGGAAGGGTTGTGAAATTTAAGGGGATGAATTTTATCGTCCTGACTATTTTTCCTGAAATGTTCAGACCATTTTGGGAACACGGGATTATCAGTCGCGCGGTAAATCAGGACAAAATTATCGTATCAGCCATAGATATCCGGGATTTTGCACAAGGAAAGCACCGTACTACCGATGACAGGCCATACGGCGGTGGCTGCGGGATGATTATGAAGCCCGAACCGCTGGCCGGTGCCATCCGGGCTGCTGAGAAACAAGCACCGTTGGCCAAAAGGATTCTGCTGACGCCCCAAGGGCGCCGTTTTGATCAGAGTGTCGCCCGGGAACTGGCATCATCGGATGGACTTATTTTGGTTTGCGGCCGCTACGAAGGCGTTGATGAACGGATTTGCCACGATTTTATCGATGATGAAATTTCCATCGGTGATTATATTCTCACAGGAGGTGAACTGGCGGCCATGGTTATCATCGATGGCGTGACCCGCTTGATTCCCGGTGTGCTCGGCGGCAAGGACTCGGCTGAAAAGGATTCTTTTTCAGACAGTGTTTTAGAACATGCGCATTATACAAGGCCCAGGGTCTTCGAAGACCTTGAAGTCCCCGGTGTATTGTTGTCGGGCAACCACAAAGAAATTGAGAGATGGAGGCTTGAAACGTCACTGATACGCACATTCCTGAAACGGCGGGATTTGCTGGAGAATAGATCCTTGACCAGCCAGGAGGTTGAAATTCTGAAAAAGTGGTGCCTCGATATTGAAAAAATCATACACGACCAATCTTTATATGGCCCTGATCCATTATCCGGTGGTCAACAAGAAAGGTGATGTTATTGCATCTGCAGTAACGAACCTGGACCTGCATGATATATCGAGAGCGGCAAAGACATACGGCGTGCGATCATTTTATGTGGTCACGCCCCTTTCCGACCAGAAAGAACTGGTGGAAAAAATTATTTCCCATTGGTTAAAAGGAACAGGCGCAAAATATAATCCAAAACGTAGAGAAGCCCTGAAGCTGATCACAATAAAAAAATCAGTAGATGAGGTGATCGAACATATCCGTAAAAACAACGGAGATTCACCGAAAACGGTTGTTACCAGCGCCGGTCACAGCCCCCGTAATCTAAGCTTTAAACGGTTCCGGAAGATGCTCCAAGATGACAGCCTTTACCTGTTAATGTTCGGTACGGGCTGGGGGCTTTCAGAAAAATTTATGGCAGATGCCGATTACGCACTCGATCCGGTTTTCGGAAATACCGACTA
>JAAXQD010000082.1 GCA_012974475.1 Desulfobacterales bacterium
CGTTTCAACCCCGCCGAGACTCGGTGCGCTGATGGGAAGGCGGGTCTTTTCTATAAACCGATCGGCGGTTGCCACGTCCCCCTTGATTTCAAAACTTAACATCCCGCTGAAACCATCGAGTAATTCCCGGGCGCCATGATATCCTCCATACGTTTCCAATCCCGGATAATTGACCGTTTCCACGGCTGGATGGGCCGAGAGAAATCTTGCGATCTCCAGTGCACTCGCGTTCTGATATTTCATCCGCACCGCCAGTGTTTTCAGTCCCCGGTGTAAAAGGAAACAGGCGTGGGGATCCAGTGTGCCGCCCAGGTGAATGAGCTTGTGAGCAATTTTTCGAATCAAGTCTGCGCGCCCGACCACTGCACCGGCCACAATATCAGAATGGCCGTTGAGATATTTGGTGCAGCTGTGCAGCGATAGATCAAATTCCCACTCGGCCGGCCGGAAATTGATGGGGCTGGCAAAGGTATTGTCGATCATAGAGATCAGCCCATGGGCTTGGGCGAACGCCACCACCTTTTTTAGATCGGCCACCCCCATCAGCGGGTTGGTAATCGTTTCCACATAGATGGCACGGGTGTTGGGTTTTAAGTGTTTTTCCCAAGTGTCTGCTTTGTTGCCATCGATGAAATCAAAGGATACCCCTAAAGCACGAAAATCCGAGTTGATAAAATCGAGGGTGCCGCCATACAGGCAGTCCTGGGCCAGAAAATGATCTCCGGGGGACAGGAGTGCCAAAAACGTCGTTGTGATGGCGGCCATACCGCTGGCGGCGACCAGACCGGCCTCAGCGTTTTCCAGTGCCGAAAGCTTCTGATGCAGGGCAATATGGTTGGGGGTGTTGTTCATGCGAATATATTTCAACGCGTCGTAATTGTCCTGACCGGTATATTGAAAGGTCGATGACTGGAAAATCGGCAGGGTGACAGCCCCGCCGATCCGGGGTTCCGGTTCACCGGCATGAATCACTTTGGTTTCGATGTGCATCGGTCGCTGAGTCATGGCGAAAATCCTCCTATCCGGTTAATATCATTTTGTTTACGTTCTTTAATATTGCATTCATTTTCGATTTTCGTGACACTTTTATGGAAGTTAACGTACAATGAACCCCAACGATCTGCAACCGTTAAAACATCTTGGTAAAGACACTTGAAGGTTGAAATTAAGTGTTTTAAGCTGTATGAAAGTATTTTATCATCGGGTTCATGAAAATAATATGTTTTGGGATGGTATGTTCATAGAAGGAAGCTGATTCCGATATAAAGATAAGGATACATGCGAAAAGAATTTTTGCCGTTTTCCCGGCCGAGCATTGATGAAGCGGATATTGCCGCCGTCGGGGAGGTGCTGCGCTCAGGATGGATTACCACCGGTCCCAAGAATGCCGAATTTGAAGAAAAATTCTGCGATTATACCGGCTGTGACCAAGCCGTGGCCCTGTCTTCGGCAACCGCGGGAATGCATCTTGCTTTAAAAGCCCTGGGCATTGGCCCCGGTGATGAGGTCATCACCCCGTCCATGACCTGGGTGTCCACGGTGAACCTGATTGTTTTGAGCGGTGCAAAACCTGTTTTTGTGGATGTTGACAGGGATACGTTGATGACCACAGCGGAATTAATTCAGGAACGTCTTTCAGAAAGAACCCGACTGATCGTTCCGGTTCATTTTGCCGGTGCGCCGGTGGATATGGAGCCTGTTCGAAAAATTGCTGCAGGCCGGAATCTTCACATCATAGAAGATGCCGCCCATGCCGTGGGCACAGAGTATCGGGGTCAAAAAATCGGCAAAAACGGACCCTCGATATTCTCCTTTCATCCCATTAAAAATATCACCTCGGGCGAAGGCGGCATGTTCTGTTCCGACGATCTCGATCTTGTTGACCGGATTCGCCGGTTGAAATTTCACGGGTTGGGTCTCGATGCCTATGACCGTCAAACCCAGGGAAGATCTCCCCAGGCCCAGGTACTGGAGCCGGGATTTAAATATAATTTGCCGGATATTCTGGCTGTTCTTGGAATGCGGCAACTGGCCAGGGTTAAGGATTTTAATGCAAGACGAACCCAACTGGCCATGCATTATCGAGAACGGCTGGCAGAGATGGATGAAATCCGGCCTCTGGCCATTCCCTCCTATCCGCATAAGCATTCATGGCATCTATTCATCATTCGTTTGGATGCCCATCCATCGAAGTTAAGCCGCAACGATTTTATGGAAGAACTTAAACGGAGAAATATCGGCACCGGCCTCCATTTCCGGGCTGTACATCAGCAGAAATATTACCGGGAAACCATGAAAGCTCCCCCGGGCGGACTGCCCAATACTGAATGGAATTCAGAACGGATATGCTCGCTGCCGCTTTTCCCGGGAATGACACACGGTGACGTCGACGACGTTGTCGATACCATAAAGGAAATTTTGATATCATGAGCAATCTGGCACCATTGTCCGTTGTGATTCCGGTGTTTAACGAAGAAGAAAACCTTGATGAACTTATACGGCGTTGCCTGCAGGCCTGTCGAAAAACGGAACGCCCCTTTGAAATTATTCTGGTGGATGATGGAAGCTCAGATGGATCTGTAGAAAAAATCGATGCCGAAGCTATAAATAATCCCGGTGAAATCGTCGGGGTTTTTTTAAACCGGAACTACGGTCAGCATGCCGCGGTGATGGCCGGCTTTGAACAGTCCAAAGGTGATATTGTCGTCACATTAGACGCCGATTTGCAGAATCCGCCTGAAGAAATTCCACGACTGGTGGACGGTATCTCCAAAGGCTATGACGTGGTGGGGAGCGTAAGGGTTCACAGAGAGGACACCCTATTTAGAAGGGCGGCTTCCGCAATTATCAACAAAGGGGTTCAAAAATCGACCGGTGTAATGATGCACGACTATGGGTGCATGCTGCGTGCCTATCACCGTCATATTGTGGACGCCATGCTCATGTGCAATGAACGAAGCACGTTTATTCCGATTCTCGCCAACAGTTTTGCCCGAAGGACAACAGAGATAGACGTAAAACATGAACCGCGCAAACTGGGAGAATCGAAATACGACCTTATGAAACTCGTGATGCTGCAGTTCGATCTATTGACCAGTATGACAACCTTTCCACTGCGTCTTCTGAGTATACTCGGCGGAATTGTCTCTTTAGCAGGAATCGGTTTCGGTGTTTTCCTTTTGATCATGCGTGTCCTTTACGGCGCCGAATGGGCGGCTGAAGGTGTTTTTACGCTTTTTGCCATTTTATTCATTTTTGTGGGTGCTCAGTTTGTCGGAATGGGACTGCTCGGGGAGTATATCGGTAGGATTTACCATGATGTTAGAGCCCGTCCCCGGTTTTTTGTTCAACGGATTGCAGGTGAAAGCAATATAACAACAAAAACATAAAAGGATAAATATGAAAGCGATCGTATTGGCCTATCACAACATCGGATGTATCGGGATCGAGGCATTGCTTCAGAACGGATATAAGATAGCAGCGGTTTTTACGCATCAGGACAACCCCAATGAAAATGTCTGGTTTAACTCCGTGGCCGAGCTTGCTTCAGGCCATGGTATTCCCGTATTTTCACCAGAAGATATTAATCATCCCATATGGATAAAAAAAATTAAAAAATTTGCTCCGGACATTCTTTTCTCATTTTACTATCGCAATATGGTCAGATCAGAAATTCTGGAGATTCCTCCCTCCGGCTGTCTGAATCTGCACGGTTCCCTATTGCCGAAATACCGGGGACGATGCCCCATCAACTGGGTTTTGGTCAACGGCGAAACCGAAACCGGAGTTACCCTTCATTACATGACCCCTCGAGCCGATGACGGGGACATTGTCTGTCAGGAAAAAATTCCAATATCGGATACGGATACCGCCCGAACCGTTCACGATAAAGCCGCAGATGCTGTAGCCGATATGTTGAAAGGAACACTGCCGCAGCTGCTTGACGGGACTGCTCCGCGAATCTCTCAAAATCATTCCCGGGCTACATATTTTGGTGCTCGGGGGCCGGAAGATGGTAAAATTGACTGGAGTCAGGATGCAAATAAAATAAGAAATCTTGTCAGAGCTGTAACCCGTCCCTATCCCGGAGCTTTCAGCCATATGGGAAATCGAAAATGTATATTCTGGGCCGTCAGCGTAGTGGATGAAACCGGTGATTATCCTGGAACGATTTTGTCGGCGGATCCTTTGGTGATTGCCTGTGGGAAAAAAGCCGTACAGGTTAATTTCGGCCAATCCGGAGACGGCATATTTATGAGCGGAAGACAGCTTGCCGAAGAAATGCATTTTGTTCCAGGAATGAGGCTTGGCGAACCTTCAATCTGTCGCATGGAAATGGTGAGAAAAAAACAGGTCTTGATTCTGGGGGTTGACGGATTTATCGGCAACCACCTCAGTGAAAGGCTTCTGAACAGTGGAAAGTATGAAGTCCATGGAATGGATCTTGGATCAACTTCGATTCAAAGGCTGCGAGACCAGTCCGGGTTCCATTTTTCCGAAGGGGATATTTCCATCCATCGTGAATGGATAGAATATCATGTCAGAAAGTGTGATATCGTGATCCCTCTGGTTGCCATTGCAACACCGATTGAATACACCCGCAATCCCATAAAGGTTTTTGAACTTGACTTTGAAGAAAATCTTCGCGTTGTTCGATACTGTGTTAAATACGGCAAGCGCATCATATTCCCATCCACTTCTGAAGTTTACGGCATGTGTGATGAGCAGGAATTCGATGAGGACGAATCCCGGTTAATTCTAGGACCCATTCGAAAACAGCGGTGGATTTATTCCTGCTGTAAGCAGATGCTCGACCGGGTCATCTGGGCCTATGGCGCAACCGAGGGTTTGCAGTTTACCCTGTTCAGACCCTTTAACTGGATCGGCCCGCGTCTTGACAGTCTGGAATCCGCGCGTATCGGCAGCTCCCGCGCCATCACCCAGTTGATATTAAACCTGGCCGAAGGGACGCCCATACAGCTTGTGGACGGTGGAAACCAAAAACGCTGCTTTACCGATGTCAAAGACGGAGTTGAATGCCTCTACAGAATTATTGAAAATCGAGACGGCTGCTGTGACGGTGAAATCATCAATATCGGCAGTCCGAACAATGAGGCGAGCATCAAAGATCTGGCCGAAATTTTAGTAAAAAAATTCCATCAGCACCCGCTGCACAAAGAATTTCCCCCTTTTGCCGGAACTCGCGAGGTGGAAAGCAAAACCTTTTACGGGTCCGGATATGAGGATGTCCAGCACAGAAAACCGAGCATCGATAATGCCCGCCGTCTTTTGAATTGGGCGCCGAAGGTAGATATCCAGCAATCGGTTGAAGAAACCCTCGATTTCTTTCTAAAAGAAGCGGTCAGAACCGGAGAATGCGGGATTGGCCAGCCGCATGATATGTAGCCTGAGACGATGAATCCATGAAAATCGGCTTGCGTATTGACGTTGATACCTTCAGAGGCACCAAAGTCGGGGTGCCGAATCTTTGTAGAACTCTGGCAAAGCACGACATACGGGCATCCTTCTTTTTTTCCCTAGGGCCGGATAATATGGGGCGTCATCTTTGGCGTCTTCTCCGTCCGGGCTTTTTTATTAAGATGCTGCGCACAAAAGCGGCCAGCCTGTATGGCTGGGACATCCTGTTTAAAGGGACGTTCCGTCCGGGACCGATCATCGGTGAAAGGCTGGCCCCTATCATAATTTCAGCGGCACAAGAAGGGCATGAGATCGGCTTGCATGCCTGGGATCATCATGCATGGCAGGTGCATATCGACACCATGGACCGGAATGCAATACGGCGCGCTTTAGGTAAGGGGTTTGAGCTGCTTACGTGCATCCTGGGTGAGCCCCCGGTCTGTTCGGCGGTACCTGCATGGAAATGTACCGATCTCGTTCTTATGGAAAAAAATAGAATCCCATTTATCTACAACAGCGACTGCAGAGGAAAGAGTATTTTCCATCCCATCGTTGACGGGAAGACGTTATCCCAGCCCCAGATCCCCGTAACACTCCCGACCTATGACGAGGTCGTCGGAAATAAAGGGATTTCGGATGCCAATTACAACCCATACATATTGTCGCTGATAAAGCCGGAAAAATTGAATGTTTTGACGGTTCACGCTGAAGTCGAAGGCATCTCATGCGCATCAATGTTCGATCAATTTTTAAAAACGGCCCGTTCAAAAGGGATCTCCTTTAACCCTCTGGGCGCTTTTCTCCAGGAGGAAACAGCCATTGACGGCGCTTCGATTGTATCGGGTAAAGTTCCCGGCCGTGACGGATGGATTTCCATTCAGGATCAAAGTAGACTCGTCTACTGACGTTTACAACCATCAACCGGATCATTCTCTACGAATAAATTTATGAAAAAATCTTACCTCGCCGTAATCGGTATTTTTTTATTGCTTTACATCCTGCCCCTTGGGATTCGGCCGATGATCATTCCCGATGAATCGCGGTATGCAGAAATCCCTCGTGAGATGATCGCTTCAGGCGATTGGGTCGTTCCGACGCTGAACGGGCTCAAATATTTTGAAAAACCCGTTCTGGGCTACTGGCTGAATGCCGTGTCCATGAAACTGTTTGGAGAAAATGCCTTTGCCGTTCGTTTCCCCTCGGCAGCGGCAACCGGGATTTCGGCGTTTATGATATTTTTACTGGTTCGCCGATTTTCAGGTGAAATTTTCTCTGCAACGCTCGCTGCATTGATATTCCTGACGTCTTTTGAAGTTTACGGTGTTGGAACCTTTAATGTCCTCGACAGTATGCTGGCCATGTTTATCACCGTTTCCATGACGTCATTTTTTTTCGCCCATCACACCGATCCTTCCACAAAAAAAAAGCATGGGTTTCTATTGCTATTCGGTGTTTTTTGCGGGCTGGCATTCCTTGCAAAAGGGTTTCTTGCATTTGCAATCCCGGTGGTGGCCATCGTTCCATTTATGATCTGGGAAGGTCGCTTCAAGGAACTATTTATCATTCCCTGGCTGCCGATTGCCGGTGCGGTCCTGGTTGTTTTACCTTGGGCCGTAATGATCCATTTAAAGGCGCCTGATTTCTGGCATTTCTTTATATGGAACGAACATATCAAACGGTTTTTATCTTCCGGAGCACAGCATCATGCGTCGTTCTGGTACTATATTTTTTTATTCCCGGCAGCGGCCTTGCCATGGACAGTTCTCTTCCCTTCGGCAATTTTAGGGTTGAGAAAAACAGGTATTAAGGCCTCCATAACCCGTTATGCACTGTGCTGGTTTTTTCTTCCTTTTTTGTTTTTTTCCATATCAAAGGGCAAAATTCTCACTTACATCCTGCCGTGTTTTCCTCCGTTTGCCATGCTGATGTCCACCGGACTCAATAAATATTTTAAAACCGGTGGGCGGAGAAGTTTCTCCATGGGTGCCAAGTTTCTCGCGTTGCTGGCCGTGATCCTGGCCATTGCTTTGATAATGGTTCAGATCATCGGTTTTAAGGGGTTTAAGCCCTATTCCCAAACATGGAATTGGGCCATCGGAGTTTTTGGATTTATGGCGCTTGCTTTTATTTTAATTTTTGCAGTCAAGGCTTCGGACCCTAAAAAAAAGCTCATGGGGGTCGCCTGTGCCCCCATGCTCATGTTGTTGGGTGCCAACGTTATGATGCCGGATCTCACCATTGAGCACAAGGCCCCGGGAGCATTCCTGATGCGTCATGCTCACAGAATCCAGCCGGATACCCTGCTGGTGGCAGATGAAAATCCCATGGGTGCGGTGTGTTGGTTTTACAAGAGAAATGACGTTTATATCCTTGAAGGGGGCGGTGAAGTGTCGTACGGGCTTGAGTATGAAGACGCGAAATATCGCTCACTGAACCTAACGCAATTTAGAGATTTCATCCTTAAAAACGCTGAAAAAGGGCAGGTGGTGCTTATCGCAAAATCGAGGAAGTATGAACCATGGAAGGAAAACCTGCCTGAGCCGTTATATGAGGACACCAATGGAAAAGGCGGTTATGTATTTGTGCAGTATTAAACCCCCATTGATCGTCAACAAAATGGGAAAATATTTTATGTGTTTGATTTGTTTGGTCCTGAAGAACCTGCTCCTCTGGGCCAGATCAGAAACAATTGGCTATGTCTGCAAAAGCAGTAAGCTTGAAAGTGACTAAAGTTTGAAGTGCCTAAAGTGAGCTAAAGTTGAGGAACGCGCTTTCAGCGCGATCAATTATAATTGAAATTGATGGAACACCTTAACTTTAGGCACTTGATCTATGGAAAAACAACCCCCTTCCAGTGGTAATCCAAAGCCGGGTCCGCTGGGACCGGATACTTACCCTTCCATGAGGACCTGAATGTGACTCTCCAGGGACTCTTGCAGTGCCTTCAGATTGTATCCGCCCTCGAGCACCGAGACGATCCTTCCTTCTGCAAAGGTTTCTGCGATTTTTTTAATTCTCTGTGTCAGCGCTTCAAACCCTTTTCGATTCAGCTGTATATGGGCTAAGGGATCGTCCATGTGGGCATCGAAACCTGAAGAGATAAGGACAAATTGCGGTCTGAATTCCTCCATGGCTTGCTCAACGCGCTCCATGGCGCTGAGATACGCTTCATTGCCTGCGCCCGGAGCCATGGGAAAGTTCATGGTGTATCCTTTACCTTGACCGTTTCCGATCTCTGAGGCCCATCCTGAACCCGGGTAGCAGGAGGAGGGATCCTGGTGGAAGCTGATGAAAAATACAGAGGGATCTTCCTCGAAGATATGCTGTGTTCCGTTGCCGTGGTGTACGTCCCAGTCTATTATTGCAATGCGTTCTATGGCATGGTGTTTTTGAAGGTGCTTTGCCGCAATGGCCACGTTATTGAAGTAGCAAAATCCCATGGCCCGTGACCGCTCTGCGTGATGACCCGGGGGCCTTACTGCGCAGAAACAGTTGGTCACACCCCCGTCCATTACGTTATTCACGCCCTTTAATACCCCACCAACTGCATAACTTGCAACTTCAAACGTGGCAGGGCTTAACGGACACTCCGGAGTGTTTAAAAATGGAGCGGAACCCTCCACGGCACGCTTGAACGTGTCGATGTAACGGGGCTTATGACAGAGTTCCAAAATGTTCCGCTCTGCCGGTTCGGCATCTATCCGGACGAGCTCATCGAAAAGCCCTTTGGCTTTCAAATATTCAATGATGGCGGTGAGTCTTTGAGCTCTTTCAGGGTGGTAGGAGCCGGTGTCGTGCTTTAGATATATTTCGTCGTATACGAGTCCTGTTTTCGTCATGTGTGTTTTCCATTAAACGGTCGTGCAGGTATAGGGTGCGTCGATGCCGCCCCCCAGCCGGTTTATCACTCGGAATAGGCTGCGTAATACATTCTGATGAAACTGGCATGGCTTTCGAAGGCGATTTCCGGCAATTCATCATAATTAAAGAGGGCAGCATCATCTGCATCATCGCCGGGTATGAGGGTGCCGGTATAGTTTTTGACCAGATAGCCCACCATTAATACGGTATGGTATTGGGCGCTGGGGTTGCTGGAGACCCCAAGGAGCATATCGATCTGCCCCGATAGTCCGGTCTCTTCTTTTAACTCTCTTAAAGCCGCTTTTTCCGGTGTCTCGCCAAGCTCCATAAATCCGCCAGGGAGGCACCAAAAACCTTTTTTGGGCGCTACACTCCGTTTTACAAGAAGTATTCTCTCCCTATTGTCTACGACAACAAGGCATGAGGCCGGTATGGGATTTTCATAAAGGGGTTCATTGCAGTGGTCGCAGAAAAGGCGCAGGCACCCTTCAAATATTTTTTTTGTAAGTCCTGCGCCGCAATAATAACAAAATTTCTTTTTCCGCATGGTTAATCTTCGAAATCCCCCTCCGGGCCTTTATCGGAAGTAATCAACGTCGCCCTTTGGACGATTTTTTCCGGTGTCCATTCAGCCGGATCTTCTATGCGGTGTGCTTTGGGGCCCGGATCGAATGTTCCAACCTCGAGGATGGTGTTGATGGCAAGGGGTGCCGTGTCTTTTGCATCGAAGACGTTTACAAGCATGTTATAAACAAATTCTTCAACCCGCATAATCATCCTGTCCCTGACGGTTTTGGTCTGTCCCATCAACTTATTTTCGAACGGCAGGTTTAGTTTCTTGTAATTCCCACCTTTAAGTCCTTTGGATTCAGCATAGGCGGTCATCTCTATCCACATTTCCTCGGTGCCCCCCTGATCCTTAATCTTGATGAATTTGCCGTCTTCGTCGAGTATGGCATTGCCGTAGTCGTTGACCTCGAGGCCCCAGGAGATCATTTGCAGAGCGGTGGCCACATTTGCTTTGGTTGTCCGGGTTTTAGCCGCTATTTCTAGCAACCTGTCGGAGCTGTTTCCGGATGTGCCGTGCTGGGCGCCGGAAACCTGATATTTTGCCAGAGCCTGGTGAATTTCTGCGGTTAAATCGACCTGTATCCCCTGACCGCTGGCCTCGATGCCGTGGGTTGTTCCGTTGTTTAAAGCGATCCAATCCGGAAAAATGTCGTGTGCGTTCAGACCCTGTATCAGAAACAAGGCTTCTTCCACGGTTGAGAGCCCCTCTTTTCCTTTAATTTCACCGACTTCGGTTTCAAGCCCGGCCCAAACCGGAACAAAGGGGTTCAGTTCCAGGTTGGCCATCAGATTCTGATCATCGGGCAGATGGGATGCATCAATGGCAATGGAGGTCATTCCTGCTTCAAACAGCGTTGGAATCTCAATTTTGGCATCAGCGACATCCTGTTCGTTCTTGATTCCATAATGGTCTGCGTGAATGGCTACCGGGACCGTGATTCCCAGTTCGTTGCAGACGGCATCCACCTGCCGGGCAATATTCCAGTAATTGACCGCACAATATGCACCGCCGCCGCCTTCGGATTTGGCGATTTCAATTATGATGGCGGCATTTGCTCGCTGGGCGGCCTGTAGCACGCCTCGAATAACGAAGTTGTTTCGACCGTTGGCAGCCATGGCGATGGCGTTACCCTTTTGGAGCATTGCACGATCAACAAACTTTCCACTGACGATCAGGGCCTTTGAATTGGGAAAAAGTTTTGCCACATTAGGTGGCCGGCCGATTTTTAATGCTTCTTCAAAATCCTTTGAAGAAACAGTTTTGTTTCCAGACATGGCTTAACCTCCTTTTGATAAGCGTTCACGGCGAGTATAATCGGTTATTCTTGATGGCGTCGTAAAAAGTCCCATCTACTGCGTTGTAGTATTTTTTCAGACACTCGGCATACTACATGTATGGCCTCGTTCCTGAAAAAATACTACGCTGATCTGACGTCGTTCAATATTTCAAGGATTTCCTTTTTGTTCGAAAGGGGTGCAAAGAGTGAGCCCCAGCCCATTTGGAATTGAAACAACCCATCATAAGCCGTATCATGAAATGATCGTATTCGATGGGGGATGTTGTGTTCGTTCAGGATGGAAGCGATCAGCTGCGCCTCTATGACATTCTCCAGAATAGCGATATTGATAAATTCCTGCTCGTCTCTTTCATTCATAGCGTGAACTCAACTGATTCTATTCAAAATTAGCAGAAGACCCCGGGCGCAACTGCCACGGGGGAAAGCCCGTAGAGTCCACTATTCTTACCGGAATCTGGAATTTAGTCAATTATAAAAAAACAAGTTGGTTGTCGGATCTTGAAATAGGTGTGAAATAAATCACACAGTTTTTGTGAACTTTTTTACCCATTCCCCGAAAACATCCTTGGGATAAATTTTTAAATGTTTGTAATTTATATATTATCAAGCGTTGACGCTTCGGCATGGCTTTTGCTTTAAAGATAACGATGGGGCTGTCTCTTATACACATCT
>JAAXQD010000089.1 GCA_012974475.1 Desulfobacterales bacterium
ATTATAATTTGAGACTGGCGCAGAAATTGGGCAAAAAGGGGCGTTTTGCAAAGGTCTCGGACCCTGTTAAGGATGTTGACACGCGCAGGCGCTTTGTATAAATCACATCTTTAAGCTGGGTTTTCATAACCTCTGTCAAGAATGCAAACTGTGGGATGTCAAATGAAATCGACGGTACACAAAAATATATCTGGCTGGTGGATACCGGATGATAAAGGACCTCAACTTGGAAAGGATGCGGTAAGAACGGCGCTTCTGAAAGTCACACGGCCGATGTATCTGCTGAACCTCGATGGTCGACCGGCGGTTGGCCGAGGTGGCAAGATCATCATCGGGGATAAGATGCCCCAAACCTCGGAAGGCTTCCCCCTGTTAGCATACATCCCCCCTTTGCATCCTGAAAATCTGGGCGACCCAAGCTTTAAAAAAACACATAACCTGCGCTACGCCTATATTGTCGGCGCCATGGCCAACGGCATTACATCCGTTGAAATGGTGGAAAAAGCCGGGCGATCCGGAATGGTCGGTTTTTTCGGCGCTGCCGGTCTTTCTCTCGAACAAATAGAAACAGCCATCGTAAAACTGCAGCAAAGCTTAAAGAACCTCCCCTTTGGTTTTAATCTGATCCACAGTCCCAACGATCCTGAACTCGAGGCCGGCGTGGTTCAATTGTACTTAAAACGGGGAGTAAGATTGGTGAGCACCTCGGCCTACCTGGACCTGACACTACCCCTTGTTTATTATCGGGTAAAAGGGATCCGTCGCGACGAAAAGGATAACATCATTTGTCCCAACAAAGTCATTGCAAAAGTATCAAGGATTGAAGTGGCCAAAAAGTATTTGTCACCACCACCCAAAAAACTTCTGGAACATCTGGTCGACCAAGGAATGATTACCAAAAAAGAAGCCGATCTCGCCCAATCGATACCCATGGCTGAAGATCTGACTGCAGAAGCAGATTCCGGTGGACATACCGACAACCGTCCGGCAATTTCTTTATTGCCGACCATGATTGCGCTACGGGATGAGTTGACCGCAAAATACAGGTACAAGAGGCCGCCGTGCGTCGGGCTCGCCGGTGGAATCGCCACACCCCATTCAGCTGCGGCGGCTTTTGCAATGGGCGCTGCCTATATTCTTACCGGTTCTGTCAACCAATCCTGCACGGAAGCCGGCACATCGGAAACCGTCCGTCAAATGCTGGGTGAAGCCAGACAGGCGGATGTGACCATGGCCCCTGCAGCCGACATGTTTGAAATGGGTGTTAAAGTCCAGGTCCTAAAACGCGGCACCATGTTTCCCCTTCGGGCAGCCAAGCTTTATGATCTTTATTGTAATTATGATCGTTTTGAAAATATTCCCGAAAAACAAAAAGCAATCCTTGAAAGAGACTTTTTCCGCTGCAGTTTCCAGGATGAATGGGAACAGACGAAAACCTATTTTGCAAGGCATGACCCGAAACAGATCCACCGGGCGGAAATGGACCCCAGGCACAAAATGGCCCTTGTCTTTCGATCCTACCTCGGCCAATCTTCCAACTGGGCGAACTCAGGCGATCTTTCAAGAAAAATCGATTATCAGATATGGTGCGGTCCGGCCATCGGCGCTTTCAATCAGTGGGTTAAAGGGTCATTTCTTGAAAAACCCGAACACCGTAAAACTGTTGTGGTTGCCATGAACCTGCTGTGTGGCGCTTCGGTTGTAACCCGTGCAAGCTGGCTTAGAAACCAGGGGGTTGCACTGCATGATGGTATGGGAAATTTTCCGCCGATGCCCCTTGAAGAAATATTGGAATTGCTGGAATCGTAACCCGTTCGGTCTTTGAAACTTTTTCGCTGACAGGCAGTCTCTTTATGGACTAAAGGGATGTTTGGAGTGAAATTGCCGGATAGTGCATTCGATCCAGATCCATAAGAATCACAAAATCATTAAGAACATCCGTAATTTTTAGTATTTTAACGATATTCATGCCCATGGTTGACGGCGTTTCCGCCCGCAAACCGATTAGGGTTTGGGTATAGAGTTCTTTCATGATTTCAAATCCGTTATAATCCTCCGACTCCTTGGAGATGATTCCCCTGACCGTGCAAATAAAATCGAACCTGTCATTTTTGGGTTTTCCACCTTCGATCAATAGGATGTATTTCTTTACAATTTCATCTTCTCCGGTGCCGGGAACGATTTTGCCCCTTGCGTTAAAGTAAAACCCTTTTTCCGCCAGCCATCCCTGCAAATCTTGGAGGATCTGTTTTGCCTCGGGAATCGTAAACTTCAAATCCGCCACCAGCAGGCCGCCCAGGTAAACGGTAAATGCCTGATCCGGATTGTACTGTCTGGCGTATCCGGATTGCATTCCCCCCAATGGATCCGGCGGAAGAAATTCCCGGGACCAACGTTTCCACTTTGCAAGATTTATTTCCAGCCTCTGGGAAAGTGCTCTGCTGGTAAAAAATTTTATCATACCGAATATTGATAAATTTTTAAAAAGTCCAATTTTCCCATTTTCCTGGATTCCCGCATAAACGGGAATGACAATAAAGCATTTAATATCATGCAGATATAATATCCGTCATACCCTCGAAAGCGGGTATCTAGGCGTTAAAATAACTTTTTACGAAACCATTAATA
>JAAXQD010000242.1 GCA_012974475.1 Desulfobacterales bacterium
AGATGTGTATAAGAGACAGAATATATTCTAACCGCCTCAGTACCCTATGGGGAAATCGACCTATGGCAATATCGAATACACAGAAATTGCGCCGCTTTTATGATCAGTTTGTGGGAGATGACAATGTTCTCATTGTTATCAATGCCGATCCGGATGCCATTGCCAGCGCAATGGCGGTTAAACGGCTCCTTTGGCGCAAAGTGTCCAGTGTAACCATCTCCAATATCAACATCATTAAACGACCGGACAATATCGCCATGATCCGGTTCTTGGGCGTCGATATCGTCCCGATTAAAGATGTTGTCCAAGATCATTTCTCCCGGTTTGTCGTTGTCGACTCTCAGCCGGACCATCATGAAACATTTAAGTGTTTCCCGCCGAATGTAATTGTGGATCATCATCCGGATACGGGAGTCCAGGCGCCTTTTGTGGATATCCGATCTAAATACGGCGCTACGGCCAGTATAATGACCGAATATTTAAGGGCCGCGAAAATTAAGCCTTCCACCAAACTTGCCACCGGTCTGTTTTATGCCATTAAGACGGATACCGACAATTTTGTGCGGCAGACCTTAATTGAAGATGTCAGGGCATTTCAGTTTCTTTACCGTCATGCCAACCTCCACCTGGTCAACAAGATCGAGCGATCGGAGTTGAGGCCCGATTTTTTAAAATATTTCGAAATCGCCATTGCCAATCGGCGTGTTCGAAAAGGACGCATGTTTGCCCATCTCGGTCCGGTGGTAAATCCTGATGTCTGTGTGCTCGTTGCAGATTTTTTTATGAAAGTCAGTACGGTGAATTGGAGCATTGTGTCGGGTGTATTTAATAAGAAACTGATTCTTATCTTAAGAAATGACGGGCTTCGCAAGGATGCAGGAAAGGTCGCCCACCAAAGTTTTGGTGCCATCGGTTCCGCCGGCGGCCATAAAAGTATGGCGCGTGCTGAAATTTCCCTTGCAGAGCTTAAAGAGGTTGTGAACCATAAGGATGATAAAAAACTTTTAAGGTGGATGATCCATAAAATTGAAAAGAGAGCGGGAAAAAAATGACCTTTGATCCGGTTGAAATGACGGTTACCATTCTCGGTTCAGGCACATGTGTCCCTTCACTCCGGCGAAGTTCTTGCTCGATACTGATGAAAACAAATGAAAATTTGCTGCTGTTCGACTCGGGAGCCGGCACCATGCGAAGGCTTCTCGAAGCCGGCTTTGAAATTTTCGATGTTTCTTTTATTTTCTACAGCCATTTTCATCCCGATCATACCGGTGAACTGGTCCCGTTTTTGTTTTCCAACAAATATCCGGACGGAAACCGACGTAAAATTCCACTGACTTTGGTGGCTGGAAGGGGATTTGCAGAATTCTATGACAACCTGAAAAATGTTTACGGTTCTTGGATGGAACTTGCTCCGGGCTTTTTAAACATCGTTGAACTCGACAATACCGCCCGTGACATAAGCAGGTTCGGTGATTTTCAGGTGGAATCACTCCCCGTTAATCATAACGACGAAAGCATCGCATACAAAATAACCGGTTCCGGCGGAAAATCAGTGGTCTATTCGGGTGATACAGATTTTTCCGACAATCTGGTTACACTATCCAAGGCCGCGGATCTTCTAATTTGTGAATCGGCACTTCCCGATGAATTGAAGGCTAAGGGGCATCTGACGCCGTCTCTGGCCGGTGAGATTGCAACCCGGGCAAATGTTCGCAATCTGGTTTTGACGCATTTTTACCCTGAATGCGACCGTGTCGACATAGAGAAACAGTGCCGTAAAACCTATGACGGCCCGCTGCATCTGGCGGAGGACCTGATGACCATAGAAATCTGAATTTTATATGCCAAATTCAGATAAAAAGAAAATGCAAGGTGCATGTTCCTGGAACGGGATTTTTTTGTTGGACCATGGCGCTTTACGCCAAATCCCGTATCTTTTTCCCGGTATCATGTATCCCGACCTGCATCCTGAATTATGAAATATTATCCAATATCCCTTGATATACAGAACCGAAATTGTCTGGTGGTCGGCGGTGGTTCAGTGGGCACCCGAAAAGTGATGCTGCTGTTGGAATGTGGTGCGATGGTCTCTGTTGTCAGCATGGAAGCCACTCGAAAACTGCAGGAACTTTCAGGCAATGGTATAATAAGACTTGAAAGACGACCCTTTAAGACTTCAGACCTTCATGGCAAGTTCCTTGTTATGGGGGCAACCGACAACTCGGAAATAAACCGGCAAATATACACCGAGGCCCAGGGGCTGGGTGTACTGTGCAATATTGCCGACCATCCTGAAGCGTGTGATTTCATCCTACCGGCCATTGTAAAACGGGGAGATTTGACCATCGCCATATCGACTTCCGGGAAGAGCCCTGCTTTTGCAAAAAAACTGCGCAAAGATCTTGAAAAGGAATTTGGAACCGAGTATGCCGATTTTCTCAAACTTATGGGTGAAATCCGTAAAAAACTTTTAAGTGAAGACCATGAACCCGAGGCCCATAAGCATCTTTTCGAACAGGTGATCGAAAGGAAGCTCATTGAAATGATAAAAGAACGCAATATCACGGCGGTTAATTCCTTACTTTTTGAAATTTTTGGTCAAGGGTATGCGTACGAATCATTAATGGGGTTCCATCCATAAATGGCCAATCAGTAATGTGAACTTTTTTAAATTTCGGATCTGCTGTTAACGGGACGTTAGGATAAATTCGCAAAGGACGCATACGTGGAAATTTTTATTGTCATTATATTTTATCTGCTGAGCACCATAGGATATTTTGCGTATCTTTTCCTGCAGAAGGATGTCTTCCAGCAGACCGGTTTTTATCTGCTCGTTGCCGGTTTCTGCTGCCATACGGCTGCCATCGGTTTCCGGTTTATTCAATCCGGACATTTTCCGGTCAATAATCTCCACGAAGTGCTCTCCATAGTGGGATGGACGATTGCCGGTGTTTTTCTGGTCTTCCAATACAGGTTTCAGCTGAAGGTTCTGGGGGTGTATGCCGCTCCTCTGGTATCTATTGTAATGGTTATTGCAGCCAAGTTTCCCAATGCACCCCATCAGATGAACAATATCCTAAACAACTTGTGGCTTGTGGTCCATGTGGTCGCCGTATTTATCGGAGAGGCCTCATTTGCACTGGCATGCGGCGTCGGGCTTTTATATCTTCTCCAGGAGCATGCGATAAAATCAAAAAAACATGGTTTCTTTTTCAGGCGTCTTCCATCTCTGGAACTGCTCGACACCACCGGATATGCATGTATCCTTACCGGTTTTGCCATGCTTACTTTTGGGTTAATTGCAGGTTTTGTATATGCCAAAGCGGTCTGGGGAAGGTTCTGGAGCTGGGACCCCAAAGAAATCTGGTCCGGGATTACCTGGCTTTTGTATGCTGCTCTGCTCCATCAGCGTCTGACCGTTGGATGGCGGGGACGACGAGCGGCCATTATGGCAATCATCGGTTTTGCGATTATTCTATTTACTTTCCTGGGCGTCAACTTTCTTTTGCAGGGGCATCACGGAGAATTTACCAAACTATAAACAGAATTAGCGTACGTTAAGAAATATGTTAGATATCGTATTAATGGGATTGAATCATAAAACAGCGCCGGTGACACTGAGGGAGTGCCTTGCCTTTTCGGAAGACGAGACTTCCGTTGCGCTGAAAGTTTTTCAGGAATCTCCGGCCATCACCGAGGCCATGCTTATTTCAACCTGTAACCGTGTAGAAGTCCTCATGGCCACCAGGGATACAACCAATGCCGCGGATACCGTTAAAGTCTTTTTTTCAGAATTCAAGAACCTGCCGGTGTCTGAATTTGAAAAATCCCTTTACATCCATGAGGGGGATGATGCGGTCCGGCATGTCTTCAGAGTTGCATCCAGTTTAGACTCTATGGTGGTGGGCGAGCCTCAGATTCTGGGTCAGATAAAAACGGCGTATCAAATTGCCATTTCAAAGAAGACCTCCGGTGTTCTGTTGAATAAGTTGCTCCATCGAACCTTTTTTGTGGCAAAACGGGTTCGGAGTGAGACCGGAATTGGAGACCATGCGGTATCCATAAGTTATGCGGCCGTTGAGCTGGGCCGTAAAATATTCGGCACTTTTGAAGGGAAAAAGGTGCTCCTGATCGGCGCCGGTGAGATGGCTGAACTGGCGGTGGAACACCTGATTCGAAACAGGGCCGGGGATATTCTGGTTGCCAACAGAACTTTCAAAAACGGTGTTGCGCTTGCCAGGAGATTCAAGGGGCAGGCGATCCGATTCGAGGAGATTACCGGCTTTTTAGAACACGTGGACATTATTATCAGCTCAACCGGTTCGCCCGATTACGTGGTTACACGGGATCAGGTCAAAGGGATTATCCGCCGCCGCCGCAATCGGCCCCTTTTTTTTATCGATATCGCCGTTCCCCGTGATATCGATCCGGGAATAAACCGGCTCACCAATTCCTATGTTTATGATATCGACGACCTAAAAGGGATCGTCGATGAAAACATGGAAGATCGAAACCGGGAAGCGATCAAAGGAGAGAGAATCGTCGACGAGGCGGTGATCAGTTTCCGGCACTGGTTCGAAAGCCTGGATGTGATACCGACCATTGTCGAATTGAGAAACAAGATGGAGGACATTGCAAAAGGAGAAATAAAAAAGACCTTGCAGACCCTAAAACATCTCTCAGATGACGATCACGAAGCCATCGGCAGAATGACCAACGCAATGATTAAAAAAATACTTCACGATCCTACTTTGCTGCTAAAGAGCAACGGGCACCATCAAAATAAATCTGTCTATCTCGATGCCACCCGAAAACTTTTTAAACTTGATGAGTGAAAGGAGGGCGCTTTGAAAAAAATAGCATACCTTTTTCCAGGCCAGGGTTCACAGACTGTTGGAATGGGCCTCGATTTTTATCAGGAATTTGTTGTTGTTAAAGAACTTTTTGATATGATGGAGGAAATTTCCAGAATAAATATATCAAAACTCTGCTTTAAAGGCCCTATTGAGGATCTTACCGAAACCGTAAATCTCCAGCCCGCAATTACAGTGGTTAACCTGGCCTGTTTTACGGCCATGGAGAAAGCAGGGCTTGAGCCCGCCATCTCTGCAGGTCACAGTCTCGGTGAATACAGCGCCCTGTGCGCATCAGGCATTGTCTCCAGTGAAGACACCTTTAGGCTGGTCTTTAAAAGAGGTGAGCTGATGCATCGGGAAGCCACCAGAAACAAAGGCGCCATGCACGCAATTATCGGGCTTCCCATAAATACCGTAGCAGAACTCGTTGCAGAGGTTCAGAAGGACGGCGTTGTTGCCGTTGCGAATCACAACGCTGAACTTCAGATCGTTATCACCGGCTCGCCTGAACCGGTGAAAAGGGTTTCCGATCTGGCCGTCTCACAGGGCGCCAAGGCCATACCGCTGAAGGTGAGCGGTGCATGGCACAGTGAGTTGATACAGGGCGCCCAAGACGAATTCAAGGACGTTATCGAGTCGATGGGTTTTAATACGCCCGAAAAACCCATGGTGTTTAATGTCACGGCCGACGTTGAAGGTGATACTGAAGAAATTAAATCGATCATGGCCCGTCAGCTTTGCAGTCCGGTCAAGTGGTACGACTCCATGTGCAGACTCATGGCGGAAAACATTGAAATTTTTGTCGAGGTCGGTCCGGGGAGGGTTCTTGCGGGTTTATTAAAAAAGATCTTGCCCAAGGACTATCCGCGTAAAATCTATAATGTAAACAGCATGAAGAGTCTGGACCGATTCTTGAATGAAACGACGTGAGTTGTTTTAAAAAAACATCAAGTTTCTTCTTTACATCGAAATTTCATTAGTGTATCAATATAGTTTTAAAAAAACCAGGTTATCAATGAAAACTCAAAGGTTCTACCATGAAAAAGAAAGATATTGAATATTTTAAAGAATTTCTGAACAACCGGTTAGAAGAACTTTTAAGTCATGCCGACGATACGGTTTCAGGCATGACACAGCCCAAAGAAAATTTTCCGGACCCTACAGACCGTGCTTCCCTCGAGTCGGAACGGAATTTTATGCTTCGCATAAGAGACAGAGAGAACAAACTGATAAAAAAGGTCAGAAAAGCCTTAAATCGTATCGAAAACGGTACGTTTGGCGCTTGCGAAGAGTGTGGTGAAAATATTTCCATTAAACGTCTTAAAGCCAGGCCGGTTACGACGCAGTGTATTGATTGCAAAACCAAAGAAGAGGCTTCAGAAAAAGCCCTTGGATTATAATACGAATGTGAGAATCGATCTTCATATTCATTCAACCGCTTCCGATGGGACCCTGTCACCCCCGGAACTGCTCGATCTGGCTCAAAGCCTCAATCTCGGGGCGATAGCGATTACAGATCACGATACCATAGACGGTTCAAAAGAAGCCCTTGCGTATGGAATTCCCCCATCGATAAAATTTTTAACCGGTATTGAAATAAGTGCCACCCCACCGCCGTCGTTTTCCTGCCCGGGAAGCTTCCATATTTTAGGCTATGCTTTTGATATCGATGACCCTGTCCTTAACAGTTCTCTTTCCCTACTGAAAGCGTCCAGGAAGAAAAGAAACCCCCTGATTCTTGAACTGCTTTCCAAAATGGGGATCGAACTTACCTTAAACGAGGTCCGAAATTTAGCCGGAGACAGTCAGCTTGGAAGACCTCATATTGCACAACTTATGGTAAAAAAAGGCTTTGTTCCATCGATCGATGAAGCATTTGATAAATATCTGGGAAAAGGTAAACCGGCATATGTCGATAGATTTCGCTTTGATTGTGAAAAAACAATCCAGACCATATTGAATGCCGGAGGAATTCCTGTTCTGGCCCACCCCTTTCTTCTGAACATGGACGATGAAAAGATCTTCGAGGGTCTGGTTGCAGTTTTAACGGAAATGGGGCTGAAAGGCATAGAAGTCTATTTCCCGGAACACACGGCAGATCTTGTTGACTATTATACCCGGATCGCAAATCGCTATAATTTGTTGATCACAGGGGGTACGGATTTTCATGGGGCTGTAAAACCCGAGATAAAAATGGGATCCGGGAGAGGAAATTTTTCTGTACCTTATGAATTATATGAGAAACTAATTTCAGCCCTAAATGAGCGCAAATAAAATTGAGATGACACAGATAAATCTTTCTGAATTCCAGCGTAAACTAATATATGAATTTAAGAATGTCGATTTCCTTGTGGAGTCTCTCAGGCACAGCTCATTTGTCAATGAACACCCGGAAATGGATATTCAGGATAATGAACGTCTTGAGTTTCTGGGGGATGCAGTTTTAAATCTTGTTGTCGGACACATCCTCATGCAGCGTTATCCGGACCTAAAAGAAGGGGATTTGTCTAGAATGCGCGCCAATCTGGTCAATGAATCCCAGCTTGCATCGATTGCCCGTAAAATGGACCTTGGTTCTCATATACTACTGGGCAAGGGTGAAGTTCAGTCTAAAGGCCGGGAAAAAAAATCGATACTGGCAAACACCTATGAGGCTGTCATTGCCGCAGTCTATTTGGATGGTGGATTTGATGCGGTATTTAGAATCATTGACGGTGCCTTTTCGTCTTTGATGGATTTCGTGGCTCGGCCGAGTGCCAATCACGATTATAAAAGCCAGATTCAAGAACTTGTCCAATTGAAGTACCAAAAAATTCCTGATTACACCGTTGTCCATGAAAGCGGTCCGGATCATGACAAAACCTTCCATGTACAGCTGAAAATTGAAGAGATCCAAACAAAAGGCGTTGGAAAAAGCAAGAAGGCAGCTGAGCAGGATGCGGCCAGGAAAGGCCTTGAAATTTTACAGTCTGATGATTGATCGAGTCTCCAACCATCGCCCTTTTATCATTCCGATTTTTTTGCCCCATGCCGGGTGCCCGCATCAATGCATCTTCTGCAACCAAACCGCCATTACCGGCGTAAAACAGTCCATTGTTTCTTCAGAAACAGTGGACCTTCTCATCGATGAATTTCTCGAATATAAACGGCCGTATCGACGGCCGGCTCAAGTGGCGTTCTACGGCGGGAATTTTCTGGGTCTAAAGAAGGACGCCATCCGGCGCCTTCTTGACCACACGATGAGATCCGTGACAAACGGACGCATTGACAGTATCCGTTTTTCCACCCGACCGGAGACCATTGACCAAGAACATCTTGAAATTATATCAGACTATCCGGTTTCCACCGTTGAGATCGGTGTCCAGTCTATGGATGATCGGGTGCTGGCCATGGCAAAACGGGGGCATACTGCCGCAGATACGGTAACGGCGGTGAAGCTGTTAAAAGAGCGAGGCTATACCATCGGCCTGCAGACGATGGTGGGGCTGCCGGGCGATGATGAAACCGGATCTTTTTATACCGCCCAAAGAATTGCAGAACTCGTCCCTGATTTTGTCAGGATTTATCCGACGATTGTTCTTGAAAACAGCCGTCTTGGAAGGTGGTATGCGCAAGGAAAATATAATCCCTGGCCCCTCACACGATGTGTCGCACATGTAAAAGATCTTTACCTTTATTACAAAGAAAAGGCGATTCCGGTCATTCGTATGGGCCTTCAGGCATCTGAGGATCTCGATAAAGGGGCAGCCATATTGTCAGGACCCTATCACCCGGCCTTCGGGCATATGGTCCATTCGGAGATCTTTATGGACATGGCCGCGGAAGTTATGGAAAATCGAACCGCCTTTGAAGAAACAGTTACCATAAAAGTTCATCCGCGGAGCATATCTAAAATGAGGGGTTTGAAAAACAAGAACGTCAACGCCCTTAAAAAAAGATATCACATTAAATCGCTCAAAATTGTCCCGGACACCTCCCTTCCGGAAGATCAATTGGCAGTCTCATCATTGTCCAACTCAACGGGTATTGACCTTAAGATATAATGAGACCTTTGCAAAACGCCCCTTTTTGCCCAATTTCTGCGTCAGTCTAAAATTGTAATCCTCGAAATACTCAATGTATTCCTGTGGTTAAAATTTTCGTCTTCCTTGAACTTGAACAAAAATGAACATTTTTCAAAGGTCTCAATCTTATGAATTTCCTGGAGTATTGGAATATTGGGGTATTGGAAATTGTTATTTCCCCATTATTCTACCATTCCATCACTCCAAGCTTTCTGCAAAAGATAACGCCATTCGACGCAGGTCCCCGGAATGTGCGATTTATATCCATTATTTCTCTTGGACGAGATGGAGGATTTTTTTTGAGGTATATTCGCCAACATCTGCCAGGGCATCTATGGATAAAAACGAAAGGGCGTTGTTTGAAAAAAGGCAGGTGGCGGAAGCAGAAAAATCATCATCGGCTTCATAGAAGATATAGCACAGGGCTATTTTCGGCAGCGGAAACACCACAAAGGAAAAATCTCCTTCCACACCCGCCGGCGCTTTGTGCCCGTTTAATTTTTCCATAATCCGTCCACGCGATTTTTCGATGTCTTCAACGTGGTGCACCAGAATCTGTTGGGTGCGGGTAACAAAAGCCCTGGCATACGGCATGCTGTTGGGTAAATCCTTGAAGGCTTTTAGGGGGGCTGTCAAACAGGTTTCGGGTTTGGCATTGAGCGCATAAAGGGAGATCAGAATTCCGATGACGCCGGTCTGCCGCACTTCGCCTAAAAAAATGCCATCGGATCGAATCTCACATGTTTCTCCAAACGCTTCAAATAAAAAGGCATCGCCATTCTGTGTGGCAGGTAACGCCCGGGCCAAATCTTTTGGGAGATTTTCAAAAAGTTTGTTGAGATTATCCTGAACAATTTTAGCGTAATTGTCGCCCATCATTTCCATCCTTAATGGCCGTTTATGGATGGGGAAAACCCCGTTGAGAAATTATCGCATGTTAATTTTATCGTAGCTGGTGACAATGTCAAACTGTGTAATATTCCAGAAGATGATATGGTAGCAAAAAGTTTTAAAAAATCAATCCACCCACTTGGTAGACAATAAATGCAACTACCCAGGCAACCGTAAACTGAATTACCACCGAAAATCCAGTCCACTTCCATGAATTTGTCTCTCTTTTTATAACTCCAATAACGCCAACACAAGGTGTGTATAACAATACAAACACCATAAATGCATAAGCAGAAAGGGGGGTAAAAGATTGAGACATTACTTTATAAAATTCGCCTGCTGAAGGGTCGCCACCAATTCCATAAACTATGGCCATATTAGCTACTACTATTTCTTTTGCTACAATACCAGTAAATAAAGAAAGGGAAGATTGCCAAGTACCAAATCCAAGTGGTTTAAATATTGGAACCATTGCTTTACCCACTCCAGCTCCAAAACTTTCTGTTATTTCTACTAAACCAGTCGAATTAAAGTTTAATACAAACCAAAGCACTACTGATGCTGCAAATATTACTGTACCCGCCTTAATTATATAACCTTTTACACGGTCCCATACATGAATCGAAAGATGTTTTAAATCCGGAATACGGTATGGTGGTAATTCCATAATGAAATGAGTTTTGTCACCTTTAAATATAGTTCTTCTAAAAACATAAGCTACAAGCATTGCAATTGCAGCTCCTAATATATAAAGTGAAAATGTAACCAATGTCTCATTTCCAGGAAAAAACGCTGATGCAATAAGTACATATACTGGGAACCTAGCTCCACAGGACATAAATGGATTTATTAAAATAGCAATTAATCTATCTCTTTCATTCTCTAAGGTTCTAGTTGCCATAATTGCTGGTACATTACAACCAAAACCTAAAATTAGAGGTATAAATGTTTTACCGTTTAGACCAATCTTTTGCATCCACTCATCTAGTAAAAATGCTACTCGGGACATATAACCTGAGTCCTCAAGAATAGATATAAAAA
>JAAXQD010000091.1 GCA_012974475.1 Desulfobacterales bacterium
ATATTTTCAAAAACTTGCAGAATTTCCGATATGCTCAATTGTGACAGGCCAGCCAGCAGTCCAGATTGGCCCCTTTACTTTTGTGACATTCAACGCAGAATCCCATTTTGAATCGTTTCCCCCGAATTCGATCCATGGTCTCGATCTGTCCATGGCATTTCTCGCATCCGACCTCCTTTTTGATGTGTCGCTGATGATTGAACAGGACGTGTTCCGGAATATAGAAGACTTTTTTCCAGGGTGTCGGCGTCCGGGTGTTAAAATATTCATGTTCCTTCTGGATCCAGGGGTGATTGGCAATGATGTATTTGTGACAGTACAGGCATTTTTCAACCGGGGGAATTCCCGGATAAATCGACCGTTCCACATACGGATGGCAGAAGCGGCACTGGATCGCCTTGACACCGGTATGGATCCGGTGGCTGAAAGGGATCGGCTGTTCGGGACCGATTCGAGTTGCCGGTGACATGTAAAAAAAATAGAGAAAACCCAGAATCAGCAATACACAAAGTCCGGTCCATAAGAGCGGAACCCTGTTCTTGGCCAACGAAGATAGGGTTTCACCGAAAGCGGTGATAAACCGCATGGGCTTGCCCCCGGTGCCGACGATCACGGCCAGTACCAGAACCGAAATTATCGCGATGGCGGTGATCAACATTTCCATCACGTCACCTTCCCGTCGGTAACCCGGAGCAGTTCGGGAAACAGGTTCAAAAAAACGGTAACGGCCAGTGCCATGAGACCCGAAAATCCTAAGAAAATCAGTCCGTCGAGAAAGCCCAGGGGCAGGGCGGAAGCATGGGGATTTAACGCCGGCCCAATGAGCAGAAGATGTTCCAGCCAGATCCCCATGATAACAACGGTGCAAAGTATGCTCATGAACTGAGGTTTGGTTTTGATCTTCTTGTTCAGCAGAATGAAAAACGGAATGATAAAGCAGATGATAAAGATAAACCAGGCCAGAGAATTCCAGGGCGGGGTCATGGTTCGTTCGATAACGTAGGCGGTTTCTTCGGGAATATTACCGTACCAGATGACCACCAGCTGGACGTAGAAAAAGTCGGCCCAAACCAGGCAGAAGGCAAAAAAGAGTTTCCCGATATCATGGAAATTCGACGGTTTTAGCCTAAATTCGATTTCCGGATACAGATGAAGTGCCGATGCGAGGATGATGAGACCTCCCAGGCCGACATAAAATGCTTTTACAAACGTATAGGCTCCAAAGAGGGTGGAATACCAGTGGGGATCCATGCTCATCACCAGATCGAAGCCGATCAGGGACAGGATTATTGCAAAAGCGAGAATATAAAGAATGCCGAAAACCGTCATCCGGCGGTTGCATGTTTGGGCATCCGGGATGCGTTGATCCCACCTTTTGTATAAAAAGGTCCGGATTCTGCCGGATGATATGGAGCGATCCAGTTTCAACCAGAAGGCATGGTAAAGATATAAAAACCCCAAACCGTAGAGGATCAGCAGTCCCACAGAATCTCTGATAAAAAGAAACGGGATGTTCAGCCAGACCTCTTTACCGTGAAGATCCTGGTGGAGCCATGGAAAAAGGTCATTTCTCCCCAGGAAGAGAATTAAAAAGAGGCAGAAAGAAATGGGAAAAAACGCGGTAAAAGACTCGGCAAGGTTCGACAACGGTCCGCTCCACCGGGCCTTAACGGTGTGCATGACGACAGAGAAAAGGAGACCGCCCTGGGCGATGGCCGACCATAACAAAAAATTGATCAGATATGCCTGCCAAGCCCTTTCGGGGTGCCGGCCCATAAGTCCCACAATAAAGGCCCCCAGGCCGATAATGATCAGGGACAGACAAATGAGAACCCACGGCTTTGTCTTTAAAACGGCTGTGTTGTTATGTGACGGCATATCACTCAAAAAGTTTATTTGGGTAAATCAGACCCGGGTCTTTGGCCCGGGTATTTTACGGGTGTTCTTGTTTTTCTGAAAAAATATTTATTTCGCCGCCTCTGGTTTGAAAAAACGCTTTGAGTCCTTCCAACTCATCTGCTTTGCAGGCGGCCAGAATCCCGAAGTGCTCTCCTGAACATCGGGGATCATATTCCTCGAGCCCGGTGAATTCGGGGAGCTGCATCTGATGGATGAGACCTGCCACATTGCCGAAAACAGCAAACAAAATGGTAAACTCGAACCCCACGATAAAAAACGGCACCAGCGCGATGACCGGCTTTCCGCTGACAACGAGATTCCATTGAGAGGCGGTAAATGCGGCCAGGAGAAAACCGGCAAAAAAGCCGGCGATGCCGCCGGCCAGCGTAAAATAGCCGACCTTGCTCTTTTTCAACCGCAGTGCGTCGGATATCTTATGGCTGGGAACAGGACTGTGAACCCGACGCAGCGGCCAAGGTGAATCCTTGATGGCCTCGATGGCCGATACGGCCCGGTTTTCGTCGGTGAACAGACCCATTACCCGATACTCAGTCCCCATGGCCGGCTCCTTGTTCGACGGTTTCTTTCATCTCCGTCATCGAGACCGACGGCAGGTGTTTCACAAAGAGCAAGAAGAAAAAAAAGAACAGACAAAAAGCACCCAGCATGATACCGAATTCGATCATCGTCGGTGAATAGAGGCCCCAGGCATGGGGGATAAAATCACGGCTCACGCTGGTGATAATAATTACGAAACGTTCATACCACATACCGATATTGACACATATCGAAATCCCGAACAGCCAGGGAATGGTCGTCCGGATTTTTTTGAAAAAGAAGAGCAGGGGGATAATGGTGTTGCAGACGACCATGATCCAGAATCCGAGGGCGAAGTCGCCGGTGGGTCGATATTTAAAGATGGCCATTTCCACCGGATTTTGGCTGTACCAGGCGATAAAAAATTCCGTGCCATAGGCAAACCCCACGATCAGGCCGGTAAAAATAATGGTTTTGGCAACGCTTTCCAAAACTTTGACGGTGATGATTTCCTCATAATGGAAGAGCTTTCGAATGGGAATCATGAGCGTCAGTACCATGGCCAGTCCGGAATGGATGGCGCCGGCCACGAAATAGGGTGCAAATATCGTCGTGTGCCAGCCGGGTACAACTGCCAGTGCAAAATCCCATGACACCACGCTGTGAACGGAAATTACCAGCGGTGTCGCCAAGGCCGCAAAAAACAGATATCCCCGGGCATAATGCCGCCACTGCTCATGGGCGCCGGTCCATCCCAGGGAGATCACCGTGAAGATCTTCTTGCGTATTCCCGTGGCGCGATCGCGCACGATGGCAAGATCCGGAAGCATTCCGGTGTACCAGAACAGCGAACTCACCGTAAGATAGGTGCTGATGGCCACGACATCGAACATCAGCGGCGATTGAAAATTCTGCCACAGGTTTCTCTGATTGGGGATGGGGAGCATATAAAAGACCAGCCAAACCCGGCCCAGGTGAATAAACGGAAAGAGTCCGGCAATGCAGACCGCAAAGACCGTCATGGTTTCAGCAGCCCGTGCAATGGGATTTCGCCATCCGGCTCTGAGCAGATGTAAAATGGCGGAGATGAGGGTTCCGGAATGGGCAATCCCCACCCAGAACACAAAGTTGATGAGGTAGGTTCCCCAGCCCACCGGGTTGTTCATTCCGGCCACGCCGATGCCGGTTAAAATCTGGTAGATCCAGCAGGCCGCTCCGGCCAATGCCCCCGCAAACAATATCCCCACGGTCAGCCAGTAACTGCGATCCGGCGGTTTCAGGGTATCCAGCACGGTCTGATCTATTTTTGCAAATGTCAGTTCGTTCATCGTTTTACGATTATAGCCGCTGACAGGCGCAGACAAATATTTGGCCACGTGGATGAGATCGGGCCGGCAGAATATCTGCGGATATCTGCGTCGGTCTGCGAAATTTTAGATTTAGCGGATAACTTTCTCCTTTTATATCTCCTGAATCACTTTTTTCAGGTAAATTACGGCCGGTTTGGTGTTCAGATATCCCATGACCTGATAGGCTCGGGGATTCGATGCCTGTTTTCTGACCCGGCTTTTCGGGTCCATGAGATTTCCGAAAACTATGGCATCGGTGGGACAGGTTTGCGCGCAGGCCGGAACAACATCGCCGTCTTCTATCATTCTCTTTTCATTTTTGGCGACGCCGTGGGCATGCTTGATTCGCTGAATGCAAAACGAGCATTTTTCCATGACCCCTTTGCTGCGAACGGTGACATTGGGATTCAGCTGCAAATTTAACGGATCGGGCCATTCCCAGTCGAACCAGTTGAAGCGCCGTACTTTGTAAGGACAGTTCTGGGAGCAAAAGCGGGTTCCGATGCAGCGGTTGTAAATCTGGTTGTTGAGGCCCTCTTTAGAATGGTGGGGGGCATACACCGGGCACACCGATTCGCACGGTGCATTGTCGCAGTGCTGACACATCATGGGGAGAAACGTAATTTTTTCCCCGCGTTCAGGATCCTGATAACGTTCCACCCGCAGCCATGCCATTTCACGGCCTTGAACAATCCGTTCTACGCCCACCACGCCGATGTTGTTCTCGGCGTAGCACGCTGCCGCACAGGCGCCGCATCCAATGCATTTGTCGAGATCCACCGCCATGCCCCAACGATAGGTGTCATGGTCATGGGGGGGATAGAAATCTCGTTGGGGATCGTAGCCTTGGGGCAGGGGGAGGGTAAACGGAAAGTCTTCCATGGTCAAACCGTGTTTTTCATGGGATTTTTCGTGTTCGAGTTCATCCAGGGAAACAGAGAGGGCGATTTTTCGACCATGCTGGATCCGACTGCCGTCGGTATGTGCCAGTTTTACAGTGCGTCCGGTTGCCCGGACCGATACGGTGCTGGTCGAACAGAGAGGACCGCCTGAAACAGATTCCGTTTCCAGAGGAAGCAGTCCCATGGGATTTGTTCCCATGCTGGCGGCATATCTGCCGTAATCCTGATGTCCCTGTCCGATGGCCATCACCAGGCTGCCGGGATGAACCCATTCGGTTTCATAAACCGGTGCATTTAATCGACCATTTTCAGATTGAATTTCAACGATGTCTTCCTGGGCCAGCCCTTTTGTTTTCATGGTCTGCGGATGCATCAGCACGGGTGTTTGCCAGGCGATCTTGGTCAGAGGATCTGGAACCTCACACAGCCAGGGTCGATTGGCGCCTCGGCCGTCAAAAAACCGGATCGACGGAACCGCCATGAACGTCAATTCGGATGTAGACGGTAACGAAAGATTGTCAAAAGCTTCGTGCAATAAAGACGGTTCGATTTCAGGGGGCTGAAAAGATGGGGTTCGGTGGTTCTGGTTGAAAATTCCGCCCTGCTGAATGGCCTGGATCCGTGCCTTTGTGTTTTCAAGTCTTCTCTTTTCCGCCAGATGGCGGTAAAGATATTCTGTGTAATTATCGGGCTTTTTGGCGCCGTCGCTGCGTAAAAATACGTCTCCGATACCGGGAGCCCCGGTCAAATGTCCCATGGCCGGCTGCAACGTGGATACCATGCCGCGCCTGCCGCTGTATTCATCCCAGGTTTCCAAAGGAAGTCTTGTGGGAATCACCAGATCGGCCAGTGCTGTGGTTTCATCCATAAAACTGGAAAAACTGACCACGAAAAGGCGCTTCTGTTTTAATGCTTCGATGACCGTGCTTTCCCATGGCATTGAAAAAACCGGATTGGTGTTATTGAGCAGCAGCAGATCGACCGGTTCTTGATTCAAACGTTCAAAAAAGGCAAGAACTTGAGATCGCCGGGCTGCCGTTTCCACTCGATGTCGTCCTTTGAAGTCAAAAAGCATCAGTTGGGGGTCGAATATCAAGTTCAGCAGATTCACCGCCATGTTCGTTTGGAGGGCGTTGCCGCAGGCGCTGCCAGGGCCGACAATCAGGGGTTTTTTCGCAGTTGTCAGGCGGGTTGCCGTCCGGTCAAAATTTTCTGCCGAAATACCGGAGGCAAGGACAACGGCTTCTTTGGTGAATGGTAACGATACCTGTTTAATGGTGGAAAGAAGGGATTCCGGCAGATTTTTTCCACGGCCGGATGTTATGGCCTGATGGACCAGGCCCATTGCCACATGGGCTTCGGTTCCGGGTTTGCAGGACAGCCACAGATCGGCGTTGGCCCCGGTTAAAGACTGATAAGCGCTGATATGACAAAAGAACCCTTTGCGCCCGCGGTTGAGGGCGTGCATGGCCTTGAACTTGCGTGCATATTCCACCGGAGACAGCCAGGTTTCCAGAAAATCGGCTCCCAAAGATACCAGTACATCCGCTTTGTCCATATGATAGGCGGGGAGGCCTTCAATCCCCAGAATTTTTTCATTGGCGGTTTTCAGGGCCTCATAGGCATAGGGCTCAAATACAAGGGGAGGTGGCGAGTTCCATCGCTGTAATGATTCTGTAAAAAGGGTATAGAGGCTTTCACCCACTACTTCTGTCAACATATAGATTTTATTCCGCCCCTTGTGGACGGCCTGTGACGCTTTTTCGTGTAAAAGGGCTTCTGCCTGGGAGAATGAAATGGGTCGCAGTTGAGCCTTTTCTTTGAGCAGGGGCGTTTTGATTCTGTCCGGATTGTAAATTCCCTGCAAGGCCGCCTGGCCCCGCATGCAAAGTTTGCCTGCATTGATCGGGTGTAACGGGTTGCCTTCAACCTTTACAACTCTTCCTTCTCTGTTTTTGGCGATGATGCCGCAGCCCGCAGGGCATTCGCGGCAGGTGGAGGCGTACCAGTTTGCTTCCCCCGGTACCATGTCATCGGGAGCTTCGACCGGGGAAAAGAGCCTACTTTCAGGATTGGATGTGCAGCCTGCAGCGAAGGTTATGCTGGTCATGCCGGCAATTTTTAGGAAGGTCCTCCGATTCATACCAAAATATGCTCCCTAACTGGAATGCTAAAATGAACCGTCTGTTTCAGGGGAAATGTCGTCGAAAAGTCCTTCATAGCGGGTAATGATCATTACTCACTACACAAATTACTATAGATAACTAGACCATATGTGTCAAGCAGTTTGCCGCCACTCGGCGATAGAGGCCCGTTGTCAATGGATCGATTGTATTATTATGATTTTCAATGCTCCGTCCGCTTGAGGAAGTTCGGCGAAGATCCCGTCTCTACGGGCCGGCGGAGAGGATCATTCTTTAATTTTATCCGGCTTTTTGGGTTATCGGGCGGGCTGGGTTAATTTTATTGATTCTGTCGATAGATATGGTAGGTTTGGTGTGCGGCATTTAGTTTGGAAATAAAAAATAAATGGAATGGTGTCCATGAACGTCATATTCGTACTAATCGTTCTGATTGCATTTTTATTTGCCGGCTGGCAGCAAATTTTCTTTATCCCCGGCCAAGGCGGCCCCGTGCCCATGGAAATCCTATCCAGGGCGATGGTCGAATCGGCCGGCGGGGCTGTGGAATTGGCCATTGGCCTGGTGGGCGTAATGGCGCTGTTCCTGGGGCTGATGAAGGTGGCCGAAGCCGGGGGAATGCTCACCATTTTGGCGCGGCTGATCCGTCCGCTGATGGTAAAACTGTTCCCCGATGTGCCGCCGGATCATCCAGCTATGGGCGCCATGATTTTAAACCTTGCGGCCAATGCGCTGGGTCTGGGCAATGCCGCGACACCGTTCGGCATCCGGGCCATGCAGGAACTCGACACCCTTAATCCTCAACACGGTACGGCCACCGACTCCATGGCCTTGTTTCTGGCCATCAATACATCCAGCGTGACTCTTTTGCCCACCGGTGTTATCGCCCTGCGTGCAGCGGCCGGTTCTTCAGATCCAGCCGCAATTTTGCCCACTACCTTGTTTGCCACAATCGGCTCTACCATTGTAGCCGTGATCGCCGCCAAATTGTACGGGAAGTTGGCTCCCTTCAAAAATAAAGCCGGAACTGAAGTGGAGCAGACGTCTCCAAACGACGAGGTGGAGGCGGTATCACTGGAAGACGCTGCCGAAGGATATCCCTTGTGGGTCAGCCTTGCGGCCCTCGCGGCTCTGGTGGCGTCGATACCCCTTGCTGTGGTTTACGGCCGGTCCGTATCGCCGTGGATCATACCGGTCCTTATGGTCGGTTTTTTGGGCTTCGGCGTTGTGCGCCGCGTGCGCGTCTATGAAATGTTTGTCGAAGGCGCCAAGGACGGGTTCCGGGTGGCCCTGCGCATTATCCCCTATCTGGTGGCCATCCTTGTGGTTGTGGATATGCTGCGGGCCAGTGGTGCCATGGATGCCATCGTCGGGACTTTGGGGGGCATTACCGGCCGCTTCGGCCTTCCGGCCGAGGCCCTTCCCATGGCTTTGATGCGGCCGCTTTCCGGATCGGGGGCCTATGGTATCCTGGCTTCCATCATCAACGACCCGGCCATCGGACCCGACAGTTACACCGGATATCTGGTTTCCACCCTGCAGGGATCCACCGAAACGACCTTTTATGTGCTGGCGGTTTATTTTGGCGCGGTACAGGTTCGCCGTGTCCGGCATGCGCTGGCCGCCGCTTTGACGGCGGATGTAGCCGGTGTGATCTTTGCGGTTCTTGCCTGCTCGTTTTTTTTCCTTTAGTGCGCGTATCTGTCGGGCAGTTACGAATGGGGTGCGCGTCAAGGAAGGGAATTGGTTCAACGTCGGATAAGTAATGAACTCCTTATTACTGGAGACTTGCACCCATAATATCCGGGACCTACAAAACCACTTCGTTTGGATTAATTGATAAACCCTAAACTTTTACCGATTTCCTGCGACTGGACAAAAGATGTCGATTTTAACCCTATTAGATCGCACTGCGGAATCCAACCTAGGGTAGAGTTTGGAATATAAAAACAATTTTGCCCCTTAAAAGGTCCGTCTTCGATTAACCATCCATCTTGAACGGCAATTTTTTTACCTGCAAGTTTTTTTGCATCGGCATTGTAATTCATCTTATCTGAGGGTTGAAAGATTGCTTCATAAAACATGAGGAATTTCCTTTCTAAAAAAACAAGGACACTCCCTTACAAATTGGGAGATGCCCTTTTTTCTGATTAAAATTTTGAGCTAAACTGCAGCGACATCCGCTGCAGATGGATCTTTTCTTCAGAACGAAATCGGCCTGCCGATTAAAGACAGGCCGTCATGAATCGTTTTATAATAAGATGGTATGGAGATAAGTCAAGCCATTATTGGCTCTTAAACTTCAAAAAAAATTACGCCAAAGTAGTTTTTATTATAAGGTGAAGCGTTGGCTGACCGGATCCCTTTGAAACAGCTTCCATGAGAGATGCTGTTCGGCGTTCACCGAATCCGTCCGGGGCATCGATCTTAAGATTCAAGTCCTTGCAAAATACTTTAGAATGCCATATATCATAGGTAATGTGCAATAAACAATTAATACTGGCGGCCTCTTTATTCCTTGGGTTTCTTTTAAATTTTCCATCGTTGTCATCCGCATACAACCGAGCAGATCGCCGAAGTTTTCAGCGATCCATTGTGGATTCCCGTTCGCGGTTGAACCCCGGTTTTAAGAAGGTCAAACGTAAAAAGACCCAATATATTATCGTTCATACCTCGGAGCTTGGGCTTAAAACGACCCTGCGGGTTGTTTTGAAAGGAAAGCGTTTACGCAACGGCCGGACCACCCAAGGCGGGCATACCCATTATGTGATTGCTCGAAACGGACGCACGTATCGCATTTTGGACAAGAAATTCGAAGCGGACCACGCCGGTCTCAGCATGTGGAACGGAGAGACGGATATCAGCAAAATCTCCATTGGAATCGAATTGGTGGGGTATCATTACGCACCCATCTCTGAAAGCCAGTATCGGTCCTTGGGCAAATTGATCGATATTTTACAAGGGGTTTACGGATTGGATGACCGGGCAGTCCTGACCCACAGCCAGGTGGCTTACGGGAAGCGAAACCGGTGGTTCAAAAAAAATCATCGCGGACGCAAACGCTGTGCAAAAAATTTTATTCGCGCCAAAGCCGAATTGGGGCCGACCTGGCCCTATGACCCCGATGTGCGATCCGGCCAGCTTTTGCCTGACCCACAGCTGGCCGGAGTTTATTATGGTCGCCGGGGATATTATGCAAAAACTGAAGACGCCAACATTATCTCCAAGCGCAACACCGCCTGGTCCATCGCCGGGGAAGATTACGACAGTCGAACAACGGTCTACAAATTTCCAGGGGGTCAAATATACACGGGGGATCAAATTTCAGATAACGTGGGCTGGAAACGAATACCTGCGAAAACCGTGGTGCTGCTCAATCAGGAAAACAGCGTTTTTTTGAAAAAAAGCGATGGTCCCATAAAAACCATATCGGACAGTCTCACGGCATGGTCGTTTGCCGGCAAAGCGTATAATCTAAAAACGACCATTTATTTTCTGCCGTCAGGCGGAATAAAATTCGGGTCGACCATATCCGACTGGGATGATCTGCCGGCCAAAACAAGGCTCATCGTCGGTTACAGAGGCCCTTTCACCCTTTATAAAGATCGATCCGCCTACCGCATCGCCGGTTCCAAATACAAAGATCGAAAAACGCTCTACTACCTGCCATCCAAAGAACTGGTGGCCGGTGATAAAATAGAGGACTTTGATCGACTCCCGGCAGGCACCCTTATTTTTCTCCCTTACACCTAACGAATTTGACGCACACATAAAAAATCTTTTGCGAGGGATATCTGATTGTTGCGGGATTCATCGTTACCCGTGGTGATGCGTTGAAAACTACGCGCTTTTGAGGAAGTTGCGACGAGTTTTCAATATTCGCTTGGGGGAATCATGCTTCACCGGGGCTCACTGCTGCAATTCACGGGGCCCGGAAGTTATCCGGTTTGAAATCCGAGGGGTCGAATATTTCCGAAAATCTTCGGGCATTTTTGCTGTGTTGCTTGTAATACGCAATGCTTCTCTTGACGA
>JAAXQD010000093.1 GCA_012974475.1 Desulfobacterales bacterium
CTACAAAAGCAAAGAGTGAGCTGATTGAACTTAATAAAAAATATAAAAAACTTCTTAGCAACTCAGAAAATACGGATGAACTGATCAAAAAACTCGAGAAGTCGAAGCAATTAGACTCAAAACTAAAAGCTGATATCAGCAATCTAAAAAAAGACAGTCAAAATCCCCTAAAATCAAGCATAATCCAGCCGTTTCTTGCAGGAGCTGGGGTCCTTATCGTTGGGTTCATTCTTGGGGGATTAGCGAGAAGAAGGAAGAGATCTAAATTTTATTGATGGGCTTGGAAAATTTATGAGGGAATAAATATATGGCTCTTCACATAAATGCAACTGTAAAGATCTACGGTTATCAAGATTTCCACAAATTTGATGGTGAATTAAGATACCTTTTCATTATTTGACACACAAGCTGCCTTTTACTATAATCCTATTATCAAACAGGAAATTCTTGGAGTTGTATTTAAGGGAGCAACTCAATATGTGCGAATTCTGTGTAAAACACGGTGATGGCAAGAAGTGGTATCTTGCAATGGAAAACTACTCACGGGAGCTACTCCACCAGCAGGATCGCATTGGGTATATGAGTTATTTCGCAAATACTTTCGAAGAACGAGTTCCCAGAAGCCTAACCCAGCTGGAAAAGCTCTCCCGTACGCCATTTCTCAATATAGCAAAACTTTTTCTCACACCATCACAGAAGCGGGATCACTTCGGTCAAATCGTCCCCTTGGAGGATATGGAGCAAATTCTTGCCCAGATGGATGGTATTTTTCGGCTGTCGTGTCCTTGCCGCCGGGTGACCACGGGGCAGAAGAACGCACGATACTGTTACGCCTTAACGGCAGACCCACAGCTGGCTGCTGAAGTTGACAACTCTTTCAGCCTCGAGGTTATCACATCTTCCGAGGCAATTGAGTCGATCCGTACCCTGGATAAAGAAGGTCTGTTCCATTCCATCTGGACGTTCAAAACCCCGTATATTGGTGCGGTATGCAATTGTGACCAGGATTGCATCGCGTACCGTATTTCCTATTCACGCAGTTACTACCAGGTAATGTTTCGAGGCGAGTATGTCGGGCGGGTGGATTTCGACGCCTGCAATGGGTGCCGGAATTGCATGCGGCAATGCCATTTCGGGGCAATCCGTTATTCCGTAGCGAATAAGAAAGTGGAGATAGACGTTCGCCAATGTTTCGGTTGTGGGGTATGCCGGGCAATCTGCCAGAATGACGCCATTACACTCCATGCCCGAAGCGCAGACCCTGTGGCTGTAAAAATATGGTGAGATGTGTTTCTTAAATAAGACTGTTAGATGGGTGGTATAACGTCTGTAATATTTTGACATTAAAATTCAGTTTGAAATCATCAACTCAAAACCTGTTATTTTGCTATAAAACACATGTATCATGTCTATAAAAAATCTTGTGATATCGTTTTTGGATAAGGGCAAGCCCGTTTTAATGGGTTTACCCTTTTGATTTTTCAGGGATTTTGGGATATATGTAATCGGTGAAAATTGACGTTGGTTCGGGGGTATGAAGAGTTATTTTCTATTTTTACCAGCAATTGGATAAAATTTATTGCTGAAGGTGTAAAAATATTGTAAGTTATTTATGGCGGGACGGTGACCATCGGTCCAAGTTCCAGGATCATGTCTTTGCCCTGGGGCGTTAGGACATTCTCTATCCAAAGAGACTTAATCCTGTTATCAGGAGCGCCGACATGCTTATGGCGCCGTCTCGCCAACTTCGTAAATCCAAATCAAAAATGTATTGATTCTGTTTCCAAATCTTCAACGAAATCGAGCCGAAGCCGATTAAAGACATGAGGATCGCATCCCAGTTAAATACAAGCAACAACGTTTAACCCCAGTACGATAGTAAACTACCTTCGGGGCAGGCGGGATAAATCTTAATCATTAATTATTGATACTTTTTTACCTATCCGTGCGAGCTACAGAGACGCCCATCAAATTATAACTCAAATTTCGCACCCTATAATCGGCGTTGTGAATAAAAGGGATGTCTATGCTTTAATCCCTCATACTGTTTAATTGCAGATGGATTGGCCAGATGGGCGTATGAATATCCTGGATCCATAAGGCCGTCCACCAGCCAATACCGGTTGAAGGTGGATTCAACCACAAATCCTTTGATTTGATCCCGAAAAGGGTCTAGTGTTTGTAAGATCTGTTCAAGATGATTCGGAACTCTTTTCTTGAACACACGATTGAATGCATTGTCCATGATGTCGATGTAAGTATTTCTTGAATGAAGATCTAATCCGGCGGTTAGTTCCATTGAGCACCTCCTTTTGTTAAAGGGTTATTATATTTTCCTTAACCACCTATAACAAATCGCATCCTTTTCTGCGGTTGGGAGGTGCCTTTCAGATGATTGTCAAGTAAACACAAAACAGATCCCGTTGAAAATTCAGATAAGAGGTGAAGCCATGAAGCCTATGGTTCTTGTAACTGGAGCTAATGGCCATATAGGATCGAACCTAATAAAAGAACTAATTCTAAGTGGTTATCGGATTACGGCCTTCATCAGGGAAAACGCTTTTTTAAAAGGAATCGAAGGGCTCGACATCAAGTATCGATTTGGAAACGTTTTAAATGAGGAAAGTTTTGTACGGGCTGCCGAAGGATGTGAGGTGATCTTTCATACAGCTGCGGTATACCGTATATGGGCAAAGGATCCTAAAGAAATAATGGCACCGGCCATTGAAGGGGCAAAAAATCTGTTGTCGGCAGCAAGGCGAAACAACGTAGCCCGGATAGTTTATACTAGCTCGGTAGCCGCTGTGGGTGCTTCCCCATCGACAGACGTCTTTCGAACAGAAGAAGATTGGAACGAAGACCCAACAAACGTCTATGTTATTGCAAAAACCGAGAGTGAAAAACTCATTCATAAGCTTTCCGAACAGCATCGAATCTCATGCGTCAGCGTCTGCCCGAGTATTGTCTTGGGACCGCTGAATTTTAAGATTACACCGAGCATGGAAATTTTGAAAAACTGGATTAACGGCAAAGGAACACTGTGGACAGGAATCCAGAATTTTGTTTCAGTATCCGACGTGGCGAAAACTCATGTTTTGGCCTGTGAAAAAGGCGAATCTGGAAAGCGGTATCTTGCGATAGGAGAAAATATTTATATTCCGGAGATAGGAAACATATTAAAGGAAATGGTTGGAATAAAACCTTTATATCTTCCCGGCTTTGTGCTTAATTATATGGGAGCCCTATTTTTTGAAACGATTTCTTGGCTCACAGGCAACCCACCGTTTACCACCAGATCCTGGGTCAAAGAAGGTGTTTACCGCTATCTAAACGTTGACTCATCCAAAACTCGAGCCGACCTTGGGATTGAGCCGAAGGGAATCAGAGAGACCTTTACCGAAGCCATTTCATGGCTTTTGTTTCGCAACCAAATCGAGAAAAAAATCGCACAAAGAATCTTCGTCAAATTTCCTATAGATCCTGAGTGGGTGAATTACGAATAGGATTTGATATAATGACCTCGCCATCCCAAACAACATATTAAAAAATCTCTAATCCACTATTTTTCTTGACCATACAAGCACATTGGTGTATCTATCTGCTTGAATTGAAAGCTGATTTTTAGGATCTAATTATTGTCTAATCTGATTCTTGATCGAGTATAGGATTTTCCATAACCAGCACCGAAAACTTCCTCTGAAGCTGATTCAGCAGCATCGTTACCGTTAACGATCTGGCAACAATGAGTTATTTACTTTGAAAGGGGGTTATATCATGGCAAAGGCAATTGTTCTAATTACGTCAAATCCGGGTGTCGACCGTGAGGTCGCCGGTGAAGTCAAGAAAATCGAAGGAGTGGAAAATGTCTATTTGACTGCCGGGCGTTTTGATATCGTGGCAGAGTTACAGACTCCTGATGACGCCAGTATGCTTTCTGTGACATATGACAAGATAAGAGTCATTGGCGGCATTAGAGATACACACACCATGTTCTGCTTGAAAGTTTAGCCGTATACCGTTCCGATTTTGGGCTGGAGTTGGAGCTTGGCTCCAGCCTCATCCTGTTTCTTACCCATTTCCTGGAAAACAAGAGGGGCAAGAAAACTATCGGGCTGTTGTGAAAGCTTGACATTTCAGGATAATTATTATGGCAATAGTCAGAATAAAGGTCTTTTCCGATTACCTTTGACCCTTCTGCTGGCTGGCGGAGCCGGCCTTAAACAAGCTTACGCAAGAAGATTCTGCTGTGGAAGTGATCTGGTGCGCGTTCGAGCTGCGTCCCGATCCTGTGCCCACTCTGGATCCAAAAGGAGAATATCTGCAGAGAGTCTGGAGAGATTCTGTCCATCCTTTGTCCGAGAAGTTGGGTTTTCATATGAAACTGCCTCCGGTGCAGCCCCGCTCGCGCCGGGCCCACGAAGCCTCGCACTGGGCTAATGCGCAAGGTTATTTTAATGATTATAACCTTTCGATCTTTGAAGCCTTTTTTGAAAGGGGGGAGGATATCGGTAAAAAAGATGTCCTTGTCCGGCTGGCATCGGATCTGGGCCTGGACGGCGAAGCGCTGCGGTCTGCGCTGGAACAACGCGATTTTGAGAAAAGCGTTTTGGCAGAGGAGGAGGAGGCTGAGCGCTATGGCGTCCAAGCGGTTCCGGCCTTTGTTGCCGGGGGTCAGATGATGTTGAGTGGTGTACAACCTTTGGATCGACTCAGGGATTTGGTTGCATGGGCGCGTAAAAAATGATTGCAGGATGAATGTGTTAGGTTGTCTGATGCAGTTGTCAAACCCAACGTGAATAAGAATACGAAATGATTTTTAGGGAAAGAGTGTCAGGGGAAAACACAGCATTTACTTGGATTAAAAAAGGCGATTTGTTTAGCCCGCTCGAAGTCCTTGGTCGAGTTGCTGCACGTTTAGGCGCTGTTGCAGTTAAGGAGGGCACCATGAATAAACATTGGATAAAAAGGGTTCATCATTTACCCAAAGGCGTGTGTCTACTTGGGGTGATCGGCTTGGCACTTCTGCTCATCGGATGCGGAAAAGCTGAAGAGAAACCATCGATTGCCCATGAACCGCTATCGTATAAGATGGATGCATTCAAGCCGTACATTTCTGATCAAACCATGCGCGTTCACTATGGTAAACACTATACCGGATATGTTGACAAGGCAAACCAGTTCCTTAAAGGGGGAGGTTTTGAAGGTAAAACTGCTGATGAGATTATAGTGCTCACAGCCGGAAAAAAAGAATACACCGCGATCTTTAACAATACTGCCCAGGCCTGGAATCATGCTTTTTTCTGGAAATGCCTTAAACCTGGGAGTGGAACGGTCGGTGGCGAACTGGCTGATTTGATCATAAAATCGTTTGGAAGCTTCGACACCTTTAAACAAAAATTTCTGGAGGCGGCCAAAAACCAGTTTGGAAGTGGCTGGACCTGGCTGGTCCTTGACGGTGAGAAACTAAAGATTGTCACCACCACCAATGCGGACACGCCCATAGCCCACGGGTTGAAGCCGATCTTCACGGTGGATGTCTGGGAACATGCCTACTATTTGGACTATCAGAATCGCAGGGCAGACTTTGTTAAAAATGTACTCAATCACCTCGCCGACTGGGATTTCGTTGCCTCCCAGCTGAAATCATCGGAGAAATGATTCTTTTCCGTTGCCCAAAGCATCAAGAAGGACAAGCGAGAGCATGGTGAGCTGTTCCACTATGCGTCCATCAATACCGACGTGCTGGGTTGGCTGATCGAACGCGCCTCCGGGCAGCGGTACATTGACTTCATGCGCGACACAATCTGGGCGAAGCTCGGTGCCGAGCACGATGCTCAGATCAGTGTCGATTACCGGGGCGCTGCGGTCGCCAATGGCGGTTACTGCATTACCCTGCGGGATTTGGCACGCTTCTCCCAAATGGTGCTCGATGACGGTTTCTACAACGGTCAACAGATCATTCAATCAGGCTGGATAGATAACATCCGCTTCAATGGTAAAAATTCCGCGTGGAAGCCGAACTTTTCGGCGATTTAACGTTCAGGTACTAAATCGTGCATTTGTATCTTTTTGATAAACTTTCCATTAATTTAAAAATCATTAAGGACAGGAAGAAACCAGATGGTTGAACATTCTGAAGAAAAAGGACGACAGTATAAACCCAAACTCGGCAACACGCTGGTTTCCAAGGGGTATGTCACAGAAGAAGAACTATATAAGGCGTTATCAGAACAAAGGGTCAGACTTGGTGAGGTTTTAGTTCGATCTGATCGTATAACAGCTGAACAATTGCACATTGCCCTAAGTCATCAAAAGAAGGAATCGATTAAGATTGGCGAGATATGTAAAAAAATGGGATATATAACGTCTGAAGACCTCAATTGGGCTTTGAATAGAATGAAGAGAAGACTCGGAGAGATCCTAATCGAAATTGGCGTCCTCAAAAATAATGAATTGCAACACGCATTAGCTTTACAAAAAGAATCTCCACAGGACCCGTAGTGGAAATTTAGGGGGAGATAAAAGACATGGGGTCGCATCCCGGTTAAATACAAGCAACAACGTTTAACCCCAGTACGATAGTAAACTACCTACCCCGGTGAAATCCCCAGTGGGGTCTGCGTAGCAGAATTTCACAGGGCACAGCGGGGCAGGCGGGATAAATCTTAATTGTTAATTATTGGCACTTTTTTACCTATCCGTGCGCCTTTCAGGGACGCCCATCAAATTATAACTCAAGTTTCGCAGCCTATAATCGGTGTAGTGAATAAAAGGGATATCTATGATTTTATGTCTTTCTTTATAGATTGTTTATGATACCTACTATCTATTCTACAGGAAGATAGAATAGATTAGCCTGGAGCTTGGTATTATGTGATTGTCATGGGTAAGCCTATCATCTACCTCGCTTGGAAGCGATTTATATAATCTCACTTTGACGATATGAAGTGTAATTTGGATTATTGATAACCATGTTAAAATTATGTGGACAAAGAGGATGGTATCCCGGCTTGATCATGGCAATTGCATTTTTTCAGTTTATACCTCTGGGCGTATTAGTTCCCGCCAGATGCTCGGCTGAACACCTTTATGCCCTGAATTTATACGCGGGCCGTTTAACTTCAAATCATTGGGAGGAATTTTTTAGCAGCGAATTAGATTTCAGAGATTCTTATCTGGTAACGGCAGCGTTAGCACGTCGTATTGGCGCATATGAGGACAAGGCGAGTTTTGAAATCGAAGGCCAAATCGTTAAGCATTTTAATATCCAGACACACTGGGAACTGAACGCCCTGATTGTAGCTCGCTGGGAGGCGTTCTGGTGGGATGATGTCCTCGACACCAGCGTGGCCTTTGGTTTGGGGCCTTCCTATGCCGCGGATGAGCCGGAAATTGAAACAGAAATTTATGGGGATACGTCACAGTTCATGATTTATTGGATGTTGGAGCTGGCCCTTGGCCTGCCTGACTATCCCCGTGTTGCATTAATTACGCGCATTCATCACCGCTCCGATGCTTTTGGTTTAATTGCCGATGAAGGCGGTTCCAACGCTCTCGCATTTGGCCTAAAATGGCGATTTTAGACCACTAAAATATGGTTGCGATTTCAATATGAACTCATCAGCTTAAAACCTGCTCTATCTATATAAATTGCACATATCATGTCCATAAAATTCGAATGATATAATTTTTTGAATGGGGGATTATTTTTTTACTGCTTCTCCTTTTTGACTTTTGTGGATCTTTGATATATGAATAAAACAAGGTTTGGTTTCAGGTTTTTGTTCATGGCAAGATATGACAGCTTCTGATAAGTGTCTAAACACGGTTATTAACTCTTATATATCGAGTAGGCAGACGCTAGATGCAAATACCGTTGCTCAGCCGACTAATAAATTGTATTCTATATTTGGACCTCAAAATCACCTTTCTAACAATATTGACACTATTCTTTTTACTTCCATCACCCGGGTTTGCCGAGAAAGAAAAAAAAGAAAATGTCTTCAATACTTTTACATTGTACTGGGAAAATGACACATTTGGAGGTACTGACAGCAATTACACCAACGGTATCCAGCTAAGCTGGAGCACCCCTTACCTGACAAACAACCCAAAAGATGAGCACCTGCCCGGTTGGAGTTATCCGGTCATCAACCGGCTGCCTTTTGTAAAAAACCCGACCGCCCAACGTGCCATATCATTATCCCTCGGACAGCTGATGTTTACCCCTGAAGATACACGAACCAAAGAACTTATCGAAGATGATCGTCCGTATGCGGGCTACCTTTATTTTGGAGTCGGATTTAATAGCATACTCAGTAACCGAAAAGATACCTGGCAATTCAATGTCGGTGTTGTTGGTCCCGCTTCCCTTGCTCAGGAAACCCAAGATTTTGTACATGACTTGATTGATTCTCCACGCGCTCAGGGTTGGGATAATCAACTTCAAAACGAACCGGCAATAGAAGCTGTTTATGAAACCAAGTGGCGGATGCTGTACTCACAGAACCACAATGGTTTTGGCTATGATTTGATACCCCATATAGGCGGACGCCTCGGCAATGTAAACATTAACGCTAACTGTGGTGCCGAATTTCGTTTGGGGTGGTTCATCCCTGGCGACTTTGGCAGTTGTCCTATTCGGCCGGGATGTGACATAAACCCGGCTTCCTATCATGATAAGACCGGAGATTTCAGAAGAATTCGTACCAGCGTCCATCTGTTTACCATATTGGATAGCCGCTTGGTATTACGAGACATTTTTCTCGATGGCAATACATTCAAAGAAAGCCATAGTGTGGACAAGAAATATTTTGTTGCAGACCTAACGGTAGGCATAGCAGTAAACTATCGCAGGTGTAAATTCAGCTTTGCTTATACGTTTCGGACCAAAGAATTCGAAGAACAGCGTGATCCGTATGCCTTTGGGTCTTTCACGATCGCTTTCACTTATTAACAGTTGTTTCGAGGCCTCGGATTGCAGCCATAAAGACATGGGGTCGCATCTTAATTAATAATTATTGACGAGATGCAATGATGCTTGAAAAATATCTTCACAAATTATCGAACTTAAGAACAGATAGGGGGCATAGTAGATATCCTGGCTTACATCATGCAAATAAGGACCCCCAAAAGTTCAAGATTTACAAACCCTATCTTCAACGATATTAATCTCATGTTGCCTAGGAGGATATGATATCGGCAATGCGAGATGGTTTGTGATAATTATCTGAATCAACTCATTTGCAACTCCTTTCTTGATAAGGACAAAAGGATTCTGAGCTTATGGGGCTTCTCAAAAAAATTTTCAGTCAAGATCCTGAAAAGACCGAGCAGAAGGGTGATGCCTTTTTAAAGGCCTCCGATTGGGGCAGGGCAAAGCTTGAATTCGAAAAGGCCCTGGACGCATTGGAAAAAACATCGTCTGATGATGTTTCAGAAACAAGGCTTCGGGATAAACTGGTTCAGGCCAAAGGGGCCCTGGCACATGAACACAGGCAGGCCGGTGAAGATTTGATGGAGGCCGAATATTACGATGAGGCGAGGGGATTTCTTCAATTGGCACTCGACCTGACCCGGGACCCTGCATTGATATCCGCTGTTGAAAAGCTTATGCATGAGATTGGACGCCTTTCAGCCGGAGAGATTCAAATGGAAGTGCCCCGATCTGACCTGACTCCCCTCGCCGATGACGAGACATACACCGGTGATCAGGACGATGAGACTTTTATGGCACTCTGCAGTGCACTGCCCGAAGAGGTGCAGGAGGCCTACCTTTCCTATGGAGGGTCCTTTAAAACCGGTTATCTCGCGCTGAACCGGGGAGACTTTGATCTTGCAGTCGATGACCTGTCTCATGCCTTGAAGGAGAACCCTGCCCCGGATTCAATTATCCCCCTTGAGCTAGCCACGGCCTACCTGAACCTGGAGAAATTGAATGAAGCCCGCAGTCTGCTGGAAACCTTTCTCCAACATCATCCGGATGCCCTGCCGGGTTATCAGGTGCTTTGCGAGGTTTACTGGGGAATGGGGGCTTTTGATCAGGCTGAAACCCTTCTTGCCGATTGCTCGGATGACCTTAAAAATTCTTTGGCCTATGTCCTCCTCCGTGGCGAAACCCTGTCTCAGGCCGGGAGACATTCGGAAGCCGCCTCTCTCTATCAGGATTTCATGGAGGCATACGGATGGAACGAACCACTAGTGATTGCGCTTGCCGGCACATTGGAGACATTGGGAGACCTTGAAAGCGCCCGGGATCTGTATGCCGAAATCATGGATCAGTGCCGCAGCTGTCATACCCGCATCGATCCTCTGATCAAACGAAAATTCGCAGATATCAGCTTTGATTTAGGCCAGCATTCTTCAGCGATTATGGAAATGTATCTTTCCCTGGCTCAGGATGATCCGGAAAATGCTCCGCTATATTTTCAAAAGATCAGCCGAATATATGCCTCGATGGGAAATGAGGAGGAAGCACGCCGTTTCCGGGTATTCGCCCAACAGGCAGAAAAGAAAATGAGGTCGCATCTTAATTATTAAGGTTCTTCTCCAATTTAGGTGGAGAAGAGGGCCCAAGGATTCAAGGGGTCAAGGATTTGATGAATCAAGGTGGCAAGGGGCTGTTTTCTAAAGACTTTATCAGCGCCTTTAACATTCTTTCGATTTCTGCGATGTCTTTATTTGTACGGTTTTAAGTAAAACAGCCCCTTCCAGGGGTCATCCAAAGCCGGGCCCTCTGGACCCGGATATTTACTTCGATTGAGAAATATTGGTCGAATCCCACGCTGTTTTTTGATTTGAGCCACTGAGCACTATTAAGGAGTATGCATTCCTTCACCATTTAAGAC
>JAAXQD010000236.1 GCA_012974475.1 Desulfobacterales bacterium
CAACAGGACTTGCGCCGCGCCAGGTGGTGGTGATGGAAATCTCCGGAAGATCGACATTGGGCGTCAGCTGAATGGGAATCCTGAAAAGTGATATGGAGCCGAACAGAACCAGCAGGAGGACTCCCACCGTAACGGTCACCGGTTTTTTTATGGCGGTATCGACAAGTTTCATAGAAGGTTCAGGGTTCAGCGTTCAGGGTTCGAGGTTACGGGTTACGGGTTACGAGTTACGGGTTGCGAGTTACGGGTTCAAGGTATAAAACGAAACAGGTTTGCAACGGCCTGGCCCTTGTATTTTTAATCATTTTTGAACGGTCACCGGTTGTCCGGGCCTGAGGCGCTCGTTTCCACGGATGACCACTTGGTCGCCGGGTTTCAGACTTCCTTCAACAGCGACATTGCCGTCATAATAACCGAGTATCTTTACGTTCAGCGGCATTGCTTTACCGTCGGCCACCCGGAAAACCATCCGGGTGTCTCCCGCGGTTACGATGGCGTCCTTTGGTACCAGAAGGGCGTTTTTTTTGTCTGTCAGATTGAATGTAACGATGGCCTCCATGCCGCTTTTAATCATGTGATCCGGATTTGCAAGGTGGATTCTTACCGGGAAGGTCCTGGAATCGGGGTCTCCCTGTGAAAGCACGGAATATATCTTACCTTCAAACAGATCTTTGGATACACTTTGTATGGATACTTTTACATCACTTTGGGGTAAAAGCAACACCGAATAGCGTTCCGGAACGTCAACGGTTATTCGAATTTTATCGAGATTCAGAAGGGTTACAACCGGCCCCCCTTTATTTATCCATTCCCCCACCTGGGTGTGTTCTTTTGCGACAAAACCCGAAAAAGGTGCTAAAACCTTTTTTTGTTTGATCTCGTATTCGAGGAGTTCTATTTCGGTCTTTCGCTGCATTAAATCCTGGGAAAGGGCACTATGGGTATAAAATGCTGCATCAAGTTGCTTTTCGGCAATACTGTTTGTCTCTTTCAGCCGGCTGACCCTTTTAAGCTCTTTTTCAGCATTTTGAAGGTTCGCCAGAATTTTTTCCCTGGCAGCAACGGCGCTTTTCAGGCGAAGCTTCACTTCGGTCTCTTTTAAATTAACAAGGAGGGCTCCTTTTTCGACAAAAGCTCCCTCTTTTACCGGGAAATATTTAACCACTCCGGACACTTCAGACGCAACGGTGCTCTCTTCAAAGGCCTCGGTTGTTCCAACCAGAGATATCTGATTGGAAACCGTCTTTTTTTCTACGACGGCGACCTGGACCGGTGTCGGCGGCGGTCCATTTCCCTTGTCCGGGTCTTTGGCCAACGAGACTGAACCTGTCAGCAAAAAGACCGCTGCGGCCATAAAAATATATCGGTGAAAAGACGCTTTGAAATTAAATTTAAACATTTATCACCTCAGAAAAGATGAAAATAACGTATTATTAAAACAAAAGGTTCTTCTCCAATTTAGTTGGAGAAGAGGGTCCAAGGATTCAAGGGGTCAAGGATTCAAGGGTTTGTTTTCTAAAGACTTTATCAGCGCCTTTAACATTCTTTCGATTTCTGCGATGTCTTTATTTAGTGGTCCCAATTCACCTTTTTCAATTAAATCTAAATCTCCTGCTAATAATATCTGCGTTTCCAATTCGCAAACAGAACCATAAGATATGTAAAGCATCCTAACGTAATCCAAGGTTGTCTTTCTTCCATATCCTTCTGCTATATTAGAAGGAATAGACACAACAGATCTTCTTATCTGTGAAGTTAGACCGTATCTTTCTTCCTTCGGGAATTTTGCTGTTATTCTATATATCTCTAAACAGAGTTCGTATGACTTTTGCCAGACTTTCAAATCTTTGTAATTCTTTAGCATTTCACTCGAACCCTTGAATCCTTGAATCCTTGACCCCTCTGGGATCACACCGACTCAATTGGAAATGATTCACTTATTTTACACCAATTAACTACAACTAATCGGGAGATGATTCAAACAAAATAAATACCAAAACAACATCGCCAAGGTCGTTGGGTATGAAATTTGGATTTATTTATATTTAAAATCCTTGGACGTCAAGGGTTTAAGTGGTTGCTAAAAAATATATCCACTTGCTTGAACAGTATCGTGTGTTATATTGTGATTAAATTTAATTGATTATATGTCACGCGTTTTGATCGCCTTCAAAGAGAAAGGATATAGATATGAAACTGGCAGTCAGCGGCAAAGGCGGGGTCGGTAAAACAACATTTTCCGCCCTTCTGATACGGACATTGAATGCACAGGGGAAACATGTGCTGGCCATCGATGCGGATCCGGATGCAAATCTTGCGGCGGCACTCGGCATCCCCGATGCCCAAAGCATCACCCCCATTGCCGAGATGAAAGAGCTTATTTTTGAAAGAACCGAAGCACAATCCGGCAGCATCGGCGGTTTTTTCAAACTCAACCCCAAGGTGGACGATCTTCCAGACGCGCTTTCGGCGAAAATCGATAACATCAAGCTCATGCGACTGGGCGGTGTCAAAAAGGGTGGGTCCGGATGCATATGCCCGGAAAGCACCCTTTTAAGGGCACTGATGACCCATATCGTTCTGGCAAGGGACGAAGTGGTGGTCATGGATATGGAAGCCGGCATCGAACATCTGGGAAGATCGACAGCCTCTGCGGTGGACAGACTTATCGTGGTGGTGGAGCCCGGCCGTCGAAGTATCGATACCGCCGCCCACATTCGAAAGCTTGCATCTGAGATCGGGTTGAAAAATATTGTGGTGGTCGGCAACAAGATCCGGAGTGCAAAAGATGAAGAATATTTAAAAAAGCATCTGCATGGTTTTGAACTTCTGGGCTTTATACCGTATGATGATGCGTTGATAGAGGCGGATTTGGACGGCGTTTCCCCTTTTGATGTGAATTCAACGGCCAAAGCAAATGTGGATAGCATGATACCCAAGCTTTGCCCTACCGTAGCATAAACAACACGGCAGAATTTGTGTAAAACAGCGGCTTTTGCAACCATAGGGGTTAATGATTCGAAAAAGACGTTACGTCCATAAACCAAAAGGAAAAAAAGGCGGGTTCAGGCCGGGTCGCCGGATTCTCAAAATCAGGCCCGGCGCCGATGCCGGGTTAAAAAGAGTTTTCGCCGACATCGGCGTGCCGGCTAAAACGCCCTTTAAACCTGACCCGTTCCAGCTTGAAGCCGTATCGGCCATCCAACGATCCGACTGCCTGGTGACCGCCCCGACCGGTGCCGGGAAGACCTGGATTGCCCAGCAGGCCATCGCCCGAATTCACAAAAAAGGCGGAAGATCATGGTATGCTTCCCCCTTAAAAGCCTTGAGCAACGCCAAGTACGTTGAATTTTCGGAAATCTTCGGGCCGGAAAACGTCGGTATTTTAACTGGTGACCGAAAAGAAAACCCTGATGCACCCATCGTCGTGGGAACCACCGAAATCCTCCGGAATCAGCTTTACGATGCCATGCATCAGGGGATAACGTTTTTCACCGATTTTGTTGTTCTTGACGAAGCGCATTTTCTGGGTGATGAAGACAGAGGTGTGGTCTGGGAAGAGATCATGATCTATCTTCCGTCCAGAATACCGCTGCTTTTGCTGTCGGCCACCATCGGGAATGCGGGCATTATCGCCGAGTGGCTTTCGTCTATCCGCTCGAAAAAATGTCGGGTTGTTGAAGAAACCCATCGTCCGGTACCCCTTTATCCGTTATTCTTCCATCCATCAGGAACCCTTCTCCCCCTGTTAACGGGGGGCCGTCGAGGAAAGGGCGGACTTCACAAAAAGGTGGCGGCTTACGCGAGCAGCAGTCGCCCGGTTCTCCTGGCACCGCCCCATAAACTTCCGCCTTTTGGGGATATTCTGCGCGTATTGAACAAATATCGTCTTCTCCCGGCAATATTTTTCCTCAAATCCCGAGCCGATTGTGACAATGCCCTGGATCTGTGTGCCGACGACCTGACATTCGATCCGGACCGAACGGCCGTCCGCAGTCAGAGAATCGAAGAGCTTGTGGCCAAAAGTCCTCACATTGCCGGGCACCGGCAGCTGTGGCAACTTGAACACCTGGGTGTGGGCGCCCATCACAGCGGCCAGCTCCCGGCATGGAAACTGATACTGGAAACGCTCATGACCGAGGGGCTTCTCGATGCCGTCTTCGCCACATCTACGGTTGCAGCCGGTGTCAACTTTCCTGCCAGGACCATTGTTTTTTTTAATTCAGACCGGTTCAACGGGCGGGAATTCCTGCCGCTGGACCCCACTGAATTTCATCAGATGACCGGTCGGGCCGGACGGCGGGGAATGGACCATATCGGATTTGCAATGGCAGTTCCGGGAAAATTCATGGACATCCGACGCATTGCAAAGCTTTCGACATCGCGCTCCGCGGATGTGTCCAGCCAGATAAAAATGAACTTTTCCATGGTTCTTAACCTGCTTTTATCCCACACGCCGGACCAGATCGAAGATCTTTTAAGTGAATCCTTTGCAACCTTTATGATGGTTAAAAAGAAAAGAAAAAAAGGCGATCGTAAACCGCTCCAGGACGAACACAAGAAACTCTGGCGGGATTTTCTGCACCATCTCGATTTTCTGAAAGAAACCGGTTATGTCGCCCAAGACGGTGTGTTGACAGCCGACGGCCTCTGGGCGTCCCAGCTGAGGGTCGATCAGCCGCTGATGATCGCTGAAGGTTTTCGACGGGGGATCTTTCCGGAATCCGACCCTGCGCTGCTTGCGGCCGTGACCACACTGTTCGTCAATGAGCGGGAATCGGACGATCGTATTGAGAAGGCGTTCAAACCAAAAACTCTGCTGGCAGCCTTTCACCGTGTCCAAAAAGACCTTCGACCGTTCGCAGCGCTCATGGCCGACCGGGAATTTGAGGTCCGGCCGTTGTTCTTGCGGCCGGCAGCCGCGATTTACGCCTGGGCCGCGGGTCAGCCCTGGGAAAAAGTGCTCGGCATCGCCGAGATGGAGGAGGGAGACCTTGCCATGCTGATTCTGCGAACCGCGGACAACCTGAGACACATCCGGTCCCTAAAGCGGGTTTTTCCTGAAGCTGCCCTCACATCGGGAACGTCCATCGATCTTATCATGAGAAGTCCTGTGGCGATGGAATATGAGTAAAGAAGGTTTAACGACTCAGGTTCAAGGTTCAAAGTTCAAGGTTGAAGAGAGATGAAGCGCGTAAAGGGACCTACAGGAAACTCTGAAATGTTGAAGTTTGAACGCGAGTAAATTCAAAACGACATGATTACGAAAAACGTGAATCTTACAGACCATCGCGTGATCCATCAATTCAGGGGAACGGCCAGCAATATTTACATTATTGAAGATCGTCGGAAAGGGGCCACATGCCTTGTGGATAGCGGGATGCAGTCGGACGCAGAGAATCTGATTGTGACATTGGCTGAATTCGCAAAAATCGAGTTCGTCACGTTTTCAACCTGACCGCTGCCTTTTTGATTTTTTGTAAAATTTACGATATATGTAATCAGCATGAACTGACTTCGGGTTTTATTCTGGCAGAGATTGCCGAAAAATCCAAAAAAGGCAATTTCCAGATTACATGGTCAACAGAACTGTGAAATCACTGATTATGCATCATTAAAACATGAATCGCAAACTAACGACAAAAACCGGCATTGCTAGAATTTGGGCCGCCTTCTTCTATTCCCTGAATGGTCTACGTTTCGCAATTTCTAATGAAGCAGCATTTCGTCAAGAGATGTGCATAGTCGTCGTTCTTTTGGTGGTTCTCCTGTTTTTGCCACTATCTCTTTTGTGGAAAGGGCTACTCTTTTTTGCAACGACATCTGTACTTGTCGTAGAGCTGTTGAATTCGGCAATTGAGACGGTTGTGGATATAGCGTCTCCAGAATATCATGAACTTGCTAAGCGGGCGAAAGATCTCGGCAGTGCCGCAGTATTGGTCAGCATTGTTTTTACCATAGTATTGTGGGGTTGTGCCATTTTCATAATTCTTCAGGGTGAGCCGAGATAACAAAAGGGAATAGTTGTTGAAAACCGTTTTAAAGTGGGTTTCCCTGTTTCGTGATTGAATGGTTTTATTTCCAATCAGGCCAACCTGTTTTTATGGATTGCTTCCTGTTCGTCGAGAATCTCCCGCAAAATTTCAATGGTGGTCATGGGGTTCATGATTACGGCCCGAAGCACCACCATGTCCTGTCCGGGCCAGGTTGCCGAGCTTAAGGTGGTTCTGGAGACGAAGCTGTTGCCGGCCTCCCGCTGCAGCCGTTGAACCGTCCGATTGAGGGTGTTTAATTTTTCGTTGATTTGAGCGACTTCTTCCGCATCCCCTTGACCGAGTTTGTTTTTGAGGTTCAAAGGACACAGCCTGTAGGTGAGAATGTTGAGTTCAGGGGGGGTGACCAGCTGAAAATCCGGACGTTTTTCAATTTCATCGGCAAATTTGCGGGCCGTTTCGATGCCGTGGTCGATGAGCAGTGCATAGCCCCGGCTTCCCATGATTTTGAGTGCGCTGTCGAGAATCAGCGAGTTTGCCTCCCGGGATCCTGACGGTGATTTTATGCCGAGATCCACCGAGGTGGGCCGGTTGACATAGTTCGAATGATATATGACGCTGTCCATGATCGTTGGATCTTTAAAATAGATCATGCCGCAGCTCATGGGCATATAAAACTGCTTGTGTCCGTCGATGGTCACCGAATCGGCCCCCTCGATTCCGGCGAGCAGATGGCGGTATTTTTCCGACACCAGGGTCGGCCCTCCCCAGGCGGCATCCACGTGAAAATGAATTCTGTTTTCCGCGCAAATGTCGCCCAGGTTTGACAGCGGGTCTACGGACCCGGTTTCCGTGGTTCCGGCGATGCCGACCACCGCCAAGATGGCTGTTTTTTTTGGGCTTTTCTTGAACGTATGGATGGTATTTTCAAGGGCTGTAAGATCGATCCGGTTCTTTTCATCCACATCCACGGCGACAATATTCCGGTTGCCGATCCCAAGCAGTCCTCCGGATTTGTCGAGTGAGTAGTGTCCGCGTTTTGACACAAGAATGACGCTTCGTTCGATTCCGTATGCCTCATAGGCGGCCTGAAGGCCTTCTTTTTCCACACCGCCAAAACCATTTTTTGGGGAAAATCGAGTATTTCGGGCAACCCACAGGGCCGTAAGGTTGGAGAGTGTACCGTTTTCAGTAAAGCAGCCGAGGGTCGTGTGGGTGCTTTGGATATGTTCAGTGTAAAAAGTGTCGCTTTCTCGGTAAATCAGACGGTGAATTTTGGCCAACACCTGCTTTTCCACCACCGACACCACCTTGGACGTTTCGATTTTAACCACATTTTGATTCAAAGCGGTGACGATGGTTTTAAGGTGGACCATAAAAAAAGGGATGGCCGAGGTCATGTGTCCGATAAAATAGGGCGAGGCCACATTCACGGCATGGGGGGCGATGTCTTCAATCAGATCGGTAATAACGTCGGCCAGTTTTTTTTCAGGATTTTGGCTGATAAGGCTGTCCGTAAATCTGTCGGCCAAATCCTTCAGGCTGACGGCTTCGGTAAAACCCACATGTGTTTTAAGAAAATCGTGGAGTCCGAAAAGGATCTGCTCCATGTACTTGATCAACGTGGATCTAGCAGCGTCGTCTTCCGGCCGGATAAATGTTCGTTTCAGGGCCGGCCAGTCGGCCACCAGCGCTTTTTTCAACGGCGGTGTTTTTTTGGGATTCATGGATTTTGTCATTCAATAGGCTCCACATTTGTATGTGTTCAGGGGGTACGCTCTCCCGCTTCACTTTGCCGTCTACGTGTCTGGTCATTTCAACAACTTAGCAGCGGGGGCATTCCTTCCCCCTCCGCGTTCTCCCGCAAAAAGCATGCGGGAGCCGCGGTCTCCCCCACTGCTAAGTCATTGAAATAACGAAGCCACTCCGCCAATATCGTTACACGGGAAAGCGCACCCCCTGAACACGTACCCGCATTTCACAGGGGGGGGGCATCCTAAACTTTCGTTCAATTAGGGTTTCAGTATCATGACATTTTTTCGATGCCAAGAGAATATTTTGACAGCGGATATTCAGATTGTCTATTGACAATGCCCGTAAAAAAAATGGGATGTAATTTTGTCGGATCTGAAAATGCCGGTCCGTTGATTCTTTCCTTTAAAACGTTTAACCATGTTGTCGTTTTTTGCTAAGGATTTCATCAATAATTCCACATGGAGCACCCCCCCCCTTCATCGGTGTGCACCCCATTCGTAGGTATCACATTTCAACAGACTAAATTATTGCGGATTTTTATTGACAAGAGAACACCGCCTATATAAATAAATCCTTTGGCTTTTTCAATTTTCCTAAGATTCGAAATAAAGAACGTAATGGGTTAGGTTCAAAATTTCGTAACGTTTCCGAATGTTTTGTATAACTATTTGAAGTCAAAGATATTTTTATCATTTCTTGTGCAGGGTGATACTGAATATCTGTGATAAATCTATTGCAAAAATAGGAGAAGAAAAACGATGCCTAAAAATGTGAATGGAGCGATACTCGTTGTAGGCGCCGGTATCGCCGGCATGCAGTCCGCACTCGATCTGGCCGATTCCGGCTTTTTCGTTCATCTGGTTGAAAAGTCACCGGCCATTGGCGGTGTAATGGCCCAGCTGGACAAAACTTTTCCAACCAATGACTGCTCCATGTGAATTATTTCTCCCAAACTGGTCGAGGTCGGCCGGCATATCAACATCGAACTTCATACCTGTTCAAACGTTGAAAGCATTGACGGAGAGAATGGGAACTTTCAAGTAACCCTGCACAAAACCCCACGCTATATTGACTCGGACAAATGTACTGCCTGCGGCGATTGTACAGAGGTCTGCCCTGTAACAATGCCCAGCGAATATGACATGGGTCTGGCGAACCGTAAAGCCACTTACAAAAGTTACGCCCAGGCAATTCCCGGCAGCTTTGCCATAGAGAAGCGCGACACGGCCCCATGCAGGATGGCCTGTCCGGCGAATCTAAATGTTCAGGGATATGTGGCCATGGTCAAGATGGGAAAGTACCGGGAAGCCGTGGAAATCGTCATGGAGGATGCGCCTTTTCCCGGTATACTCGGCCGTATCTGTCCCCATCGTTGTGAAAAAAGCTGTCGCAGGCTTGAATTGGACGAGGCGATTTCCATACGGGAACTCAAAAGAGTTGCAGCGGATCATGTGGATCTGAGTGAACTCCCGGTACCGCAAATTACCCCCAGAAACGAAAAAGTTGCCATTATCGGCTCAGGTCCTGCCGGGCTTACTTCGGCATATTTTCTGGCACTTGACGGGTATCAGGTGGATATATACGAGTCCATGCCCGAAGCCGGCGGGATGATGCGATACGGAATTCCCGAACACAGACTGCCGCGGACGGTGTTGGATGCAGAGATTGATAATCTCAAACGATACGGGGTAAAGATCCATACCGATACCGCCGTGGGTAAAGACGTGACCCTTGAAGAACTGCAGGAGCATGGTGCCGATGCAATCTTTTTGGCCATTGGTGCCTGGAAAGGACTGAAACTTAGAATCCCCGGAGAGGAAACTTCCCAGGGGGTTTTAGATGTCATCACCTTTTTGCAAGAGATTCATCTGGGAAATTTAAAAAAGGTCGAAGGAAAGGTCGTTGTGATCGGCGGCGGCCATAGCGCGCTGGATGCCGCACGGGTGGCGCTTCGATTCGGTGCAAGTGAAGCGCATATCATCTACCGCAGATCCCGAGCTGAAATGCTCGCAGAACCCGAGGAAGTCGAAGAAGCGGAAAAAGAAGGCGTGAACATCCATTTTCTGGTGGCTCCCGTAAATATCTCCAGTGAAAACGATAAAGTCGCCGGCATCGAATGCATTCGAACCCGGCTGACGGAAAAAGACACAACAGGGCGGCGACGGCCGACTCCCGTCGAAGGTTCGGAATTTTTTATTGAAGCCGACCATATTATCCCGGCCATCGGGCAGGAACCCGATTTCGGCGATCTTGCCAAAAACCAGGATCTAAAAGTTTCCAAGTGGAACCTTCTGGAGGTTAATCCTGAAACCCTTCAAACGAATATACCGGAAATCTTTGCCGGTGGCGATGTGATCTCCGGTCCTGCAACCGTTATCGAGGCGGTGGAGGCCGGCCAGAGAGCAGCCAAATATATCGCCCAATATTTACAGGGCAAAGAACTGCCGACAGAGTGGCAGGATGAACCGCCCATGGGAACAAACTGGGTAGCGCCGTCAAAAGACGAACCGACAAGAGAACGATTAACAGTCCCGACGTTGCCGGTGGAACAGCGACTTTCAGGATTCGAAGAAGTGAACCTTCTCGTGGATGAAAAATCGGCACAGGAAGAGGCGGACCGGTGTTTGGACTGCGGGAGTTGTTGTGAGTGCTACCAGTGTGTGACCGTCTGTGATGCCAACGCCGTCACCCTTGAGACCCATGCCCAGTACGAAGAAACGACAACCATCAATGTCGGTTCTGTGATTATGGCGCCGGGTTTTCAGCCTTTTGATCCTTCAAAATTCGATAATTACAATTATGCAAAACATCCCAATGTCGTAACTTCTATGGAATTTGAACGAATTCTTTCAGCCACAGGTCCCTTCATGGGGCATCTGACCCGGATATCGGACAAGAAGGAGCCCAAGAAGATTGCATGGTTCCAATGCATCGGTTCCAGGGATCTTAACCGCTGTGACCATCCCTATTGCTCATCGGTTTGCTGCATGTATGCCGTCAAAGAGGCTGTCATTGCCAAAGAGCATGCAGATTACGATATGGAT
>JAAXQD010000249.1 GCA_012974475.1 Desulfobacterales bacterium
AGATGTGTATAAGAGACAGAAACCAATCAAACACCTGGGCATCGCCGGTCAAGGCACCGAACTGCATCACGCATCTCATTAGATCCGAATGCACCGGGGCGCCTTCCAAAAGCGCAGAGAAACGACGGCGTGCAAATTCATGGATCCGGGTAGAGCCAAAAAGAGCTGCCGCCCAAATGAGTTGTTCCCGCAGAATAGACGTTGTATATTTTTCCGTTTTACGGGGTTCATGTCCGATCTTTTCAAGGATTTCTTCGTACCAGGGCAAGCCCCACAAAGAGATTTTTTCTTTAGCATCTGCATCCATGACGAGGTAAAGTTCGGACAGGCTGGAAACGATGCCGGTCAACGGAAGGTATGCGATCTCTTCCCGATAATGTGAAAGAAATAGAAGATAATCACCCAAGTAGACATCTCCCCGTTTGACCCATGCGTAGAGATCATTTTGCAGCCCCCACCGGTCTTCGGGGGACAGAATCTGATCGCTGATTCGCCGGCCGAGTGCTTCAAGGTTTTTCCGGTCTTTGTATCTGACACGATAAAACCCGGTTTGTCGAATATTTACCTTATAGGCAACCGTATCCGAAGGGATATCGATTTCCGTTTGGGCATCGTTCATTAATACGGTTATCGGCCGAGACTCGCCCGCGTCAAAGAAAAGGTTGATGAGAATCGGAATCACCCATTTTTGATCAAAATCATTGGGCAGGTAGGTAAATCTTTTTTGGTCCAGAACCAGCGTATGGCCAATCCGTTGGACGTCGACCATCGGAAAGCCGGGTTGTTCGATCCAGCTCTTCATCATCGAGCCGATGGGCTGGTTTGAAACGTTTTCAAGAGACTCCCAGAGGTGGTGACTGGCTGCCGAGCCGTACTCGTGGGCCCTGAGATAGTCCTGAAGCCCTTCCCTAAAATCGTCTTGGCCGATGTAACCTTCGATCTGTCTCAAAATACTTCCGCCTTTGTTGTAAATAATCGGAGCGGTACTGGTATTTATGACCACATGTTCGCCGCTGGGTATTTCAATGGCGGTCGTTTCGTGCAGCGCATCACGGGACAGGGCCGATGCGGTCATGCCATCCAGAAACTGCTCCCACGTATCCCATTCAGGATAATAATGGTCCACCACACCGTATCCGAAATAGGTGGCAAAACTTTCATTCAGCCACAGATATTTCCAGTCCGAAGGCGTGACGAGATTTCCGAACCACTGATGGGCGATCTCGTGGGCGACAATCTCGCAGATCCTTTGTTGAGCGGATTTTGAGGTTATCTCAGGATAATACAGGAGCAAATTCTCGCGAAACGTGATGGCGCCCCAATTTTCCATGGCACCGAAGGCAAAATCCGGAACGGCGATCAAATCCAGTTTTGCCAAAGGATAAGAAATCCCATAATATGCCTCGCTGAACTCAAGGGCTTTTTCTCCGAATTCTAGCCCAAAGGGAGCGTATTTTTTCTTTGACGGCAGTGTGACCACGCCCACGCGAGGATCGTTTTGACTTTGAAGGGATTCGAATTCGCCCACCCCAAAAAAGACCAAATACGTAGACATTTTCGGCGTCCGTTCAAATATCACCCGTTTCTTCCCGTTGTCCAACCTGGTCTCCGATTGGATCGGGCTGTTTGAAATGGCGACTAGGTTTTTCTCAACATCCATTTCAATATCAAACGTCGCCTTTTTAGCCGGGTGATCCATGCACGGAAAGGCCCGCCGGGCATCGCTTTCTTCGAACTGGGTCACCGCAATATACGCCTGTTTTGAACCACGAATATACCTGCTGCGGTAAAAGCCGGCCATCTGATCATTGATATGCCCCCGATAGTCTATCCTCACGGTAATATTACCGGTCATGGCCTCGGGAAGAAAAATGCGAAGTTCTTCTTGTTGGGTATCGACGAAAAAAGGACACGCGACGAACGTGTTTTTTTCTAAAACTTTGCAGTTCCAGATGGCAATGTCCAGAAGGTTCATGGGAATCTCTTTGACCGAATGAAGCGCATTCAATAAAATTTGGGTGGTTCCGGCGAATGTGAAATTCACCAAATCGGGTTCGATTCTGATTTTATAGTTGACAGGTGTTAATTTTTGCATATGCCCTCCTCATGTTATCATTCAATCGCATGCGGTTTGCCACACGCCAGAACCTATGATAAAATAATTGTATTAAAAAGCAAGTCTTCAGCGGACTTCAATCCATGGGAAACGAGGACCATGGTGGACAAATAACACGGCTGTTTTCACTATTTTCATGATGTCAATTGGGGCCAATTCCATCAAAGCAGAGAAAAAGTCTAAAAATGATGATAATTATCGTCATGCAACTCATTTTGCCATGTTATTTATGCCACGATAGGGTTAAATTTATCGAAATAAGAATCCATACGGATAGAGGCCTTTTGAATAAACCACATTAAAGATCTGTAGAGGAAAAATGAAGATATATATACGTTGTATAACCCTTGTCATTTTAGCCGTTTCAACACTCATGGGCTGCGCCCATGTCCAAAAAAACGATGTGGTGTTTCAATCATCTACAATAAATGCCCTGCTCAAGGGAATTTATGACGGAGATGTAACTTTTGGCGAAATGAAGAGAAACGGTGATTTTGGGTTGGGAACTTTTAATGCCCTTGATGGCGAAATGATCGGACTGGCCGGCACATTCTATCAAATAAAAGCGGATGGTGTGGCATATCCGGTTGAGGATTCCGTGAAGACACCCTTTGCCGTGGTGTCATTCTTTGCCCCGGACGACACCCTGGAACTGGATACGGCGGATAGTTATACACAGTTGAAACGGCATATAGATGGTCTGCTGCCGTCACAAAACATATTTTATGCCATCAGAATAGAGGGTAATTTCAAATATATCAAGACACGGAGCGTTCCTGGACAGCAGAAGCCTTATCCACCGCTTGTGGATGTGGTGAAAGAGCAATCGATCTTCGAGTTTCATGATATAGACGGAACGATTGTGGGGTTCCGATCTCCCGACTATGTGCATGGGATAAATGTCCCGGGGTATCATCTGCACTTTATAACGAAAGATAGAAACGCCGGGGGACATTTGCTGGAATGCCGGATGCAAGAAGTGACGCTCCAAATCGACCACATCAATAATTTTTTTATGGCACTCCCCCACGGCGGAGAGTTTTATAGTACAGATTTAGCGCAGGATAAGAAAAAAGATGTAGAAATTGTGGAAAAAGGGACCTTACGTACAGGTGTCGAAAAATAGGCGTTTGGCAAAGCGCCCATAATGTTGATTAACAACCCCGATATACTGAGACCTTTGAAAAATGTTCATTTTTGTTCAAGTTCAAGCAAGGCGAAAATTTTAACCACCCCGATGAAAAAATCATCGGGACAGGCATCCATTCATTGAGTATTTCGAGGATAAAGATAAAGCTTCACTTCGTGCACAATGTTGAGAATGACGCAGAAATTGGGCAAAAAGACGACCCGGAACCATGTTCCTTGCCAATTTGATAACGCTCTATGAAGTAAGCGAATGGACGGTTCTTATCGGATATTTTATACCCTGGGGCCCAAATGATTTTTGGGGTTGCCTTCCATTCCCCAGGTCACCCTTTTGATCCGTGTAAAGGTGAAAGGTGATATATTCCTCTTTTTGGTCAATTCCGCCTTTCGGATCATAAAAGAATATCTGATTTGTCCTGTAGAGTTCTTGCTCATTTTCTTATACCTAACTAAAGTTATATTCCGTCTTGACGGTCCTGTAAAAATATAATGCCACAATGTGATATGTCAAGATTTTAAAAAACCCGAGAAATGAGCGTTGTTGGGCTGAATAGACGAATAATGGTTTAACTTTAAATATGGTCTATCCCGAGGCTTGTTGTCATGCAGTAAAAATCCCTCAATTTAGGTTATAGTTTGCCGACTTCAATAAAGATTTTACACTTCGAACACCTTCAACACTTTTTGCCTGTGCAATGGCCTCTATAACATCCACTGGAAAGATTCAGAGAATTAATAGCCTCATCATCATAGAATTTATTTGCGATGGTAAACTTAATCTTAGTATCATTGATAATGGTGTTCACATTACGCTGATCCACTGCGGTGGTATATATTACGCTGCATCCGGAAAATAGTAACGAAAAAATAAAAATCGATATAATTCTTATGATGATTTTCATACTTAAACGTCTATTTTTTTATTTTGGAAAACTTGGAGCCCTCGATGGTCAGATTATACATCAGGCCTTTTTGGTCGAAGGCAAAAGCGACGATGGGATCTTTGATGTTGGTGGTATCAATGGAACCGCCGATACCGACCGTTACCAGAGCAACGGAGCCGTCAACACCGGCTTTCCAGCCGCTACTCTCTCGGAAACTTTTAAGTGCCCCTTTCTGCATAAATACCAAGATCAGCGTTTTCTTCTGTGCTCCCAGCTGAAAGCCGAAGGACCCTGCGACGGTGCTGTAGTAATCAACCGTCTTGCCGCCGATTCGCAAGGCCCCTTCTCCATATTCGCCCCCGATTCCAAAACCAGCTTTGTAAACATTGGGGAACACCAGGACACCTTTGGCTGCGTTTAAATACTCCTTGGCACCCTTAACATTTTTAAGAAAATATTTCAGAGTGGCATCGACGCTGACGTTAATCTCTCTGGCTGTAGCAGCATCGGCGTCGGAGGTTTGAAAAGCGGCAAAGCATAAAGTCGCAAGGGCGATGACAGCAACCCGTTTTAAACCCCGTTTATCGGCACCGAACAATCCTATTTTCATTTTTAATCTCCTTTGTTTATCTGGCATTTGAAAGAATCCATGATAACCCTATTTCTCCATGGGGGCTGAATGACCATTGGGATTTCATCTATGTCGAACGGGTCTGATACCTGAACGTGCAAAATCTATGCAGGTTTTAATTTTTCCGATCTTAAATATATAATTTGCTTATATTTCGGCTGGTTAAAATTCTTGAACAAGTTGGAGAAAATCCTTATTTGACAATATTTGTCAACCCCTGTGCCATACTTTGACAGGATTTGCAATATCTTAAGGTGATTTCCGAGAAAAATAAACTCTGAAAAATCTAAAAGGGTTGGATTGCGGGCTTGAAGCGATTTCAAGGAGGTCATTGAAACATTAAGATTGCAGTTCTAAATTTCGAACCAGAGCTTGCAACTTTCATCGCCAGAGAAAAAAGGAATCAATAGGCCTTGCAGAGTCCTGGGGTTTGGTAATGGACTCGGTTGATGAACCGATGGCGCACACAGAAAATATACGAGTTGGGGGAAAGGAGCGCATCGTTGAAAGAAGCGTTCTGAAAATTGCTATCAGCAGAAAGGGGCAGATAAAAAGCGCAATGGTTGTCGCCCCCGGTCTATATTACGGGGCGCTGTCTCTGGATGCCTGGTGGATAGAGATTCGTTGTGCCGACTTGACGGACAGCAACTTCATTAGAAAGCATGGCATTTTCGACGCGCATCTGTCCAGTCGGATATGAAACTCAAGAAGGCTCGATCAGAGGCCTTTGCTCGACCGCCAGATTACGGTATCACCGACAAACTTGATTTCGATCTGTTTTTCAGACGAACCCCACCTACAGCTTTTCGTTTTCAGTATCGGGTCTTCGCAGGTGTTCGGTTCTCCTAAAACCTCCACAACCTTTTCATGGCTCATTCCGATTTTTATTTTATCATAATTGTCTTTATTGACCTTACTGCAACCGGCGAGCGCCAGTATCGAAAATATACATATGGCCAGCCCTGCCCATTTTATCATTGTTTTTACGCGTTCCATGGATTCCTTTTTCCTCCTGATTTTTTCAATTAAATGAATGAACCATTATTTTGATATCACAATTTTCAGGGGACGATAAAGCGTTTGGAGTCAACAGCAGCTATCACCCCAACGGTCGTTTTATGATATCCATCAGGCCTTTTGATTCGGGAGAAAGCCCATTGTAAGTGCACCTTCTATCATATTTTCCGTTTGGTTTCTGACATAAGGATTTACTTCGGCACTCGGCCCAATCACATGTAGAACATCGATACGATATAACTGAATCCAATCATTGACCAGAGAAGCCGCCTTGGCGTCGTCGACATGATTGAAGTCAATGCCAAGCATCTGGCGTCCATATCTCAATGCCGATTTTCTGGCATGATCCAAATCTCCAGTCAATCTGCCGTATGATATGATCAGTGTTCCGCTTGAATCCATTACGTTCTGTTTTATGCATTCGGAATACTTTTCGGTTTCCATTTCTTGAAGTTTGTAATGATCGGGCAAGGGGCCGGTCTCGGCCATCCGTCCTTTTGGTATCCATCCACCATGAGGGATGCGCAGCTTTATGGCAATGTCCAGTGCTGCTCTATCTGCTTCAGTTTGTCCGCCTGAAATAATCTTTTTAAGCATGGTCGTTACTCCTGAATTCCATCTGTCTTTTTTTCAGATAGAATCGTCTGAATTAGTGTTAGAAGAGAGAATATTCTCCGATAGGTTCCTCCAGATCGTATACATACATATTTCCGTCATCGGTCAAGTTGAGAACAACCATCCCGTAGGAATAATACAAATATCCATAAAACCTGTCATCCGGCCCTAAAATCTCGCTGAGCCAGGGATCATGCTGAGTGTTCGGATAGATCATTTGCGTAATCTCTATCAAGGTCTTTTGATCCCTGACCTTTTCCCACCTATCTCCCACCAGCGTCGTATCGTTATTTTTCGGATCGAACATGACCCCCAAAGGGTTTCTGACACCGTAATATCTTGCAAAAGAACCGGCATAATAGATATCGTAATCTTCCCAATTGTCGATTAAATCCTGAATGACCACTTCGCCCGGGCCTTTAGGCAACATTTTGACCTGGCCGTAGTTCTTCAGGGATAGGGAACAGCCAAAGAGGGGCAGAAGGATTAAAAGCATGATTGAAAATCTAGGTTTATTCATTTTTCTTATATTCCCTTTGCACGTGTTTCAGTTTTATGAAAAACCATTCCTTTGAAATCAAGCCATTCTCAACCAACAACCGGGTGAAGCATCAACCTGGATCGAGTTTTCCATTAGAAGCCCTTTTGAAACGAATCGGTTATTTTGATAAAGTTGCACTGCCGTTTGTTGTCATCTTGCAGGCCAAGAAGGATGTGTATTTCCGACAATGTAATATATAGTTGGTTTTAGGTCAAATGGATATAAAAGAGCCGGGAAAACCGTGGGGCATCGTTTCCAATTCCGGCAATTCGGAACCGGCTTGAATCGCATTATTTAGCCGTTGGAACCAAGATCCTTTTTGGACGCCGATGAACCGTGAAAAAACTAGAAAAGAAAACAGGATGAAGATTGTAATCCACCCTGTTCATAATAGATCTTTTATCCCCACGATGTCACCAGCTTGTCAAGACTCGAAAAAAAATACATTGTGGCAGTCAAACCTTTGCAATTGACATTTATGCTGGTAATTGCGATAAATAACATATGATTCCAAGCTTTTATTTCATGAGGAGCCTCCCCACATGACATGAACAAAAGCCCAAGTCGTAAATTCAATCTACAACCCAGTCGGTTTGCTCAAAAACAAATCCAGAAAAATTGTGGCCCCCCATAGAGGTCATAAAAAAAACACTGGCATCCGGTGTGGACGTTCTGATATTTAATTTCTGCAAGTTCTATGAAAAGGGGAAGGAGGAACGGAACGGCAGGAATCCTGCAACTGGGGATGACTTGATGCTTGAACCAAGGAAGGTTGTCACTTTTAGGTGTTCTGGCAAACTGACGGATAAAATCAACTCGAATTAGAATGAAAGATGAAATATTATGAATGATGAAATAACGCCAAAAAACTATAAAGTTGAAGATTTAAAACTGAACAAATCTTATGAACAAGATAATAAGAGAAAAAACCGATTTTTTGAGTTTATTACAGATTTTATTACAGGCTTTAGTGCCCTGATCGTTATAGGGTTAATACTATTTATAGTAATACCTGTATTGCTTATTGTTTTAAAGATTGGTGCTGTCCTAATCATTCCTATTTCCCTGACAGGTGCTTTTATAATTATAGTTGCCCTGTTGGGTAAATTCATAAGACACCTTTTAACAAAAAGGTCATGGGGCAAATAAAATCGGACAAAGACTTGAAATAACTCCAAAATTAAGTTTTGCCTTGACTTGAATAGATTCATACATAGATTGATACTGTTATTAATCCAAATCAAAGGAGATCATCGTGGAAAAAGTTGAAAACGGTATTTTTGTTAGCGTGGACTACAAAGGAACATTGGCAAATGGCGAGGTGTTCGACACCAGCCGCGAACGCCAGCCGCTTGAAATACAAATGGGTGCAGGGCAGTTGATCAAGGGATTTGAAAATGAACTCATGGGGATGACTTTGGACGAAAAGAGGGTGTTTACCCTAGCACCGGAAGACGCATACGGACAAAGAGATGAAAGCCTGACGCAGTCCTTTCCTACATCAGAAGTTCCCCCTGGAATGAATCCCCAGGTCGGCATGACCATCGGTCTCACCACTCCGGAAGGACGCCAGGTGCCTGCACGAATCGTTCATCTGGATGATGAAAAATTGACCATGGATTTAAATCACCCTCTGGCCGGCGAATCATTGACTTTTGAAATTGAAGTCGTGGGCATCAGCAGCACCCAGACCCAGACGCCCATGTCCTGCGGTTCCGGGTGTGACTGTTCTTCGGGCTGCGATCATTAACCCGCAATTTTCAAAGGGTCCCGACTATCGGGACCCTTTCAAGGACTATTCTTACCCCAAAGGGGCAGCATTTCTTCAACACCATTGATTCACGGCACTTTTACAAATCAACCATTACTTCAAATAAATTGCGTAATATATTGGTAACCCGGCAATTAAAAAACCGTCATTCCGGCCGCACCCCGGACTTGATCCGGGGGGAGAGCCGGAATCCACTAAGGGCTGATAATAAACAACAAATTCGCCAGGGCCATGAAAAGAAGGGCCCATGATGCACCGTCTGGTCGGCGGCTGAATTGGTTCAAAACATCTTCCAATCGCATATAGAAGGAATTGCGGTTGGGAAGACCGGTGAGGGTATCATGATAGGCAATGAACGCGATCTCTTCCTCTTTTTTCTTTTTTTCAGTGATGTCCTGAAAAGTGATGACATTGTCCAGAGACCTTCCCTTGACGTCACTGAAACCCGCACCACTGATACTGATGTCCACTATTCGGCCGTCTTTAGCGTAAATAAAATGACTTCTCTCCTGCACCCAAACCATGCTTCCTTCTTGATTCCGGATGCGATACTCCCTGACATAAGAATTTCATGGCTTTTGAGAACATCGACCAGTGTTTTCTTTGCGGCTTCCAGGTCCTCTTCGACCACCATCGCCACCCATCGTTTTTTCCGAGTATTGAATTCTTCTTTTGGGTAACCGGTTAACGACTCGATCTTGTCGTCGAAAAAATCGACCGACTACGGGTCCAAGGTATAGGTTAGAAATGGTTAATAAGGCTGAGAATCTTATTGACCTTTACAAAACTGTTTGGCAAGGATGTAGACCCTGTTGGGTTTTAATACCGTAAGGCAAAATTGGAATCCATACGATCTGGTTTCTTCTGACGGCATTAAAGTAGAAGTTAAATCGGCAGCAGGTACCCAGAGTTGGCACCAACAATTGACATAATAGTTTCTTTCATTCAGTTGAAACGCGATACTGATTGGCATCGATCGAAATTATGGATGAATTGTCCTCCGATGAGTCGGGCTGATCGACGTTTGAAGAACTCACGGCAGAAGGCCCCAATGCTTCAGGAAATAACGGAAGCGATTGCATGGAGTATCGACAATAACGGGGTCACCCATTAAAGGGCAGGTCACCTAAACAAATAACAATTGACAAACCCAGCGAAATAGATTTGCCCTTTTTGAAAAAACGATTAAAGTGAAAAATATTTCAGACAGGAAGAAGCAAACATAGAATGAGATCAGCAGAATAAGGATTGGCACAAAATAAAAATCGAGTATAGGTGGAGTGCTGTTTTCAAAAGAGAATATATCTATTTTTAATATTTAAGCCCGTAATGTTGTCAAGAAACCTATTATTATTTAATGCAGTCATGTTCCATTACAGCATATTGTTCAAGCAACTTTAAGAAAGCTCACACCTTTAAGGTGGAAGCTGAATATCAATATCTCGCAGATTCTATCTAAATTGTCTTGAAGGGCCTTTTTTTTGTAATTCCCTGTCAGGCGGTTTTCAGCCATTGCTTTAGCCATTACTGCAAGAAGCGGGACCCTCTGATAGAATTCTTGCTCCGCCCCTGTCTCAACCTCGGAGGTAATACCCGACTGAGCTTCTGAACTGGCCAATTGCAGGGAATGATAAAAAACGTGCCGGGCGTTTTCGATGATGGCAGTTTTGCGATAGTTTCCAATGGGACAATTTTCAAAATAAGCCTTGGCCATAATAATGAGAAGTTTCAATCGTGATAAAAAAATGTCGTCACTCGACATTGCTCTCATATCTATAGAAGTCGGCCCCAATCTAATCATAAAAATATCCCTTCAACCTTTAGCTTCCTGTCCCTCGATAACTTGAGATTTGGTTTTTTAAGCATTAACTATACTTGTCAATTTAATCGTTTACATGCAAAATTCATGCAAAATCAAAAGGTTAAACAATATACATATACATATCAGAC
>JAAXQD010000261.1 GCA_012974475.1 Desulfobacterales bacterium
GTTTTGACAAATCCTGGAAATCGGCTTGCAAGGGTGCCAAAATCGGCAAGCGATTGTTCCATGATTTCCGCAGAACGGCGGTTAGAAATATGGTTAGATCTGGAATCCCTAATCAGCAAAATTTCAAGCACAGTCCATGATTTCAACGAAAAAAGGGATAGCCACAGTGCTGGCTATCCCTTTTAAACCGATTGCTAATTATTGGTGCCGAGGGACAGAATCGAACTGCCGACACGGGGATTTTCAGTCCCCTGCTCTACCGACTGAGCTACCTCGGCGTGATTTGAGATAAATAGGAAAAATATTAGAAGCCCTTTTTTTTGTCAAGATATTTTTATCCCATATCGCCAAAAAGATGCTGAAGTAAAACACAAGCCGCAACCGTCGCTGTTTCGGCTCTTAAGATCCGCGGTCCCAGACTCGCAGTGACAAATCCCCGAGCCCTGGCACTCTCAATTTCCTGTTTGGTGAAACCGCCTTCGGGTCCAAGCAACGCATAAATTTTATTGATTTTACCATCAGGCCCCGGCAATTTGGCGTTGAGCGGCTGCAGATCATCTTCCCAAAAAGCGATCTTAAGGTCGGCGGTCTGAGAAAGATTCAATATTTCTTCGAAGGATACCGTGTCGCCAATTTTCATAATACAGCCTCGCTTGCACTGCTTGATGGCTTCTCTGGATATTTTTTCCCACCGTTTCGTCCGTGCTGAGAGCTGTTTTTTGTCCGGTCTCGGGATGGATCTTTCGGCGATAAAAGGGATCCATTTTATGATGCCGAGTTCACTGAGCTGTCGAACGAGGCCGTCCATTTTCTTTTCTTTTAAAAACCCTTGAGCCACCGTAATTTGAACGGACGATTCTGCTGTTGAAGGGAAGCGGCGAATCACCGACACCGCAACCCTTCCGGTGGACAAATCGACGATTTTGGCTTCGTATTCAAATCCCTTCCCGTCAAAAAGACCAAGTTTATCACCGGATTTCAGGCGCAATACCGTCTTGATGTGCCTGGCATCGGAACCGGTGATAACGAAATTCGACCCCGTGCTTTTGTCGGGTTCAATAAAAAAGTACCGCATACGATTTATTATACCTGCATTTTACAAAGGTCAAGTTTGTTAAAAAGCAAATATCTTGACACACTAGGGTCCCTATGATAAATTTTTTCGAATTTTAGGATATTTATTTCGCAATAATGCATGCCCTTTTATGGGAAACGGAGGGTTGATATGACAATCAATGGTAAGCCCGACAAGAACACTGAAAGGACAGAACCGGCGGAAGATGACGAGATCATCGAACTCAAGGACGAGATAGAAGGCGGGCCGGAAGACGATGATGAAATACTCGACCTTTTAGATGCTGTTGAGGAACTCCCCATAGAAGATCAAAAGGACATCACCCTCACTGAAACAGAAGAACCCGTTGAAGATGAGGAGATTTTAGAACTAACGGATGAGGTCATCGAACCATCACAAGACGATGAAGAAATCATCGATTTGATCGAAGAACCCGGTGAGTCTATTTTTAAAACCGACGACCCGTCACCGGAATCGGACGATATCCCTGACTTAGAAAGCCATCTTTTTGAAGAAACCATTGACTTTGATGAGGAATTGGACCAAGAAGTGACCCTGGATCCGTCCCTGAAAGATGATTTCGTCGATTCATTGGGGATTGAGCTTGAAACAGGAGAAGATATTCCGGAAGTTTCCTTGAAAGGCGACAGGGTATCCGACGAACAGATAGAGGCGGCGTTAGAGCGCGTCATAAAAAAGATGTTTTACGAAAAAATCGATGGTATTCTTGTTGAAGTGATTGAAAAAACAGTCAAGAAGGAAATAGAAAGGCTGAAAAACATTCTGCTCGAAGAGGAATCGGGCAGCGAAAAATAATTGTTCTTTTGGGCACCAATGACGTCCGGTCTGTTGAGCCTGATCATGTCAAAAAACGAAATGGAAAAAACTCGGGGATTATCAATAATCCCCTTTTCCATTTTTTAGCCGTATCGGATGCCATGTGTTGTCCGGAACAAGTTATGAATAGGGAGCATTAAGGTATGAGTTCCAATCTTTTAGACAAAAGTTATGAACCCCATGATGTTGAAAGACGATGGTACGATTTCTGGGAAAAAGAAGGGCTGTTTGCAGCCGATGCCGCGGACGTCGACCGGAAAGGCTATTCCATCGTCATTCCCCCGCCGAATGTCACCGGTGTTCTTCACATGGGGCATGCCCTCAATAATACATTGCAGGATATTCTCTGCCGCTACCGAAGATTGCGGGGTGATAATGTCTTGTGGATGCCCGGGACCGACCATGCAGGAATCGCCACTCAGAACGTTGTTGAAAAAAAGCTCGCCAGCGAGGGGTTGGATCGTCACCAGGTCGGCAGGGAAAAATTCATCGAGGCGGTCTGGGAGTGGCGAGGTGAGTATGGCAGTGCAATTATCAATCAACTGAAACGTCTTGGCGCTTCATGTGACTGGGATCGGGAGCGTTTTACCATGGATGAAGGACTTTCGACAGCCGTCCGAAAGGTTTTCGTGACGCTCTACCAAGAAGGTCTTATCTACCGGGGCAATTACATTATTAACTGGTGCGGCCGCTGCCATACAGCGCTTGCTGATCTTGAAGTCGAACATGAAGAGCATGACGGGCATTTATATCATATCCGATATCCTTTTGCAGATGGAAAGGGGGGCGTCGTCGTCGCAACGACCCGGCCTGAAACCATGTTGGGAGATACTGCGGTGGCCGTAAATCCCGATGACGAGCGCTATCACGGCATCGAATCTCACCAGGTCATTCTTCCTTTGATGGACAGAAAGATCCCCATCATCAAAGATAAATATGTGGACACGTCCTTTGGAACGGGAGCATTGAAGATTACACCGGCTCATGACCCCAATGACTTTGAAATCGGAAATCGCCACAACCTGGAACGGATCAAAGTTATCGATGATGATGGCCGCATGAACGCCGAAGCCGGCAAATTTAAAGGGCTTGACCGGTTCAAATGCAGGGACGCCGTGGTTAAAGCCCTTAAAAAAGCGGGGCTCCTTAAAAAAGTAGAACCCTATAAACACAGCATCGGACATTGTTATCGATGCGATACCATCATCGAGCCGAATTTGTCAAAACAGTGGTTCGTGAAAACCGGCCCCCTTGCGGAAAAGGCCATGGACGCCGTCAAGAACGGTGACACCAAAATCATTCCTGAAATATGGACGAAGACGTATTTTGAATGGATGAACAATGTTAAGGACTGGTGTATTTCAAGGCAGATATGGTGGGGGCATCAGATTCCGGCGTGGACCTGCGGGGAGTGCAGCGAAATCATCGTCGCCATGGACACACCCCAAGCATGTCCGGCGTGCGGCGGCGCAGATCTCGTACGGGAGACGGATGTTCTGGACACCTGGTTCAGCTCCGCCCTGTGGCCGTTTTCAACCATGGGGTGGCCGGAAGAGACGCCGCTCTTAAAATTGTTCTATCCCACATCCGTACTTGTGACCGGTTTTGATATTCTCTTTTTCTGGGTCGCCAGAATGATGATGATGGGCATCCATTTCATGGGGGACGTACCGTTTAAGGATGTTTATGTACATGCCCTGGTGCGTGACGAAGACGGTAAAAAAATGAGCAAGTCTACGGGAAATGTCATCGATCCTTTGAGCGTGATCGACCACTATGGGACCGATGCATTCCGGTTTACGCTGGCCGCTTTTGCAGCACAGGGCAGAGACGTCAAAATGTCGGAAAAACGCGTTGAAGGTTACAGAAATTTTATCAACAAGATCTGGAATGCCACCCGCTTTTCCCTGATACACATCGATAAAGCGTATAAAAACATACCGGATGAACCCCTTTCTCTGGCTGATCGCTGGATTCTGTCCAGACTCTCCCGTGTGACCGTCAACGTTTCCGAATCCCTGGACAGTTACAGGTTCAATGATGCAGCCGGCGACCTTTACCAGTTTGTGTGGCATGAGTTCTGTGACTGGTACCTTGAAGCCGTCAAACCCACTTTGTACGGAAAAGAGGGGGAAAACCGAAAGGAAGCAACCCTGAGCGTGCTGTGGCGCGTTCTGCACGATACCATTATTCTGCTTCATCCTTTTATACCGTTTATTACAGAAGAAATCTGGCATAAACTTCCGGGCACACACGGCACCATCATGAAAGCCGTCTTCCCTTTGGATGCCGATCCTGTTGACGGCCTGGCCAGAGATGCGGAAGCAGAATCAAAAATGAGGCTTATCTCGGGAATAATAACAGGAATTAGAAACATCCGGGGAGAAATGAACATTTCGCCCATGCTGTCGCTGGATGTTTCGGTCCATTCACAGGATGACTTAACAAGGGCAACGATTCAACCGTACACGGACATGATCATCAACCTTGCCAGACTAAAGTCCTTGTCTGTTGAAAATACGGAACAACGGCCGAAATCGGCAGCAACGTCTGTTGTGGAAGATGCTACGATTTTTGTTTCATTGGAAGGAATTATCGATTTTAAAAAAGAGATTCAGCGCCTTGAAAAGGAAATCAACAAACTGAACAATGAATTGACCAAGATTTCAAAAAAACTGAACAATGAGGATTTTCTCAGCAAAGCACCTGAACATGTGGTAGAGAAAGTCAAGGAAAAGCACGAGGCCTTTATACAGAAACAGCAAAAACTTCAGATGAATCTGGATAAGATCAAGGCCCTTGAGGCTTGATGAATGAAGGTGAAATGGTTTTATCATGAACTCCATACAACATCTCATCGAAATAGCGCTAAAAGAAGATATCGGCCCGGGTGACATTACCACCGATAATCTTATTGATTCGAATCTCGAGGGCAGGGGTATCCTTATCGCCAAAGAATCCCTGGTTGTTGCCGGACTGGAGATCGTTGCGCGGGTTTTTCGCCATCTTGATCCCAACGTCATATTGAGGTCTGAATATACGGATGGAGATACCGTTGAACCGGGTGACACCATCGCGGACGTCCAAGGGAAACTCCGTGCCCTGCTATCAGGCGAGCGAACCGCCTTGAATTTTCTTCAACGTCTCTCGGGAGTGGCCACATTTGTCCGCGCCCATGTCAATGAACTTACAGGGAAAAATTCCCGACTGGTCGATACCCGCAAGACCACCCCCGGCTGGCGTGTATTGGAAAAATATGCGGTCCGAGTGGGCGGCGCCCATAACCACCGGATGGGGTTGTACGATGGTGTTTTAATCAAGGACAATCACATTGTGGCCTGTGGCGGCATAAAAAAGGCGGTGGATCGTATCCGGACTGAAGTGTCTCACCTATCAAAGATAGAGGTGGAGGTTTCCAGCCTGAAGCAGGTCGAGGAAGCCCTTGAGGCCGGTGCGGACGTCATTATGCTCGACAACATGAACGTACAACAGATAAAAGAAGCCACAGCGTATATCGATGGACGGGCGGTGGTGGAAGTCTCCGGAAATGTGAAAAAGAGCGTTCTCAAATCCCTGGCAGATACCGGTGCAGATATCATCTCCGCGGGGGCACTGACCCATTCTGCAAGATGTGTGGATATCAGTATGCGGATAAAAGCAGCTAATGAGTTGTTATGATACCCATACGCGATACCATACCGTCCAAAAATTATCCGGTTGTAAATCATACGATTATCGGTATCAACGTTGCCCTTTATCTGTTTGAAATGTCCCAAGGGGCCAATTTAGATCGCTTTATCTATATCTACGGTCTTGTTCCCGCCAGATATTCGGTCCCTCAAATTGCATCTTACTTTTCAACCGGTCAGCAGTTGTTCTCCCTGCTCTCTTTCATGTTTTTACACGGCGGGTTCTTTCACCTTCTGGGCAATATGTGGTTCCTTTATATCTTTGGGGATAACATCGAAGATCGTCTCGGCCCTTTTCGCTACATCGCTTTTTACCTGCTTTGCGGAATTACATCCGGTCTTTCCCATCTGGTTCTCAATTTTCATTCCAACATGCCCACCATCGGGGCCAGCGGGGCCGTTGCGGGGGTCATGGGAGCGTATTTGATTCTCCACCCCCATGCCAAAATATTGACACTGATTCCCATTATTATCATCCCCTGGTTTATTGAAATTCCCGCATTTTTCTTCCTGGGTCTCTGGTTCGTTCTCCAGTTTCTAAATGCAACAGGAACCCATGGCAGCGCCAGTGGAATTGCATGGTGGGCGCATATCGGCGGCTTTGTTTTTGGAATCGTTTTCTTAAAGATTTTGCTTGCATTGCCCGAGACAGGGGCGACCGACAGAATGCGTCGGGTCACCGCAAAAAGAAAAACGCACCGTTTGCAGGTTATCCGACCGATAGGTCCTGGAAAAGACCCCCACCTCTATGGTACGATCGCCGTTACATCCTTCGAAGCGCTTGTGGGGACCAAAAAGTTGGTCAATATCCCCTGGGGATTTCAGAAACGGATTGTCAAGGTCATCGTTCCCCCCGGTGTAAAAGAAGGGAGCAAGCTGCGGTTGAAAGGTTTGGGCAAAACAACATCCGACGGACAACGGGGCGATTTGTACCTTAAAGTGGCGATCGTCAATTGAGGTACCAGTGAAGAATTCTCTGTCCAAAGAAAATATATAAAATTGCCCCAATGGACAGAAACGGGCCGAATGGAATCGCAAATTTCATATTTTTACCTTTGACCAGTATCATGATCATACCGACGCATGTCCCCACCATCGACGAAACAAAAATGGTAAAGATAACACCTTTCCAGCCGATGATGGTTCCAATCATCCCCAGCAGCTTGATATCGCCGCCGCCCATTCCATCTTTACGGGTAATCAGGGTGTAGACCCAAGCAACGCACAACAGACTGCCCCCGCCGATGAGCAGTCCCAGCAACGACCCTTTGAAGGTCACGGACGGCAATGCAAAAGAAGCCACAAGGCCGATGGGAATTCCCGGAAGTGTGATGATATCGGGGATGATTTTATGATCGATGTCGATAAAGGTTATGACAATCAGCGATGAAATGAAGACAAAATATATTAGACCCTCCAAGGTCGCACCCGACGTAAAAAGAACATTCACCGCGGCGATCCCGCTTATGAACTCCACCAGGGGATAGCGAAAAGATATCGGCGTTTTGCAATATCGGCATCGGCCTTTAAGGCACAGATAACTTAAAACAGGGATATTGTCATAAAATGGGATGTGGCTGTTGCAGTTTGGACAAATTGAACGGGGAGGATCCACAATCGATTTTGAGGCCGGCAGTCTGTATATGCAGACATTTAAAAAACTTCCAATGCACATGCCCAAAATGAAAATTATGCTCACGATCCATAGGTCGAACATGTTTTATAACGCGTCCTCTTGAATTTATGATTGGATAATAGTAAGTATCTGGTCGATGGAAATATCAGACCGGCTGAATGCCCTTGTCTATATACGTTGATGCCCTTCGTGTCAAAACAACTTTTTTATAGCATTTCAGCTTTTTGAAAATATTTCCCCTTCAAGTCGTGTTGAATTTCCCTGTTGGAGGACCCGTTTCGAAAGGAGCTTCAAACACCCTGGAACCATACTTTTCAAGGATATCGTATTATGCGGAGAACGGACAAAGAAATTACAGATCGCGCCGAAATCGAATCCATCATCCAAAGGTCTGTAGTCTGCAGGCTGGGGCTGCTTGATGAAAACCGTCCATATATTGTACCCTTATGTTTCGGATACACAGACAATACACTCTATTTTCATTCAGCAAATCAAGGCAGAAAGATCGATATTCTTAAAAAGAACAATACGGTCTGTTTTGAATTCGATATTGACTGCGAACCCATAAAAGCGGATAACCCATGTGAGTGGGGGATGAAATATAAAAGTGTCCTCGGTTTTGGAAAAGCGTACTTTGTTGACGACTTTGAGGCAAAATGTGCTGCGATGGATATTATCATGCAGCAATATTCAGATGGAACATTTGACTATCCGAAAACCAAAGTAAAAAATACGGCTGTCATCAGGGTTGAAATAGAACACATGACCGGTAAGCAGTCTGGTAAGATTGCCTGATGCTGCAAACTGGGGAATGGGAAGTTTTGAAACGGTTTAAAGACAATTTATTTAAAAAGAAACGAAAGGGGAAGATGTTATGAGCATCAATGTGGTGGAGAGGATAGATGATCGTGTCAAGGTAAGGCACGTGCTTGCCAGTGTTTTTGACAAAAGCGGTCTGGAAGAATTTATACCGGAGCTGCTCAGGATAAACCCGGAGATTAAATTTTTCTCAACAGGCGGGACTTACGGGAAGATAAAAGAGATCATTGGGGAGGCGGCCGAATCCTGTCTGACCCAGGTTTCTGATTATACGGGTCAGCCGGAAACCCAGGGCGGTCTGGTGAAGACCCTCGATTTTAAAATATATCTCGGACTGTTGACCGAAACCTACAATGACGCCCATAATGAGGACATCCAGAGAACAGGGTCCACTCATATCGATATGGTTGTGGGCAACCTGTATCCGTTTGAGGATACGATTGCAAAACCGGATGTAACGGTTGAAGCGGCCCGGGGCAATATTGATATCGGAGGGCCATGTATGATAAGAGCTTCCGCCAAAAACTACTTGAGGGTTGCATCGGTGGTCGACCCTTCGGATTACCAAGCCATTATATCTGAAATGAAAGCAAATGACGGTTCGATATCCCTCAAACTCCGTTACCGTCTGGCACAAAAGTCGTTTGCATACACGGCTGCGTATGACCGCACCATTGCAGACTTTTTGGGCGCCAAAACCTTTGAGGATGTGAAGGAATGTTATAAGGATTAAAAAAACAGGCATGATCTATCTAAATTAAAGGAGAAAGCAATGGCCGAAGATTTAAAGAAAATGTATCGAACAATAATGGATGACCATTTTCCTCCAAAGATGGAGATCAGTTTTGTGGACCAGGATAAAAGACAGACGCTTTTTTATGAAAAAGTATCATGGACCATCGATAACATCCAAAAAGGTTTGAGATACGGCGAAAATCCGGGGCAGGAAGCAGCGCTTTACAAACTGGCAAACGGGAATCTAGTCCTTGGGGAAACCGAATCTATTCAGCCGGGCCAGTATCTGGCTTCAGATATCGAGCTGTTACAGTCTGGAAAGCACCCTGGAAAAACCAACCTGACCGATGCCGACAACTCATTGAATATTTTGAGGTATTTTCCAGACAAGCCCACTGTCGTCATTGTGAAACACAACAATCCCTGTGGCGTTGCCAGGTCTGATACCTTAGAAGACGCATATCAAAAGGCGAACATGGCAGACAGAGTTGCGGCATTCGGGGGATGTATCACAGTCAACCGGGCGGTTGATCGGGCAACGGCCGAAGCCATTATCCAACAATATGCCGAAGTGGTGGTTGCGCCTGATTTTGAAGAAGGTGTCATGGGAATTTTTTCAAAGAAGAAAAACCTCAGAGTGATCCGTATCGGCAATATCGAACGGCTGCAGGCTTTTGTGGGGCAACGATGTGTGGAATTTAAAAGTCTGATCGACGGTGGAATTGTCGCTCAGTGGTCTTTTGTTCCCGAAGCCCGCACCCGGGCGGATCTAAAACTTGCAGAATGCGAGTATAAAGGCAACCTCTACCGGATCCAGCGGGAACCCACCGATGAGGAATACAACGATATGCTCTTTGGGTGGCTGGTGGAATCCGGAATTACATCCAATTCAGTTATTTATGTTAAAGATCAAGTCACCGTCGGCATTGGCACCGGTGAGCAGGACCGGGTCGGTGTTGCAGAGATTGCCCGAGACAAAGCCTATCGGAAGCTGGCGGATCGTTACTGCTTCGAAATGCATGGCATGCCTTATAACGATCTGACAGACGACGATAAAAAAGCTGAAATTGATGATAAGGTGGGCGCTGAAAAAGGCGGGCTAATCGGCGCGGCCATGGTCAGCGATGCCTTTTTTCCTTTCAGAGACGGTGTCGATGTCGGACTGAAAGAAGGGATTACATCGGTCATTCATGCCGGCGGATCGGAGAACGATTACCAGTCCATCGAAGCCTGCAATGAGGTCGGCGCTACAATGGTCTATACCGGGCAGAGGAGTTTCAAGCATTAGCCCGGATTTCTCATGAAGAATTTCAACTGCCCCGCCAACTCCTGTTGGCGGGGCTTCTTTTTGTGCGACATACCGGACCGACCCACGAAAAAGACAGCGCTTTTGTCGGCGCTGTCTTTGGTTGGTTCGATAACACATAATTTTGGCAATGCCTTATTCCTTCTGCTGCTTTCCTTCCCGGTTCTTTTTATGGTTCCGTTCTTTTTCCATGGATCTCTTCTGCTCTTTTTCCTGCAATTTTTCGACGTCTTCATTCCCTTCCTGAACCTTCTTCTCCTTGTTCAGGCCCGAAGGGTTCCAGCTTTTGTCCTTTTCCTCGAGACCGGCGGGAACATCCGTTTTCCAGCCTTTCTTTTCTCCTTTGCTCCAGCCAGAAGGAGAAGTATCGCCCTGTCCCTTGCCCTTCCCCTTTGCAAAGGTCCATGTCGCCGTGAGGGTGCAGGATAGAAAAACCACCGCAATCCAAATTAAAATCATCCGTACCTTTGACACCTTTTCCTCCCTTGTATAATTCTCGTTTTGCACCATATGATATC
>JAAXQD010000114.1 GCA_012974475.1 Desulfobacterales bacterium
AGATAATAGATGACCGGATTGTCGGTGTCCACATAGATTTGTTCCCTTTCTCGATCAGGATTAAATATAATTACCACCCAAAGATTTGTAAAGACCGTCCAGAAAAGGGTGACACCATGAGAATTCATTTGATTTACGTCACAGGAGGCAGTAAAAAGAAGGTCCGAAGGGTAAACAAAATGGGATTGTAATTAAAATTTATATCTTACCTGTAGAAGTGTTATGAAAATGTCCAGCATGGTGCAAGCCGGGCAGCGGTCCTTAATGAGGCCATCATATAAAGAGATCATTTGTGAAAATTTATCCCAAAACGATCAAGCTTGAGGACATTGCCGGCATCATTGCCACCGGTTTCAAGGGCCGGGATATGGTTACCTGTTATATCGGATCCAATGCAGCCACCCCCACTGCCTCGATCGAGGCTCTGACCGACGCGGTAAAGTCAGGCCCACAACGGTTGCCGTTCTTAAAAATGGTTCACATACTGTTGCAGGGGCCGGTACCCTATGTGGCGGCAGGCCTCCAGGACCGCATCATGACGTATTCAATTTTTTCCAGCGGGCTTGTACGGGAGGCGGCCAACCAGGGACGGGCCTTTTATCTCCCCTGCACCCTTGCGAATTTAGACGGTCTGATCCGCCAAGGGCAGAAATATGAACCCGATGTGGTCATCATGAAAGTAAGCCGGCACCCGAGCACCGGTGAATACAGCTTGGGGCTGTCGGTGGAAGCGCTGCATACCGCCATTGATCACGCCAAGATCGTTATTGCTGAAGTAGACCCCAGCATGCCGTTTACCCAAGGCCAGAGCCTTGTAGACGCTCAGTCCATCGATTACCTTGTCGAAGAAGGTATAAAACCTGTGTACGACTTTCCAGCACCGGCTTTCGAGCACTTGTCGCCGGAAGAGCGCCGAATCGGGGCATTGATCACCGAGCACTTCATCCGAAACGGGGTTACGCTCCAAGTGGGCATCGGAAAAATACCAGATGCGGTGGTGGGCACCATAAAAGAGGCAACCCCCAAGGATCTGGGGGTCCAGACCGAGCTTTACGGCGACGGTCTGATGCATTTGCAAAAAGCGGGAATCGTTACCAATCGAAAAAAGAAGACCAATATGGGTTACAGCACCACCAGTCTGATTATGGGTTCCCGGGACTTATACGACTATGTTCACATGCGCTCGGGCGTGCAGATGCGGCCATCGTCTTATACCAACGCGGCCCATACCATTCGTCTCAATCACCCCTTCGTATCCATCAACACCGCCATCGGTGTGGATCTTTTCGGCAATGTCTGGGCCGATTTCATTGATCCCCGGCGTTACTACAGCGGCGTCGGCGGACAGCCCGATTTTATTCGCGCCATTAACGATCCTTTCATCGGTACGCCGATTATTGCGATGAAAAGCCTGACCGACAAAGGTGCATCCAAAATCAGCTTCATGCATCCGCCGGGAATCAGCCTGACGGCCTCGGCCTATGACGGTGTTGTGCTGGTGACAGAATACGGAATTGCCGATCTCCGCGGCTTGACCCTGGGCAACAAAGCCTTGGCCATCGCCAGTGTTGCCCATCCCAATTCCCGCGACGATTTCCTGCGGCAAATCTGTGATGATCCCCTGTTTACCAAACCGTTTAGATTTTCAGCGGCCAAAATTCCCCACGGTGTAACCCGCTATCAGGGTAACATTGCCATTGACGATGGAACGGCATCTTAAAACTTGCATAATTTTTGCCGATGGGAATCCATGCAATGACGACCGGTTCCACATCGAGCACTTTTTATTTTGGGAATGATACCCCCGGGGCGCGGGCCCATGAAGGGCGTTTGCTCCATGTCGAATGATCACGAATGCCGAAGTAAAAGACGGTCTTCGATGATAATCTTAAAATGAGGTGGTATGAAAAAACTTAATTCAGAGTATGTTGAAAGAGTCAACCTTCTCGTGAACAATTCGCCCTACTTTTCATTGCTTTCCATGAAAATTCTTGACGTGGGCATCGGATATTCTCATCTTGAAATTGATATTGACCAAAAACATTTACAGCCTTTCGGTCTGGTGCACGGCGGGGTTTTTGCATCCATAATCGATGCAGCTGCTTTTTGGTCAGTCTATTATGACGTCGAAGATCAAAATTCCGGGGTAACCACCGTGGATATCAAGTTAAATTACCTTGCACCGGCAGTATCCGGGAAGCTCGTTGCAAGGGGCCGACAGATCAAGCTGGGTAAAACCCTTGGATACGCAGAGGCCGAGGTGGCAAATGAAGATGGGAAAATCCTGGCCCATGGAACATCAACGGTGATGATTCAGCCGGGGCGGGGGTTGACGGATGACCCGCCGCTTCCGCAAAAATTTATAGATGGATCAAATTCCATCGAATCCTGAAAAAATCCTTATCCGTCCGATGCAACAAAAAACCCCCGCCCTTGCAGGGCGGGGATATATGGGATATGCAAGCAGAGTTTTTTTCGATTATCCTCTGCAATGCGTGTTTATTTTCCGGTGGTCGATATTTTTTAATAAATGAATCATTAGATTTGATCGCTTAATCATATCTTGGGAAAACACCCTGGGACCGGCATATGCTCCGGGCAAGCGCGATCATGCTTGGAATGTCGATCCCGAACGGACAGTAACAACGGGTACATAAAACACATCGTTTCCAGATATTTATGCTGATCTCTTCAAGCATCGACCGATCGACCTTCCCTTTCTTTTTATAAAGTATGCCGATGGAGTGAATGAATTTATAGGACGGCATATATTTCGGATCTTTATTGTACGCGTTGAACAAAAAACAACTTTCGGCACACAGACTGCAATGCGCGCATACGCTCAGGGAAAGCTTCATTTTTCCTTTATTCTTGTCCAGCATGTCTCTGATGAATTTTATGTCAACAGCCGCTGTTTGTTCTTCTATCATGTCTCACTCCAAAGCCAATTATTTTCATTCCGGATTACCAGGTTCGGCTGCCTTTTCCCAGGGTATGTTGGTGTATGAGAACGAATCTGCCGATAAAGAAAAAGACCATATGGTAGATTTTTGTAAATGGAATTGCTATCAGCATGAGTTCGCCGGTTAACATGTGCAGAATAATCATTATTTTATAATCGAACACTTGATAATATACCAAATATCCTGTGAGAAACGGTGCGGTGGTAACAACCAGGATTACATAATCGTAGACGGATGAAATTGCACGCAGCCGCGGCAGAAAAACCCGGCGAATTAAAAAATAGGCCGCACAGATAAGGAATATGAAGGTCAGCCTGTCCGTAAAGCGTTCTGAAAAAGAGAACAGGCTGAATCCAACCGCGTCTTCGATCAAAATGTTATGGGCCAGCAGGAAAATCGGTGTGATGAGCAGACATAGATGGAAAATACAGCTAAACACGATCGTTACCGGGCTGGTTCCGATGATGGTCAATTTTAGATCCGAAAGAAACCGGGAGAGGTCCTTGGGGGAGAAATTTTGGTTAAATTTTTATTTTGTGGACGCAATTCGCCGGATCCGGATGTTTCTTTTTTCAACGTTTGTCAGCGATATGAGCTGAAGGGTTCGAATGATGGTGCCGACAATACATAAGACCAAAGACATCCACACGAAGGGACCTCGGGCCAAATCATAAATGACGTCAGCCGATAAAATATGGGTGAGTTCCATATGACACACACGCTCGCTTAAAATTATTCTCTTTCATGGTTAACTGAACGTTCTTTCAAGAAGCGCTATGCCGCTTTTGGATGTATCGGCTTTCATAAGGTTCTTGGACGATGGTCCGTTGAACCTGATTCTGCCATTGCATCGGCGTTTGAATGTTTAAAATGTAATCCAGGCGGTTTTGTTCTTTTAAGCGTTCATAAATGTCATGCCAAGCACACGGGATGTCATTCCAGCCTTTACACACACTGACTTCACACAAGCCTCCTTTAATGGTACCGCCGCAGGGGCCATTGAAAAGCCCTTTTGCACATCGTGTTGCCGGACAAATTCCGCCGGTATAGGCCAACACGCATTCACCGCAGGCCCGGCAATTTTCTTCATATATCCCGATTTCTCTGTCAACGCCGATGGCAACGGTATTGATGGCAGGGAAAACCGGTTTTTGCGTAAACCGCTCTGCAAGATGCTGTACCCCCGCGCCACAAGCCATGGATAGCAGACAATCATATTCCTTAACGATTTCATCTAATTCAACCAGGAACTGCATATTACACTGACGCTCGATGGTGAAGGTTTTGAGGCCTTTTCTTGCTTTTTCCTGCTTATATAGCAGGGTTAGATCGGCTTTAAGGGTGTTGGTTCTGTCTCTTATACACATCTCCGAGCCCACGAACGCGTCGATGGAAGATTTGATTTCTTCCAACGGTTTTCTTTTACCTTTTACCACTTCTACCTCCGACAATAAGACTATCCGGTTTTTGTGCCGACATGGCATTCTCCACAAAGGCTGGGGCCGGTCTTCATATTTGCTGCGCTTAACCGGTCATGGCAGCCCATACACTGCCTGTGAAACGCTTGTTGGAGATCGCATTTTTCATTATTATTATGACAAGATGCGCAATAAATTTCCGGATCGCCATCTTCCAGGTCACCCTCATCTAAAATGTTTTCGCCGTTTTTATATTTGTGATGGCAGTCCAGGCAATCCTGGTTTTCCATATGTCGATTATGGTATTTTTCGAAAAACAGAACCGGCGGCCGTTGGCGATGAACAGAATCATTATCGGGATCGGTCTTGGCACTGAGAATGGAAAAACCGATAAATACGGTTCCCAAAACAAAAACCAGCGCCATGCAAACAATTTTTTTCTGATTAAAATTCATATGTAAAGGTATACCTGTTGAAGCCATTCCGTGGGCATCTGGAAACTGTCGGCTCACGGCTGATTTTGCTTCTAATCTTGCAACCTGGGCCAAAATTTTGCCATGGCTCGAGGTTACACGGTTATTTCAATGTACCTGGGGCACGGTCGCGTCAGGTGTTGATTTTGTTGTTAAGTATGGATTAGAAAACCGAGATCCTTTCGGCACGACGCATATCGGCATCTTAAATTTATTGAAGAAAAAGCTCTTAATACCGTTATATTTGGTTCGAGAATCCTTGGAACCTGACAGGCGAACAAAAGTCTCGGCGAAGTATTTTGGAGGAATTGAACCTGAAAATAAATCGAGCGTATCTAATCAAGGGAGCCTTTCGAACCTTTGGGTCCTGTTCAAATCCAGGACGGGCTGAAAAATACCTAAAAAGATGGTTCTGTTGGCAAATCATGCCCGACTAAAGCCGATGAGAGACTTTCCTGGCGCATAAGACGTCATGAAGCCTATGGATTTCGATCAGCGAAAAATCATATTCTAAACCTCTATCACTGTATGGTAGATCTACCCCAACTTAAACTTGTGCGTTCATTCAGGTGAAGAACCATTTTTTTTGTGATCTTTTTCATCGTATTTGGATGTATGACGCTCTAAGTCCTTGAGTATATACTGCCGCCGTATTTTTCTGGTATTCGAAAAATATTTTCCCTGTTCCAGTTGTACCAGTTGAAAAAAATCACACCTTTCGCAGTCGCATTCTTTCGATCCAAATCCTTCCCGCACTCGGCCAAGACAAAGGGTTCCGGATACTGCCCAGCAGGCACGCCCCCCCTTGTTGCCCAGGTTGATACCTTCAAATGCCGGGTCTTCCGCAGCGGGGCATACCCCCAATTCATCGACGAATTCACCGCCCGGTTCTCTTCCGCACTCCATAAATTCCCAGCAATTGACTTTCGGCAAATTTCCCCACCGTCCCCTGAGGGGCCGAATCTTTAAGTTTAAATGGTCTTTGTATTTTTCTCCCACATGACGTTTCAAATCGGTCAATAGGAGTGCCCGGCGGATTTCCCGGGTGTCTTGCAATTTGCCTCCCTGCTGCATTAGAACCAGCTTGAAAAAACTACATTGTTTGCAATCGCTGAGTTTCACTGCAAAGGTACCCTGCACTTTTTCTTCACAGAGTGTCCCTGAAATCGCCCAGCAGGCACGCCCTCCGCTCTTGCCCTGGTTCATACCGTCGAGGCTCGTGTCACGTGCAGCCGGGCATATTCCATATTCAGACACATTGTCGCCGCCCGGCTCTCTACCACACTTATTGAATTCCCAACAATTCATTTTTGCCATGTTCATTTCCTTTTTATTCCCGAAGATATCCCCGTCAAATTTATGTGCCTTGCAATATCCACCCGGAAGCGCTGAGAGCCATTGCAATCTAATGTTTGTCGTTAAAATTTTGAACAAATGACTTTCGTATAAGTTACGGTGCTAAATCTGACACATTGTGTCATTCAAAAAGCATGCCAATACCATCGAACCCTTAGATATTGCATCGGAAATGTTTTTTGTCGCGGTTTAACAGGCGTCGGCGTAAAATTTTCCGTTGATCACCCGTCCATTTTGGAAAATTAAATTCCAAAATGGATTTTTTTCCGCTTAATCGAATGCCAGAGGGTGGCTAGGCGGGACATTCTCGCAGCATTGCCATAGATAAATGGTATCAAATCTTGATTTTTAAACAATTGTCTGACATTAACATTCCAAATTCAAATCAACACATCCACCCCATAATTTCGATGAGAACAAAGTGATAGGAATTTGAGTTAATATCCAATGACCAAGCTTATTTTACTCGGCCTTTTAGCCTCAATTTTTTTTAGTACAACATTTATTCTAAATCGCGCCATGAGTTTATCCGGCGGCCATTGGGTTTGGTCATCTTCGTTACGTTATGTTTACATGTTGCTTCTGCTTATTATTTTACTCGGCATAAATAAAGGTGTGGCGCATTTACGGGATGTAGTAAGAATATTTATAAGGCATTTTAAATTTTGGCTGTTGGCTGGAAGTATCGGGTTCGGCATGTTTTACAGTTTTCTTTGCTATGCAGCGGATCATGCACCCGGCTGGGTTATCGCCGGAACATGGCAGATTACCGTTATTGCAACGCCCATCGTTCTTCTTTTTTTTAAAGAGAAAGTCCCCCGGGAGGGTGTTTATTTTTCTGTTCTCATCTTCATGGGTATTTTTCTCATCCAATTTTATAACAAAGAAAGTGAATTTGCTGTAAAACATATCGTTTATGGCGTAATCCCCGTTGTCATTGCCGCCTTTGCATTTCCCATTGGAAATCAGCTTTTAAATTTTGCGAAACATGGCAATCATTCATGGATACCCCATATTGAGTCCCCAATTTTACACGATGCGCCCACATGTGTCCTGCTTATGACCATGGGGTCGATGCCTTTTTGGGCGCTGTTACTGCTATGGGTTGCACCGCCGCCGCCACTCAAAAACCAGCTCATAAACACGTTCATTGTTGCCGTATCGTCGGGCATTATTGCGACGTCAATATTTTATAAAGCAAGAAATTCATCAAAATCTCCTTACGTCATATCAGGGATAGATGCCACTCAATCCGGGGGGATTGTGTTTTCCCTGGTGGGTGAAATACTGCTGTTAAATGGGGCGTGGCCTCAGCTAACCGGCGTTGTCGGAATTATTTTGATCATGGTGGGGATTATCGGGTACAGCTTGAAAAAATATTAGAACCTGTCTCAAAAATAGTCGATTACACTCCATACGGTTGTTGGGAACACACACGGGATGCTCGACAGAAGAATGATGGGGTGCCCTTCATTTTGTCTTTAAATTTCGCCGCCGTCCTTGTTCCTCAACTTGACAATCAGCCCTTCAGGCAGCGGCACGGATTTGTGAGCCTTCTGATCGGTATTCACCCACACAACCTCGCCTTTGACCAAGGTCGTTTCGCTGTTTTTCGGAAATATTTCAATACAAAAAGTGAGGCTGGATCTGCCGATCTGTCCGGTTCGGACGCAAACTTCGATTTCGTCGTCAAAATGACTTGGGGCGAAGAATTCGACCGTAACCTTGACCACATGAAAGTCCGTTCCGGTTTGTTTGACATGTTCAATATAATTGTGGGGAAGATCCCGAAGATACTCGTTGATCGCCGTGTCGAAATAAGTCAAGTAATGGGCAAAGAAGACGATGCCCTGAGCATCTGTCTCTGCATAGCGAACACGAAAGTGGAAGCAAAAATTAAAATCGGATTTGGCCATGGTTCAATATTCCCTTTAACGTACGTTGTTCCCACAAATATTTTACCGATCACTTAAATCATAGACTGCGGGGAGCTTTATACCTGCTGGGCTTCAGGGTCTGTTTTTCAACTTTTCCAAGGGGGGATTCACGCCAAGATCAAATATTTCATATTCCGTCTCACCATCAAGGAATTTTTCGAGTTTTTGCTCTATGGATTTCCGCAAATCACTGTTTTTCCATTTATTCCAATATTCGATACCTCGCCAGTTTGATACGATCACAACTCGAAACGGATCTTCATGGTCCCACATGGTCTCAGCGGTTATGTACCCTTCCTGGTCCATAGCCCCAAAACGAATCTCTTTAATCACCTTGTTGATTTCGTTAACATATCCATCTTTGAATCGTCGTTTTATTAACACCTTGATTGGCATTGTGACCTCCTTTGGTCGCCGGATTTTCTCTTTTGATTTTTTATGGATTTTTAGATATAGGTAATCCGCATCGATCGACGGTGCACACACCCTGTTTCTATTGTTAAAATTGGCATAAAAAAAGATGTTTATCAAAACATATTCCGACTTTTTTTTATCAAAGGCGGGTGTGCGGAACCGATGCATGGATTTCAAGCCTATTTTTGGAATTTTTCCTCTTATCATGGCGGGAAAAAAAGGAGAATCACCGCATGGCTCAATTTAAAAATCCTATGGAAATCTTCAAACTGCTCGACAAATCGAATTGTAGAAAATGTTACAAGCCAACATGTCTGGCATTTGCTGCAGCCGTGTTTCAGGGTGAAAAACAACTCGACGAATGCCCCCATCTGGAACCTGCGATCCTTGAAAAATATGGTGGTCCGGCAGCCAATCATATGACCCTTGTTCAGGAGCGGGAACAGGCCATGGAACAGCTGAAAGGAAAAATTGCCACCCTGGATCTCGGTTCAACCGCCCAAAGATTGGGGGCCCGGTTTTCTGACGATAAATTGACGATCAAGTGTCTCGGCAAGGACTTCAGCGTCGATACAAATGGGAACATTACCACCGACATCCATGTCCATTCATGGATAACGGTGCCCGTACTCAACTACATCATCGATGGTGCAGGCGTCCCTGTTTCAGGGAAATGGATTCCATTCAGGGAGCTGGACGGCGGGAAGACATGGTATCGGCTTTTTGGACAACGATGCGAAAAACCCTTAAAAAAAGTGGCGGACACCTATACCGATCTTTTTGAAGACATGATTCACCTTTTCAACGGCAGGCAAGTAGAAAAACATTACGATGCCGATATTTCACTGGTGTTGCACCCGCTGCCGAAGGTGCCGGTTCTGATTTGTTACTGGAAGCCCGAAGATGGACTCGAATCGAGCCTCAACATTTTTTTCGATGCCATAGCCGAAGAGAATCTAAACATTGAATCCATCTATATTCTGGGTACCGGACTGGTGATAATGTTTGAAAAGCTCGCTGCGCGGCACGGTATACCATAATCAAATATCCATACTCCTCACATGCCCGTAAGCGTCGACCCCAATGCCGGCCCTATGATTATCTTGACCGTTTACGGGTAATGATGTATTTAATATATTCAGCTAAAATAATCCGGTTTCGATTCTCATTTGCGCCCGGGTTCGGGACTCAGCCCATTCCGCTGACTTGAAATTCTCTATCAAACCGTCACAGATCTAATTTATCCGCACAGTGAACCATCGAAGTCCCATTACCGTTGTCGAATGATTTCAGCGTTTCGTTTTTCAATGGTGTGAACCTTGTCATGCAGAAGGTCCTTAAAATCCCGGATTGAACCTCACCGATTTTTTGAAATGGAGACCGGTGGTTATGGTCGGATTTTTAAGATTAAGACGTTTTATAACCTCTAATCATAAGGGGGATGCAAATGTTTTGTTATCAATGTGAACAGACGGCAAAAGGTACAGGGTGTACGGTGCAGGGTGTTTGCGGTAAAAAGCCCGAGGTGGCGGCCCTGCAGGATCTGCTTCTCTATACGCTCATGGGATTGTCCCAGGTCGCCCAAGCGGGGCGAAAAGCTGGGGTCACGGATCAAGACATTAACATTTTTACGGTTAAAGCGGCCTTTTCCACGTTGACGAACGTGGATTTCGATCCCGATCGTTTTCTGACGTTGATTCATCAGGCTGCTAAGAAGCGTGATCAGCTCAAAGAAAAGGTTGTCAGCGCCGGTGGAACCGTGGATCTGCCCGACGGCCCTGCCGGATTAACCCCCCGACCCACTTTGGAAGAATTGATCGAACAGGGTGAGGCGGTGGGCCTGAAATCCTATCCCGGAGATGATCCTGACATTCTCTCTTTGAAACACACCGTTCTCTTCGGCATAAAGGGGGTCAGCGCTTATGCGGACCACGCCTATATTTTAGGCTGGGAGGATGACGCGGTGTATGCTTACATCCATGAAGGTCTGGCAGCCATTCAGAGAGACGATTTAAGCGTGGACGACTGGGTGGGCCTGGCCCTTCGGTGTGGCGAAGCGGCCTACAAAGCCATGGAATTGCTCGATGCCGGGAACACGAGCACATACGGTCACCCGGTGCCCACCAAAGTTTCCTTGGGACACAAAAAAGGAAAGGCCATTTTAGTGTCGGGACACGATTTGAAAGATCTTGAAGAGCTTCTCAAACAGACCCAGGGCAGAGGCATTTACATCTATACCCACGGCGAGATGCTTTCCACCCATGGATACCCGGCGTTGAAAAAATACGAACATTTTTATGGTCAGTTCGGTACGGCCTGGCAAAAGCAGATCAAAGAATTTTCTGACTTTCCCGGCGCCATTTTAATGACCACCAACTGTATCCAAAGGCCCAAGAACGAATACAAGGACAATATTTTTACCTCCGGCATGGTCGGCTGGCCGGGTGTTCCTCACATTTCCGACCTCAATTTTCAACCGGTGATTGACAGAGCCCTTGCGCTGCGCGGCTTTCCGGAAGATGGAAATGGCCGCAAAGTAACCGTGGGCTTTGCCCGAAACGCAGTCCTGGGGGTTGCGGATGCGGTCATCGAAGCGGTCAAAGCCGGTGCCATCCGGCACTTTTTTCTGGTGGCGGGCTGCGACGGCGCCAAGCCCGGTCGTAATTATTACACCGAGTTTGTGGAAAAGGTTCCCAAAGACTGCGTTGTGTTGACCCTGGCCTGCGGCAAGTATCGCTTTTTTGACAAAGACCTGGGCGATATCGGCGGCATCCCGCGGCTGCTGGATGCCGGTCAGTGCAATGACGCTTACTCGGCGGTCCAGATCGCTGTAGCCCTGGCCAATGCCTTTAATGTGGATGTGAACGAACTTCCCCTTTCTATGATCATATCCTGGTATGAACAGAAGGCGGTGTGTGTCCTGTTGGCGCTGCTGCATTTGGGAATCAAGGGCATCCGGCTCGGCCCGTCACTCCCTGCTTTTTTAACACCCAACGTCCTCGAAACGCTGGTGAAAACCTTTGACATCAAACCGATTGCCACGCCGGATGAGGACCTGAAGACTATTTTGGGATGACCTCAAGGGGTTTGGCAGAAAAACCATAAAAAAAGCGTGGCTCATCACGTCGATGCCACGCTTTTCCATTTTTCACGGACCACGTCTCGATATTTAGTGAAATCCCTTCATCGGCTGCTTAGGCGAGATCCGCCAGTTTCGCCCGGACACCGGCGGCGTAATCCGGATGCACCTTCTCGAAATGCGCCAGCTGGCGGTCCACAATGAAATCCGGGACGCCTTGCATGGCCTCGGCGATATTGGAGAAGAGCCGGGCTTTCTGTCCGTCGTCGAACAGGTTGAACAGCGCACGGGGCTGGCCGTAATCGTCGTTGCCCTCACGGTGGTTGTAACGGTCGGCGTCTCCCGAGATTTTCAGCGGCGGTTCTGCGAAATCCGGACTTTCCACCGGACCTTTGAACGAGTTTGGCTCATAAAAAGCATCCGGATTGGGGAAGTTCGGGAAGAAGCGCATGTGTCCATCTTTGTGGTAATGGTTCACCGGACATTTTGGCGCGTTGATGGGTAGCGCTTCATAATGCGTGCCGAGACGATATCGATGGGCATCTGCGTAGGAGAAAATCCTCCCCTGCAGCATTTTATCCGGTGAAAAGCTGATGCCCGGTACGATATTTGATGGCGAAAAAGCGGCCAGTTCGACTTCAGCAAAATAGTTTTCAGGATTGCGGTTCAGTTCCATCTCACCGACATCGATTAGCGGGTAGTCACCGTGGGGCCAAACCTTGGTCAGATCGAACGGGTTGAAAGGTGTTTTTTCGGCATCCTCTTCCGGCATGACTTGCACACAAAACCGCCACTTGGGGAAATCGCCACGATCAATTGCGTAGAAGAGATCTTCCTGGGTGGATTCGCGAGTCCGACCGACGACCTCCGCGGCTTCGGCGTTGGTCCAATGTTTGTGGCCCTGCAGGGTTTTAAAATGAAACTTCACCCAAAAACGCTCCTTCTGGGCGTTGATGAAGCTGTAGGTGTGGCTGCCGTAACCGTTGATGTGACGAACGCCGATGGGCAGGCCGCGATCCGACATCAGGATGGTTACCTGGTGCAGAGATTCCGGAGACAGGGACCAGAAGTCCCACATGGCGGTTCCCGAGCGCAGGTTGGTCTTGGGATGCCGTTTCTGGGTATGGATGAAGTCCGGGAACTTATACGGGTCGCGGACGAAAAAGACGGGCGTGTTGTTGCCCACCATATCCCAGTTGCCTTCTTCGGTGTAGAACTTCAATGCAAAACCGCGTACGTCGCGCTCTGCATCGGCGGCACCCAACTCGCCGGCCACCGTGGAGAAGCGCGCGATCATATCGGTTTTCTTGCCCACTTCGGAAAAAATCTTGGCCTTGGTATATTGGGTAATATCATGGGTGACGGTGAACGTTCCGTGTGCCCCCCAGCCTTTGGCATGGACCACGCGCTCGGGAATCCGTTCTCGGTTCTGATGGGCCAGCTTTTCAAGCAGCTGGTAGTCCTGGATCAGGAGCGGGCCTCGGGGACCGGCGGTCAGGGAGTTTTGATTGTCGGCAACCGGAGCTCCGGCCGATGTGGTTAATTTCTTCGATTCACTCATAATGGCCTCCTAATTTTTCGGGTTAATGGAATGGTTTTTTCGGGTAAATGATTCCTATGGAATGATGGCTGCGTTCAGATTGAACCTTAAAATAGTACGACACCTCGGATCCAGTGGAAATCCGCAAGATTATTTTACGATTGCTGTAAAAATGTCCGTAGCAACGTGAAGGCAGATTGCAGAGATCGTGTTTGAAAATGGTAACCGATGCAGTTCTTTTCTTATAGCAAATCCGTTAGAGCAACTCAAATAAATTCTTTTTCCACAGCGGACAACCTGATGTATTTTTTTTGTTTACAAGAAGATAGAGATAAGGATGTGGATACGGTTTGTTTCCGTCGTAGCGGTTGCTGCCGTCGGGAAATCCAAGCTCCAAAACTTCTCCCAATGACTCGAGCAGTATGACATTTCGGCATACCGTGGCCAGACTCATGGTGGGAAAATCATCCTGCAGTTCCGCGTATATTTTTTCCACGGCAAAATCGATCGGCACTTGGGCGATACGCATCTCCAAAATAAACACAATTCCCTTTCAAAGCCGTATGGGGTGAGATTTTTAATTGTTTTACGACGCATGCTCACATCCCCTTAGGGCCTGACGCCCTGCCACCGCAGAACGGTGCAACTTTTTTTGCCATGTCCAGTGAATGGGACATGAACGATTCCCACTGGATTGAATTCGTCATAATTTCAACTCCATAGGGTTGATGGCCTGGCCGAACAAGGTTGGACTCGGTCCGGCTCGGTCGATGGGTGGGCCCGTGGATCGAAAACGCGAACAGCTCTTTATAGAATGGCAACGACCATGCCAATTGGGTTCGATTGAACAACCAATTGTATTTTTGGAAGAAACGATGTCAAGCAAATGTAGCGCAATGGGTTAAGTGAAACATGTTTGTATCACGAAAAAGCGTGTCGGACAGGACCGACTTTGGATTCCCAGCCAAAACCAAAAACATTCATTGTTAGCGATATCATTATGGTGCTATAGTCCTCAAATTGACCTCATCGCCGATCAAGGAACCGTTGCCCGAAAAATATGTCTTCCATGTATAAAAAAGTCGGTTTGGCCTCGCTGATTATGATGGCTTCGGTGTTTTTAAGCCGTCTTACCGGTCTTATCCGGGAGCAGGTCATTGCCTATATTGGCGGAATCAGCGGTGGCGTCGATGCCTATCAGGTCGCCTTTATCATCCCCGAAATTCTAAATCATATCGTTGCCAGCGGGTTCCTTTCGGTGACGTTTATTCCGATTTTTTCTCTTTATCTGGTACGAAACAAAGAAGACGAGGGCTGGCGGGTCTTTTCTCTCATCCTCACCGGCTTTGGTAGCGTGCTGCTGGTATTGATTACAATTGCCTGTGTTTTTGCACGGGGGTTCGTCGAGATTCTCGCGCCGGGGCTCGATGATCCCGTATTGATCGAACAGGCGGTCCGAATGACACGGATTATCATACCGGCCCAGTTTTTCTTCTTTTCCGGCGGTATGCTTATGGCCGTTCAGTTCGCCAAGGAGAAATTTATCATCCCGGCCCTGTCCCCCCTTTTATACAATCTGGGAATTATTTGCGGGGGGGCACTGCTGGGGCCTCGAATCGGCATGGAAGGTTTTTCCTGGGGCGTTCTCATCGGGGCCTTTATCGGAAACTGTCTCTTATACACATCT
>JAAXQD010000029.1 GCA_012974475.1 Desulfobacterales bacterium
GTTTATTATGGAGGCGCAATTCCGCTCGCCGACAAACAAAGAATCATGGAATTATGTCGATTGATTAAAACAATGAAAATAAATAAGTTGCGGATGAAACTGGGAAAAAATTTCGAACAGAATAGAGAAATGCTCGATACAGTTCACACAGTGTTCGGAGGAAACCATGATCTCAGGGTGGACATTAATTGTGCCTGGGACAGTAAACTTGCCTTTGAGCACCTACCATTGATTAAAAACTACAAAATCAAGGTTGTCGAACAGCCGATGATGCCGAACGAACCGGACCTTGCGAATTTTGCCGCTCTTATGCAAACCGAAGGTGTGATCCTGATGGCCGACGAATCGGCATGCTCTTTGGGCGATATGGAAAAGATCGCTAAAGAGGGCTATTACAAAATGATCAACGTAAGGTTGTCCAAATGCGGTGGATTCAGAAATTCACTCAAGATAATTGACTTCCTGCGGACCAACGGCATTCTTTTCCAAATCGGATGTCAACTGGGAGAATCCGGCATTCTTTCTGCTGCAGGCAGGGCGCTGTGTCTTCTCTGCGGGGATGCCGTATACTATGATGGTTCCTATGATGAATTCATGTTAAAGGAAAATACGACATTCGAAAATGTATCTTTTGGGCCGGGTGGTAAGGCGGGTCCTTTGAAAAATCCGGGATTGGGCGTTAAAGTAAGTCCTCAACACCTAAAAAATATATGCAATGATTCCGAAACGATTTTACTATCGAACCTCAAATCTCTTTGAAGGTATACATGCACTCAGACCAAATTTATACTCACTGGAAAAAGGAACATCGACACATACTTGAAAGCTTTAATGATAAGAATATTATTCTGTTGTTTTCAGGTGGAAAGGACTCGTCCGCCGCTATGGATCTTATCTCTACGGCAAAAGAAGAATTCGGATTCGATTTTACGGCGCATACCGGAGCCTTTCCGGTTCACAGATATCCCAACGAAGAAATAAAAAGGATCGATTCTTATTGGGTTAAACGGGGGGTACGTATAATTTGGCATGATTTGAGAAAGGCGGATGACGAACTTGATAAGTCAAAAAATCCATGTCTGTTATGTCAAGACTTTAGAAAAAATCTACTCAAGAGCATCCTGACCCGATCGGTAGAGAACTGGAACAGCCTTGTCCTCATCGTTAGTTACTCTCTTTGGGACATCGTCAGCTATTCCTTAGAGCATTTGTTGAACAACATTTCTTCTAATCCTGATCAGGGAATAGGGATTGAAAAAGATAAAAGATTTAAGGAAACAGGTCAGCGTTTTTATCCACTTTTAAAGATGAAGGAGGGGTATCAGGTTTTTAGACCTTTGATTAAATACAACAACGATGACATACTGAAAGTGATCTTTCAGGAAAACCTCCCGACACTTTCAATACCATGCAAATTCAAAGATCTCAGGCCAAAGAGGATTCTAGAAAAGTACTACGAAAAGATGGGCTTGCGCTTTAACTATAATCAGCTTATTGATTTTGCAATAAATTCGCTTGGCCTCCCGAACATTTCTTCTTACACCTCCATGGAAAAGGAAGATTATCTCGGCGATGTTTTTTGATTCTCCGGATCGGTTGGAATTTTCTGGAACCCATTTCAATTTTCCATATACCGCATGAGGACTTGCCCGAAAAGCCGGGTCCCCACATCCAGAACCTTTTCGTCAATATCGAAATAAGGGGAATGTAGACCGTACTGAAAGCCTTTGCGCGGATCATGACACCCAAGACCAACCAATACCCCCCCCCACTTCTGACAAAAGTAGGCGAAATCCTCAGCACCCATTTTGGGGAGCCCGGTGTGGACATTATCCGTCCCCAGCACATCCCCGGCACAAGCCAAAGTGTGTTTTACGAGTCTTGGATCATTTACCAGCACAGGATAACCCTCCATCACTTCAAGGGTTGCTGAAATATTGAACGACCGGGCCACACTTTGCACGACATCTTGGAGGCGTTTTATTATTTGTTCACGAACCTCAGGGTTAAGGGTTCGGAGGGTTCCTTCCAATACAGCGTTCTCGGGGATAATGTTTGATGCTGTTCCGGCATGAAAGCGGCAGATACTCAGCACAGCGCTTTCATGGGGCGGGAGTTCCCGACTGATCAGCGACTGAATTTGTGCAACCAGATGCGCACCGGCGACAATGGGATCTTTACAATGATGCGGATAGGCACCGTGCCCGCCCTTGCCTTTCAAACGGATAATAAGAGCATCTGCGGCCGCATTGCTGACTTCAGGGGCAATTCCGATATGCCCCACAGGAAATTCAGGATACATGTGTCCGGCAAAAGCGGCTTCAACCGGTTCCGAATCAAAAATACCGCTTTCAAGCATCGCCATGGCCCCTGCCCCGCCTTCTTCTGCAGGTTGAAATATAAAGATGATTTCACCGGAGCCGTTCTGGCGCCATCTGTTTTCAATCAGCCAGCGAATGACGCCCAGTGCAATGGTCATATGCCCGTCATGTCCGCAGGCATGCATGAATCCTTCATTCCGGGATTTGTAAGAAACCGAATTCCCTTGTTCAAGAGGCAGCGCATCCATATCAGCTCGATAAGCGATCACAGGGCCTTTAAGCTTGGCACGGAGCTTTGCCACCACACCGGTTCCTCCCACACCCGGTTCAAACGGAACGTTAAGCCCTTCTAACACCTCGCAAATTTTGGCCGCCGTCTTTTCCTCTTTGTAAGCCGGTTCCGGAAATTGATGAAACCAGCGACGCAAATCAACAAGCCAATCGAAAAAATCATCCGGCAATTTTTGAGACATTGTATTCCTCCCAATAAGAACTCGTCAGCGGCCGATAAAGAGGCCGATTGCAAGCAAAGCAGGGGTTAATATGGTCAAGATAACATTCCGGCCCATATATGGAATCAGTGCAGATATATCATCGGCATATCTGGAAATTCCTCGAACAATGTTAACGCTGAGGGCAATGGTGACAAGTGCCACAAGGCTTTCAGGCGGCAAGACCCTGGTCAACCACCCTAAAATGATGGACATATAAGCGCCTGCAAGGAATAAAGCGTAAACCTTCACGCTCGCCTTTCGCCCGATTACAATGGGCAGATGATTTCTACCGACACCTTTATCGGCATCGACATCTGGGAACTGATTGAGAAGAAGCAGGTCACTCACAAGGAAAAACGGAACTAAAGATGCGATAAAAGCGGTCCAAGAGTAAGATCCTGAAAGAACAAAATCGGTTCCCATTACCATGAGAGGTCCAAAGCCCAGCCCGGGAGCAATCAGGCAGATCAAAGGACTTCTGGTCAGCCATCGGGTATAGACGACAATGTCAATAATACCGATAATCCCCAAGGGTAAAAGCCACAGTCCTTTTATCAACAAAAAGTAAATACCGATAAAAAGTGTCGCCGCGAGTGTAGCAAATGCGGTAATCAGCGCATAATGCGCTTTTTCAGGGTTTTTGGGAAGCGTACCGCTTCCGCCGCTGAACGGCGTAGGCCGAGTATTGAAATCGAGTCCGCTATTAAAATCATGATATTCGTTGAAGGCATTTACGCTGATGTGGGACGAAAGAGCGCCGATAAAAGCCAGTGCCAAATAAAGCAGATTTAATTCGATTCCCGACCAGAATGCAGTGGCTGCCCCTACAGCAACACATACCGGCGGTAATATTAGAAAGGGTATCCGCATGGGACCCAATATGGCCATGGATTGTTTACCCATTCATAAAGTCTCCGTCTTTATTTGAAATACAAGCCTGAAATGCAACCCTAAATGAGCGCAAACAAAACGGGAAGAATGTTTGATCTGTTTAATTTACAAGCAATTTTATAATTTCAGATGCGCATTCATAACGCTTCTATAAATGAGATATAAATTTCAAAACAAAGAAACTATAACAACGTTTGCCGCCTTTTAGAAAAAAATTTATTGTGGATGGCATTGACAGCGCAGTGCAAATCTTCGTTGCGAACCAGAAAATAAAGCGCCACCGGAGAAGGACCGAATGAAATCATCTCAACATTGACCTCGCATTCGGCCACAGCCGAAAAACATTTTGCTGCAATCCCTTTGCTTTGGAGGAGTCCGCCACCCACAATACTCACCAGCGCCACATCCTCAATTTTCTCCAGCCGTCGATAAGGTTTAGGATGCATTAACTTCAGGGAGCGGAAGCCGGGATCGAGATCCTTGAGCGCAAGCAGGAGGCTGATGCAGGTTTGGGATGTGACCACAGATTTTATATTGATACCGCTTTCAGCGATTTGCTTGGCCACCAGAGAGAGGATCCCGAGTCGCGCACCGACCCCTGAAGCGTGAACCTTAAGGATGCCGATATCGCCGTCGTGCGCCACACTTTTTATGATGTTTTTTGTTTTTCGGCTTCGGCTCGCAATCACGCTCCCGGTGCCACCCGGGTTTAAGGTGTTTTTGACGGCAATACTTACACGACTTCTCCTTAAGGGTTCCACCGTCCTCGGGTGAAGAATTTTAGCACCAAAATAGGAAAGTTCCGCAGCTTCATCGTAGGACAGCCTTGGAATAAGCTGTGCTTCCGGAACAAAATCCGGATCAGCACTCATATAGCCGTCAACATCTTTCCAGACCTCCAGGATTTCCGCCTGCATGGCTGCCGCAACCACAGCCGCCGAATAGTCACTGCCGCCTCTACCGAATGTCGTGATTTCACCATCCCCACTGACCCCAAAAAAGCCGGGAATAAAAAGAATGACCTTCCGTTTCATCAGGGGCTTAATGTTCAGCTGGAAATTCTTAGTTGTTTCCACCAAATTGACTGTGGCATCACCGAACTTGCCGTCGGTGATCAAGCCGATTTTATCCGGCATACGGTATGTGGCTTGAATGCTCTGGGAGCGAAGTACACTGGAGAGGAGAACCGCAGAAAATCGTTCACCAAAACTGGAAATAATATCCCGAATTCTTGGTGTACTTTCCCGGGTAAAGCTGAGCCCGTAATAGAGACGCTCGAGCTTGCTTAAGGACTTATTAAGGTCCCGCCTGAAGTTTTGTAGAATATTACCCTTGGGCATGAGATGGCGGGCAATGAGCATGTGCTTGGTGTTTAGTCGGTCGATAATCGAAGGGATATTCCCCTCATCCTCAAGGGCGGAAGACATGCTGTCGATCAAAAAATCAGTTACCCCGTGGAGCGCAGAAACTACAAAAATATGACCGCGGCCCCGGCTTGCAACAAGTTCAAGGATTCGCCCGATGTTCTTTCTCCCCTTTAAACAGCCGCCGCCGATTTTAATGACCTTCATGATATTTCTCCTGTGGTTTATTGACCTGCGACTTAACGTATACTTGCAAAAAGTTCAAGAATGAATAATAAATCTATCTTTTGCCGGCCGTATGATATAGATCAGAATATACGAATGGGAGGTTTTGAAACAGCTTATAGTAATTATGGATGAATAAAAATGATGCATTCCTTCGGAAACGCCACCGCCTTTATTGAACGAATAACCCATTCACTTCATAAAAAAAATCGTCAGGATCCCATTTTTTCAGAAGGAATTAAAGATTCGGCAATATCGTCTGCCGTGTTGTTTTTGCTGGGTCTTTATGACGAAAAAAAACGATCTGCTCCAAAACCCTGTTTGATTTTGAACAAACGGTCCCTCAAGGTAAAACAGCCGGGGGACCTTTGCTGCCCGGGCGGAAGCATATCTTCTCCGCTGGATGCCATCCTTGCAAAGCTTTTATACGTACCGGGATCTCCATTGACACGGTGGTCGCATTGGACGCGGTGGCACAAACACCATTCATACGAGGCCCAAATTATGGCATTACTTTTTGCCACCTGTTTAAGAGAAAGTGTTGAAGAAATGCGCTTAAACCCTCTGGGAGTGAGATTCTTGGGACCGCTTCCGTCACAACAGCTCGTTATGTTTCGGAAGGTGATCTATCCTATGGCTTGTTGGATCAACCGTCAAAAGCGATTTTTCCCAAATTGGGAGGTGGAAAAGGTCGTTCACATTCCCTTACGGAATCTTTTGAACCCGTCTTATTATGCACGGTATCGATTAAATGTCGGCATGTCGAACAAAAACGGCAGCCATCCGAATATGAAAGACTATCCCTGTTTTGTCCATAAGTATACAGATGGCCATGAAGTGCTTTGGGGCGCAACCTTTCGCATAACAATGGTTTTTCTCGATATCGTCTTTGAATTCAAACCACCGGACCTTGAATCGCTCCCGGTCGTCTACGGAGCTCTGACTGAAAATTATCTGACCGGAAACGGATAACGCCGAATTGAGTTGCCGATCAAAAAAAATCCTTCAATTCAGGTGACCATCACTGCCCGGCCACATCTTGTCCGCAATGTTTGCAGATTTTTGCTCTTTTCTTTATTATCTCTGCGCAAAAAGGACATTCGCGGGTAAAATATCGTTCATGAATCTTCTTCACAGATTCGTCGACTTTTTTCTGAATAATTTCAATGCCGAATCTTACATTCTTGATCGGTTCTATGGCTTCCAGTTCCCCGATGTCACCCACCATTTCCGCCGCTTTTAGGCGGACCCGCTGGGGCTCGGTTGCATCAAGAAGCATCCTGACCACCGTAACGCCGTCTTTGGACACATAGGCATCCGTAAGAATTGAAAATCCGCGTTTAATTCTCTCTTTCAACATTTCTTGCTCGACCAGAACCTGATCGTCGATTATTTGCCCCGTACCCCCTATGGGGCTGAATACAGGGATGAATTCAAACTGCTGTGTTCCCGGATAGTTCATACACCGGCAGGAAGCATTATGGGCATAATTTTCTTCAATGTTTGCCCATCCGTTGACATACAGCTGACACTCATCATTAAAACATACAAACAGGTAAGGGGTTCCCCATCCGAGACCGTCGCTGAAGTTAAACGGCGGGACCTCCCATAGACTCATTTCTACCCCGCAGTGGGGGCACAGGGTTTTGTCCTGGGAAAGGATTTTTTCTAATACTTGTTCCTTGGTTTCAAAAGCCATGGATTGTCCTCCAAAATTTTATAAGCGATCACAAAATGCGTTGTTATTTTTAGGAATTCCTCAATATTACTTTCAAAAAAAATTGCGCTAAATTCAACAATAATCACTGGAGATGCTTTTGCAACATATAAAAGAAAAATCCATCATAGGGAATTTCGCGATATCGGTTCGGAATAAGGGATGTCCGGTCTCTTTTCAGGACGTCCCCTTTCATCCCAATCTCTATGATGGTAGTATTCCTTCAGCATCACCCCAAGCTCCGTTTCGGTAATGACGTGCCCTGTTTTGAGGATGTCTTCGTGAAACCGTTTCGGAAGTGAATCATCTTCGGGCTTAAGCCCTTCCCGTATGTTAAAACAGCGAATCAGCGTAGATATTTCAGAAGCTTTTTTCTGTAATTGGGCTTTATTCTGCTTCAAACCGGTGGTTATTTGGATGATCTGTCCCAACCGTTCCCAGGGATATATATCTCTGTAAAATCGGCATAGAATAAAGGTGTCCATCAGCGTCAGGCGATCTTCAAAATCCACCAGAAGCTCGGCTTTTCCTTGGATGATCTCAGGATCGATCATCCCTTTCAATTCAGGATTATGAAACGTCGCCCTTAAATGACATGCGCCCCGGTCTGCAACGGCAAAAGCAAGCCCGCTGCCTTTGAGTACTCTGGGATCATAACCCGGCGGCTCAAGGCCTTTAACGTGAACCGCAATGTTTTCAAGGTTCCAGGCTTTTGCTGCATATCCAATCCCTCGGGCCAGGATGTCTCCGGTGCCCTGCCTTGCTGCAATTTGTTTGAGCAAAGCGGCTATGCCATCGACATCTCCATAATCGATACGAAGATCTATTTTCTTCCGTTTGGCAGCCTCAATGGCAAATCCACACAGATTCCCCGCGGATATTGTATCCATACCGAGACGGTCACAAATATCGTTCAAATAAGCGATCTCTTCGATACTGTCGATCATGCAAAGACCGCCAAAAGCAAATATCGTCTCGTATTCCGGTCCTTCAATCTTGAGACCGGCATGACGACCGTTTAACACAGTGGTCATCCGTCCACATGCGATAAAGCATTTCGAGCAGGCACGCGGCTGAACACGGCACTGATTGTGCAAGGCTTCTGAACCGATATTTTCCCATCGATCAAAAAAGCTTTCAGACCAATATTTTGTGGGAAACGCCATGGCTTGATTGATGGTTTTCACCATCATGGGGGTACCCATGGTCCTGTAAGCCTGAACAATAGGGTTGTTTTTCGATTCTTTGGCAATCGCTTTTGAAAACTCCCGCACATTTTCCTTCTGGAAAAGCGGACGCTTTCTATCGCCCTTGAATACGATGGCCTTGAGATTCTTTGATCCCATGACGGTACCGACCCCGGTCCTTCCGGCCGATCGCCAGTAATCGTTTTCGATAACGGCAAATCGAACAAGGTTCTCTCCTGCCGGACCGATGACAACGGCACCGGACTTTGTTGTCCCGCCGCCGACACCGCCGAATTTTTGATTCACGGTATCTTCGGTTTGATACGTATCCATCCCCCAAATATCTGAAGCATCATTGAATTCCACACCATCAGGTTGTATGACAACAACCGTCGGGCGCCGACTTTTTCCGACAATTACAATGGCATCATACCCTGTTGAATCGACAGCTTCCGGTACTTTTCCGCCGGCATACGATTCAGAAAAAAAACCAGTCTGGGGGGATTTGGCAAAGACGCCATACCGGCTTGAACCCCATATCCGGCTGTTGGTGATGGGCCCGGTTGCAAAAATCAGGCAATTATCCGGTGACAGAGGATCGACACCTGGAGGATTTATGGAATAAAGGAGGTAAGAAGCCAGGCCCTTCCCGCCAAGATATTTCAAAAGAATCTCTTCAGTCAAGGTCACCACATCGAAGTGATTGTCCGTGAGATTGATTTTCAAAAACCTTCCATAAAAACCATCCATGAAGACGCCTCCAGTTAAAGGAAAGATCTTTGTTGTTAAGATTTGTATCGATAATTCGGAACGGAATTATGGCATAACACTTGATGGTTGTAAAGCCTTGCAATTCAAACCCATAAAGTTCCGTTAAAATTGACACAACACGGTCTTTTCTCTATAATCCTATATGGAAAGCAAAACAGAAAAGTCGATTTCAGCCCCAAAAGCCAAACATTTTCAAAGAGGAGTTGAACTAATTTCCGGAGGAAAACCAATGATCTGTGACCGATGTTCAGAGACAATGAAGTCCGGGGAAGAACGGGAGCACTTTGGCCAGAATTTATGTGAAGACTGTTATATGGATGCACTGTCACCGGCCCGAACGTGCGATCCATGGGCCGTTCACAGTGCCCGGTCTTTAGCAAAATCCAAGGGAGGAGCCCTCCAACTCAATGAAACTCAGAAGAAAATATTGATGATATTAAAAGAGACCGGTGGGGCTGAACCGGCGACCATAACCGATAAACTCGAAATAAAGCCTGCAGATTTAGAAAGAGAGGCTGCAGCACTCCGACATATGGAGAAGATTCGGGGGGAGTTGAGGAACGGCAAGAAATTTTTAATCCTCTGGTGACCCACCTGGATACCCCATCCAATAGAATTGATTGTCTTTTTCCCTTCTGTTTAATGGTCTTCATTGGTTTATTCGGAGCAACCCGGATGCCTCGTGGCGTTTGATTCGTTCAGTTACAAGGCATCACGGGTGAAGCTGTTGGGCGACCGCGAACTCCGGATAACCCGGGAAACGGACGAATCAGGGTTTTGAGAAATTCGGATTATGTCCATCGCCCGGGAATAACGGTCCTGCAATATTTGCATCGATTTTCGTTCAGGTCATAAGTTCGAATGAAATATCCGATCCGTTCAATGAGCAGTTTCTTGCAATTGTGGCAATACGTGTTGTTTCCCTCGGGATATGAGGCGTTGCCCACATAGACATAATGGATTCCTTCGGCCATGGCCAGCTTGCGAAACCGAATGAGGGTTGAAAGAGGCGTGGCCGGCAGGCGGTCGAGTTTGTATTGGGGAAAGAACCTTAAAAAGTGCATAGGATAATCGGGCCCGAGGGTCGTTAGAATCCATTGGCACATCTGTTTGACCATCTCGGCATCATCGGCATACCCGGGCACCACCAGATTCGTCATCTCAAAATGAATCTTTTGTTCATGCAATGTTTTGAAAGTATTTAATACCGGCTGCAGACGGCCGCCGTTCAATTTCCGGTAGATGGCGTCGCTGAATGTCTTGAGATTGATATTGGCGGCGTCCAGAACGCTGCACAGCTCCACCAGAGGTTTTGGATTGATATAACCGTTGGAAATCCATAAATTAGCGATCCCCTCGTCCCTGGCCAGACGAGCGGTATCGATCATATATTCAAAAAAAGTGACGGCTTCGGAATATGTATAGGCAATGGACGCGCATCCGGTACGCTGTGCCCCTTGAATCACATCGGCCGGGAAAAGTTCGTGATGCCGGACTTCATGGGGTTTGGCTTGGGAGATTTCCCAGTTCTGGCAATTCAAACAGCGGAAATTGCAGCCGGTGGTGGCGATGGAAAAGGCTTTTGATCGGGGTTTGAAATGAAACAGGGGTTTTTTTTCAATGGGATCCACATTCACGCTGCAAGGATTGCCGTATGTCAGACTGTAAAGGACGCCGTCCATATTGACCTTGGAACGGCAGACGCTGCGATCACCCGGCGATAGAAGACATCTGTTGGGACAGATACCGCACATGACCACTTTGTTGTCCAGTTTCGTATAAAGAAATCCTTCATGGGACCACTTCCACAATTCTTCGGGTGCATCTCCTTTATATACATGACCCCGAATATCGGCCGGACCCGCTGCCGCACCTGTTTTTACTGAAAAAGGCCAAAAGGCATCGGCGTGCAGGACGCTACAAAAAAGTCCGGCACTGCAATAAAGAAAATGACGTCGGCTAACTTTCTTCATAACTCGCAAAAATAACGATTAAACTGCAAAGTTTTAGCCCCATCAATCCGGCTATAGCCCAGATGATCCCGCAATAGGGGATCAATACGACATTCGTGACCAGGGCTCCACAGGCGGCCCCGATCAAATCGGCGGAGAAGGCCCGCGTCGCCGCCGGGGCGTCGCCGCCCCGCAACCAGAGGGCCACCGGGAATTGAAACCCGCAGATCAGGGAAATCAAAAAACCGAAAACAAGAAAAAAAGTCACCGGCAAATCATAGCCGATCTGTTTCAGAACAACGATGAGTGTGCCCATGAGGACAATGATCAGTCCATCGGCAAACGCCAGGGTTGTTTTGCTCCTTGAACGCATTCTTTCGCCGAACCAGGCTCCCGGCAAAAGGCCGGCCAGGAAAACGGTGACGATCAGGCCGATCTGCAAGTAAATATAACCGAAAAAAATTTGGAAGGCAAATATTACGAGAATCTCACTTCCCATAACCGTCCAGCCCGTTGAAAAGAGAACGAACTCTTCAGCACTGATGCGAATTAGGTAGAACAGACACAATACGCTCAAGACAGCCATGAACCCTGTGGGTGAAGCGGAAAACTTTGCAAACCACTGCTGAAATATCAGACGCATCAACTGGGGGGAATAGTCCGAATTTTTGGGAGTCTTTCGATCCATGAGATGGTTCAGCCGATCAATTCTTTCACGGGTCAGGTTGCCATAATAATACCCTTTAATGTAGCGCGTCCGGATATTTTTTTGATCCAACAGGAGCGGAATATCGATATTAAAGGGTTGAGCGCTGCACAGAAAAAATATTTTCTGCCCGGGGAGTAACAGGACACGATCGAAATAGTCGCTGACGGTGTTATAAAGTGAAGAAAGTTTCTGTCGCTGGGGTTCAGCCAGATAGTTATCAAACCCCTTCATGGAAAAACTCAACACACCTTCCGGGGTCAGATGACGTTTCGCCAGCGCAAAAAATCGGTCTGTAAAAAACCGGTTGATTTGAAAGGTGTCCGGCTCGCCCAGACTGACGATGATTGCATCGTAGGTATTATTCGAATCCGAAAGATAGGCCCGGCCGTCTTGATGGACAACCTTCAGACCGGAAATCCTTTTTATCAGGCCGAACCTGAATTGAACATCTGCCAACCGTGGATCGAGTTCCACATAATCCACCGATTCCGGCCGGTACTTTTCGAGTTCGGCCAACATACCGCCTTCTGCAGAAATCAAAAGAATATTCCGTGTGCGGGCCAATTGCGCCAAAGGATAATGGATGGCTTCTTCAGCCATGCTCAGATTCTGATTGCCATACAGCGGGTTGCCGTTCACAAAGAGCGTAAACTGCTCCTGGTCTTGGTGCACCTCGATCCGGCCGTAACGAGACTCGCTGTAATAAACCAGTTTCCCCTCAGACGGTGCCAGAGATGAGGGTTCCAGTAAAAGGCCGGCAACCAGTATGGCAAACGTCAGCCCGGTCCCAAGCAAAACAACAGGATGATATCGATCGGAAGGGGTAAAAAGGAGATAGGTTGCCGCCAGCAACGGCAGGTTTGCCAAAAATACGGCCTTTAATGGGGTAACCAGAAAAACAAGGACAAAGGAAAATAGGGCGCCGCCCGACACATCTCCCAGATTGTCAATTATATAGATGCGTGTTCCGGGATAATCCGGGTTCTCCGTCCGGATGGCAAAAAGGCTGTAAGGGAGAACAAAGCCGAGCACAAGGCAATAGGGTGCAATGGTCAAGAACGTGTAGGCCAGAGTGGGATAGAATCCCACCGAACTGCCGTGAATGAAAAGAACATCCCGAAGACCGCGAACGGCTATAATTTGCACGACGGAGAGTCCAGCCAAAACCAGAGAGAGGCCTCCCAGCCGGTTAACAGTGGCCCCCCAGAAACGCTGGGTGATCCAGCGGGCCAACAGGGTGCCGATGCCACCTAAGATCAGCCAGTTGAAGAGAATCAGGGCAATGACGAACTCGTTCCCTTGAAATTGGGCTAAGAATTCACGAATGATCAATAGCTGGGTTACCACGGAAGAAATGCCCGTGGCGATGACCACCCGTGTTATGGAACGTTCATTTCGCCGCTTCAAAATATTGAACCTGATAGATCAAAATTTCAGGATGGCTTTTTCTCCAGGTATCGGCGGACAGACCGGCTTTCATGCAAAGATGGGAAAGAAACTCTTCAGGTCGGGGCAATTGCTTCCAGACCTGTGGCAAAAAAGTGGCACTGGCCGTTCCCTTCCGAAGTATAACGCCATCCACATTAACACGCAGCTTGGCAAGCAAATCTTTGCTGCCAAGGTATTCCAGGGGATACGGCTCGGTAAGGATGCTGACCTCGATGTCCACCCGGTCGAGTTCAGCGGCTTTTAAAGGCGGGAAACGGGGATCATGGAAAGCGGCATTAATGGCATTGCGTTTGATCCCGGCCAAGATCGATTCACTGGGGTCCAGATTTCCGATACAACCGCGCAGCTGTTTGTCAATCGTCAGTGTTACAAAGGTGCCCCTGCGGGCCTGAAAAGCGGTCTCTTTTAGATCTTCAGGATCTGCTTTGATGGAAGATTTCCCAAGCTTTTCTGCGATGGTCTGCCTGGCCAGCCGCACCAGTGTCTGCCCCTGGTGCTCATCAAAAGATTGAGGGGTATGAATCTTGTGTTGCATAGATGGACCTCCATAAAAGGCTATGGCCCCATAGCCGACGACCCTTGAACGATCCCCGGCTGTGTCACCGCTGTTGGAATAATGGAGGAGAACCGGTTTCCAGCCGTATCGGCGGGCCATGTTTATTAAAATTAGAATCGGTATTTTGCCGCAGGCTGCATTCTCACGAAATATCAGTTTATCGGCTTCCAGATTCAATATTATCTCGATGGTTTCCCGATCTCTGACAACGGCATCTTTATACGACAGATAGTGGGACAAATCGGAACTGGCCACCAGAAGGGTGTTTTGATCGAGCAAAGGATCAATAGCGGCTGACACCCTTTTGTCAAGATCCGGGCCCTGCCCGGTCACGATGGGTATGAGCTCGAATCCTATGAGAAAATATTGAAGATATGGAAGAACCACTTCAACGGAGTGCTCGAGCCGGTCGGATAGGGGAACGGCTTGAAACAAGTTTTTATCCCGACGCATCCGGACGGCATCGCCATGGATCCGGATCGATCCGAGCGGAGTTTCATAGGCGCTCACATCGCTGATGGCACAGCCCTGAAAGCCGATGCGATGATCCGAGCCCATAACGATGACCCGGCTGAATCTATTTTCCTTCAACACCCGGGAAACATGTGCAGCTGTCAACCCGGCATAAATATAACCGGCATGTGGGATAATAATCGCCTTGAGCGATGTATGAGGGGGTTGATTTACATGGACCGGTTTAACCTGGCTCACAAGCTGTTCAATGGACGCTTTCAACTCAGAACGTGTGGCAGGATAAAAACTTCCGGCATATACCGGTTCCCGAATAATATCGGCATTCGCAGTTTCAACCGGAGTGAGACATGCCAGACAGAACATGAGAAAAATCATCAAAAACGGATTGATATTTTGCTTCATGGCGGAACCCGTTATGGGTTAGTGCGTGACCGAAAAATTTGTTTTGACGGTCAAAAATTGAAGCTCCCCGCAGCTACCGTCCTTTAGACGGGATTTCCGCTGCGCTCCAACCCCGCTTAACGGGATCTTCGATACGCTTGCGGGAACTGCGATCGCTGTTGCAGTTTAAAACCCGCACGAAGCATCCCCAAGGGATAATCAAAAAATACAATGCGCAGGATATCCTGTCAAACAAAAATAGGTGTCAATTTTACATGGATGAACACTAACTGGCTGTTTTTACTATTTCAGAAGCTTTGACCAAAATCGCCTTTTTTTTCAACTCAGGGAGTACGTCACGAAGCACCTCATAGGTCACGGCATGCGGATGTGCGATGCCCACGGCCATGCCGTGGCTGTGGGCTATCTGTACCAGGAGGTATAACTTTCTGCGGATAAAATCAGGGGCCTGTATATGATCGATAAACACATCTTTTTCCGCAAACGGTATCTGAAACAAATGAGCCGAGGGTTTGCACAGTGTATCGGCGGTGGTGCGACTGTCGATAAAAAAGAGGTTTCTTTTTTTTAACACCGAAAAAATTTGATGCAGCTGGCTTGAGACCGTCGTCATTTTCGACCCCATGTGATTGTTTACGCCCTGAATAAAAGGAACGGCGTCCAAATCCTTTTCGAGCTGCCTGATCAGTTGATCCGGCGACATTGAAGTAAAAAGAGCGCCGGGTCCTGGGTTGATCGAGGGATATTCGTGGGGTTCCATCGGCAAATGCAGCATCACATCGAACCCCTTGGAACGGGCGGCCCTGGCAATGCTCTTCTGATACGGGCTGTAAGGAAGTATGGAAAAGGTTAACACCGTGTCAAGCCCGAGGAATTTCTCCGCCATATGTTTATCATAGCCGATGTCATCGATAATAATGGCAATCTTGGGCAATTTTTTCGGTATCGGAATTATGGGTCTCGGCACAGGTTTGCGAGGCAGTATTTCGTGTTTTGGATAGACTTCAAACCTGGGCGTTTTTGTTACATGGGGTTTTGTCACCGGCGCGATGGGATATTTGCGCGATATCAAATGATGCGCCAAAACGCCGGCAGCCACAACAAGAAGTATCAGAACGCCAAGCCCGGAAAACGCCTTGATCAAAAAGGTTTTTCGGATGCTGTTCTTACCCCGTTTTTTTCTCGGTTTCTTTGGCCCTCGTGCTTTTTTTTTAGCCATGCCTTATTTATTGACATCCTTGAAGATTTCATAGCTCAAAAGAATATCGAGCGCACGCATCACCTGGTTATCTGTCTGCAATTGTTCGGGGGTAAGCTCTCCATACATAAATTTGGTTCTTTCGATTTCCCGTTTCTGATGCCGTTCTTTTTTCTCATCGGCTTCTGGTGGTTCTTTTTGGCTTTTTTCGGGCACGGCTTCGAGATGATTTTGAAGATCTTTTTCCTTTATGAACCCCTCATCAATATAATCCATTTCTTCCTTGTCGATAAACCTTCTTCTTACGATGATGTCCGGTTCAATACCTTTTGCCTGAATCGAGCGTCCGCTGGGTGTGTAATACCTGGCAATGGTCAATTTAAGGCCGTAACCGTCTCTCAGGGTTTCCACCGATTGGACCGAACCTTTCCCAAAGGAGGTTGTTCCCAATATCAGGGCACGCTTTTGATCCTGGAGCGCACCGGCAACAATTTCCGATGCACTGGCACTCCCGCCGTTAATCAAAGCAACAATAGGATAATCCCGTTTTACTTGGTTTGGCGTTGCTTCGAAAACCTGGTCATTTTTCTTCAGACGCCCTTTAACGGAAAGTATCTTCCCTTTTTCTATAAAAAGGTCTGAAACCTTAATTGCTTGGTTGAGAAGTCCGCCCGGATCGTCACGAAGATCGAGGATCAGACCTTTTAACTGGACGTTCGCTGATTCGTATTTTTCTAACGCCGCAACAAGATCTTCGGTGGTATTATCCCTGAAGTTGGTGACCCATACATATCCATATCCGGGTTTTAAAAGTACCGATTTAACACTTTCAACGGGAATGACATCTCGAATTAAATCGAAATTTATCGGTTCTTTGCTCTCTTTTCGAACGATGGTAACCACCACTTTAGTCCCTTTGGGTCCCCGTATCATTTTAACAGCCTGCCGCAAGTCCGTTGTCAATTTACCATCAACCTTAACAATTCTATCGCCGGCTTTGATTCCAGATTTATAGGCTGGTGTGCCGACAATGGGTGAAATCACAGTGACAAAACCCTTTCGCATGGTGATGCTGACGCCGATTCCCATAAACTCGCCCTGGGTTTCGACTTTCAACTCTTTAAAGTCGTCAGGGGTCAATAATGCGGAATGAGGATCGAGGCTGTGGACCATTCCCTCAATCGCCTTATCGATCAATTCTTTTGAATCGACCGGATCCACATAGTTTTTTTCAACCAGTTCGATCACATCGGAAAATAATTTTAGACCTTTATATGTCTCGGATCCTTTGGCAGAAAGATTCCGGTAAAAACCGGATCCCACGATCCAAAAGACCACAGCGATGAACACCACCAGGCATAGTTTAACAGATTGCTTTTTTTTGACAGTCATGTAGTTTCTCCTTTTAACCCGAATGGCCCATAACGCTGTCCGTTCAGCCGATTGAAAAATACAGGCTAACTTTTTTTAATCCATTTCAGCGGGTCTATGGGTTTCCCGTGGTGGCGCACTTCAAAATGCAAACTCGGACCGATCAACGACCCCGAGTCTCCAACCGTTGCAAGCACTTCCCCCATTTCCACCGTATCTCCTTTTGATGCAAAAATGTCTTGGGCATGGGCATAGACCGTGTAGTAATTATTTTTATGGTCGATGATAATCATATTTCCGTATCCCTTAAACCAGCCGGCATAAAGAATCTGCCCATCATAAACGGCTCGGATGGGCTCACCCATATCCGCTTTTATCTCAATACCGCTTTGGAAATTGACCGTTTTGAACTCGTTGTTTTTATGTGGACCGAAAAACGATACTATTTTACCTTTTGCCGGCATATTTAGCAATCCTTTTAAAGAGGAAAAGCCTTTTGATGAAATATCTCTTTTGGGGCCGGTCAGACCAGATTCCGAATTCAAAGATTTTATGGCCTGATCCAGATCGGCCGCCGCTTCTTTTAAGGATTCAAGAGCCGCCAGTTTTAAAGATCTTTTTTTGCGTATATCATCAAGGAGTTTTGAACGTTTTGATCTTTCACGAGACCGCATCGAAATCTGTTTTCTCAAAGCTGTTTGAACGGAGAGTTTTTCCGTTTTTTGAGTTTCCAGACGATTTAGCAGTTTTTGCAGTCTGATCTTGCTGTCCAGAAGGTTAAGCCAGATATTTTCGTCATAAGCCAGAATCTGTTCCATCGCCTTTTTCCGTTGAAAAAGATCATACATGGATTGCGCCGAGGCCAAAACATATATTCTTCCCAGCCAGTTCAGCTTATACAGAGCCACCAAGCGTTCGGATGCATAATCTTCACTGGTTTTAATTCTTTTTTTAAGGTCGTTGAATGTAATTTGAATCTTGGCTATTTCTTTTTCAAGTTCGGCAAGTTCACCCTTAAGGGACGAGACATTTTTTCTGGCTTTGTCGATGGCCAGATCGATATCGTTTAAACTGTTGACAATGGAGGCTTCCTTTCGGGCAGACTCAAGCACTTCAGCCTTTTCCTTTTCTATCTTCCGATGGATACGCTCCGCTTCATTCTCGTAACTTTCAAAATCGCCCGTGTAATTTTCCTTGATTCTCTCTTTCCCTCTATTGCCCGCAGATATGATTCGCACATAATTCTTTAAATTTCGGATATAACCCACTTGATCTTTATACACGATTTTAAGCCATCCATCGTGATGTTCTATAATTTTGACTTTTGCTCCTCTTTTAATATAGGTTAACGGCGGTGTCTTTATCCCCGGCTCACGCCGAAAATTAAGCTTGTTCACGACAACAATTCCAATTTCATCGGATTGGGCGCCATAAACGTCGGAAAACTGCAGCGCCAGAATAATCCCGACTGCAGTATATAGGATTACCTTAAGAATTGTTTCAAAGAAAGATAACACCCTATCCACCCCACAAACATGCTGCAAACCAATATCCCACAGAAAGCTCCCGGTGAAAGAAATCTAATGGTAAACAGGCCTGCAGTTAAACCCTGCTCTACATTTAATGATACGAGTATAAAAATAACAAATAACACCGTCAGGCCGATCATTCCGCCCAGTGCCCCCTGGATAAGACCTTCTATGTAGAAAGGGGCTTTGATGAATCCGTCGGTCGCGCCGACCAGCCGCATGATCTCAACCTCTTCGCGCCTTGAATAGAGAACCAGACGAATGGTATTGGCGACAATAAAAACAGCCGCTAAAAAGAAGAGGCCCCCCATTGCATATCCTGTTAATCTGAATAGATTGATAATACTCATAAAGCGTCCGAGCCATATCTGGCCATACTCGACGTCCTCCACCTGGACAAGCGAATTCAACCGTTCAGCCAGCATTTCAACCCGATCCCGGTTTTGAAAAGATTCTGCAAGCCGGATTTCAAATGCATCCGGGAGGGGGTTTTCTTTCAGGTTTTCCAGCAGTGACGGCTGCCGTTTCATCTGGCTTTTTAGCCGCTGGAGAGCTTCATTTTTTGAGATAAATCGAACATCCCGGATACCGTCCATACCCTGAATTCTACGTTCCAACTCCCCAATCTTTATCTCAGGGATATCCGGTTTAAGATAGGCCATAACCCTGATACCCTTTTTCCAGGCGTTCATGATATCATTGGCGTTCACAAGAAAAAGGGCAACGGCGCCGACAATGAGGACGGAAACGGCCATGGTAATGATGGTGGTAACACTGAGAAATCTGTGATTGAGAATATCCTTTATGGCCCGTTTGGAATAAATTATCATTAGAAGACGTTTAAAAGCCCTAAACTGTTGCGGTTGATGTTGTTTGCAAGCGACCTTGCTTTAGATGGATGGCCCGCCCGCCTGTTTTTCGGATAAGCTCCTTATCGTGGGTTGCAATAACGATCGTAGCACCCCGAGAATGGAATCTTTTGAGAAGCTCAAAAATGATATCCGCAGAATCTTCGTCCAGATTGCCGGTGGGTTCATCTGCAAGGATGATCTTTGGATCTCCGACCACAGCCCTGGCCACCGCCACTCTTTGTTGTTCACCGCCCGACAGGCTCGGAGGGAGAGAATGGAGGTTATTCTCCATTCCGACGGTTCTCAGGACACTTTTTACCTTTTTTTCGATAAAGCGCCGTTTTTTACCCATGACTTCAAGAACCAGGGCCACATTTTCAAACACGGTCTTTGTTGCTATCAACTTGTAATCCTGGAATATTATTCCGAATTTTCTTCTGAGAAACGGTATTCTCTGGTGAGAAATTCTAGACAAATTCATCCCTTCAATCAATACCTGGCCTTCGGATACTGTTTCTCCGAGATACAAAAGCTTTAGAAGGGTCGTTTTACCGGCCCCGCTCGGTCCGCTGATAAAGAGGAATTCGTTCTTTGAAATATCAAGGGTGACATCGACGAGCGCTTTATTGGCACCGTAATTCTTGTGAACATGGAACATCCGAATTATTGAGCTTTTATTCTGAACCTCCATCATTCAACAACTTCCTGACCCATTGCTCGATAGAGCGTCGCCTTCGAAATTTTAAATGCGTACAATGCATTGTAATAATTGGTCATCGTTCTAGTGAGAAGCGTCTGGGCAATAAGCACATCGGTTTGTGTGGCCACTTGCTCTTTATATCGTTCCTGGTTGATCCTGTAGTTTTCTTTAGCCTGTTCAATGGCTTTTTCAATCGTTATAATCGCCTGTTCCGCTTGCTGGGTTCTCAAGTATGCATTCTTTACCTCCAAGCGAATATTATCCACAATCTGCTTTTTTCGAAGCTCTGCCTGAGACAGCCGCGAGCGCTTTTCTTTTACGCCATACGATGTTCGACCCCATTCCCAAAAATTCCACTTTGCCATCGCTGCTATACTCCAACCACTTGGATCATATATACCCGAGCCACCATTTACATCCCATTCCGTTCCGTATCTGAAATAACTCCCTTTTAGATCGATGGATGGATAATAGTCTTTTTTTGCCAGTTGTAATGTCTTTCCTGCCATTTCAATTTCCAGATCGACAATTTTTATTTCCAGTCGTTTTTCTTCAGCTTCGGAAAAACAATAATCTAGTGTTTCTTCAAAAGCAGCGTAGTCGAGAATATCTTTGATATTTACAGAGGTATCAATCGGTCTGCGAAGCAGCGTATTAAAATTCGATTCGGCATTGTCCATGTTATTTTTTGCGACAATGAGCTCCTGTTTAGCATTGGCCAGTTCAACCTGAGCCTGAAGAAGATCGTTCAACGGGCTCATACCGACCTGATAAAAATTGTCGGCCACTTCTTTTTGAGAACTGATCTGTACGACGGTCTGTTTGGCGATGTTGTAGAGCTTTTGAGTCTGCAACAGCTGAAAGTACGCATTTTTTGCGTCCAGAATAATATCCTGACGTCTAAGCTGTTCCTTAACTTTCGCGGTATCAAGGCCCAGCTCAGCGATATCATACTGTCTTAGCAAAGAAAAACCGGTAAATATCGGTTGACTGAATGAAGTGACAAAAGCGTATTCCTCTTCCGGAACCAGTTCGATGCCCCCGACAGATGCACTTGCGTCCATCCGATCGTATTTATAGGATGCGCTGAAGGTGGGAAAAAACCGGGTCCGTTGGGCTTTTTTTAAAGCTACGGCCGCCGCTGTTTCTTCTTTAGATGATTTTAGCCCGAGATTGACCTTGATTGCACTGTCGATGGTCTGTTCGAGGGTAAAAATTTCAACAGGCTCCTGGGCTGCGGAAAAAGCAGGAAAGACCAACGGTTGGATGATGGTGATCCAGAAAAAAAGTTTTAAAAAAATTTTTTTTAATATCATATTTGCCCTCACATTGCATAATAGAGCGTTTCGCCCGTAACACCCCACGAAAATTTTCGCTCAATTTGGGTATAATACCACACAGGTTTTTGATTGACCCCCAAGGGGTTTACTGATATTCGTTTTCTCGAGTTGAAGGAGTGCTGTCACCAGTTTTCCTTACTCAAAGCCTCCACTGATCCCCATTAAATAGTCTTCTTCCATTTCGGTGGAGGCTTTTTTATATCCAATCGACACCTTAAAATCAACAGTTTCGTTCCAATTGGGTCCAATAAAAAGACGGACAACCCGCACACAGGCCATCCGATATGAGATGACAATTTTTGTCATCTATTGGGTTTTTTTGGGTCAAAAATTATCGGGAAGTGTTTTTTGATTTTATATATGCTATTAATATATTTATATTTAACATTAAATTGCAGCACTAGGCCCAATTTTTGCATAAAGATGGAAAGGACTGACGCTTTATCTAATTTTTGATGCATTCGTAAAAATTCGAATCTTTCGGGTGTTTGGTTTTGACATTTTATGTTTTTTTGAAATACAGGCTGATTTGCCAGCGTGTTAGGCCGCCAATCACTGAACACAAACACCCTTATGAAAAGTTTCTATTCCTAATTTTCTGTACGAAACCATCAAATTTAGCGAACTGAAAAAAGACCTGACATCCGTTCAGGTGGCCCTGACACCTGATGTGGAAATCTGGCAAAAAATATCGATAACGGATTAAGACTGCTATGAATTCAGATGATCGCAACACAACCATGGGGCAGGACCCGAATATTGCCAAAGAGATATCATTAAAAATTTTCATCTCTATTATTTCCGGTGTTATAGGGTTTTGGCTGAGTCTGCATCCTTTTGTTTTTTTACTTCCACCCTATGAATTTAAACTCATAGCCGGGTTGGTATTCCCGCTGATCATATCCCTTGAATGGGGGTGGCGATACGGTTTGGTCTCCGCCATTTTCGGCATGGGCGCTCAGGTCGTGTGGATAAAAGGTGGTTGGGAATCCGTTGTTACGTATGTCCTGTTCGCATTATGGATCGTGTGGCATGGATGGAGTGCCGAAAAATTCAGAAAAACCGGAAAAAAAATATGGCATCGCTACGCAGTCGAACTTCCATTTCGTTTATTTAACACCCTAATCTTGTATACGGTTTATAGATGGATTTTTCAGCTCAACCCCCCACCCTGGGCTCCGGAGATCACCCAAACATCGGTTTCCCTGCAGTATTTAAATTATAACGCTTTAGGAGCTGCGTGTAACGGTTATCTCGTTTTATTGTTATCGAACGTTCTGATACTTTTCGGTCCCCTTAGAAAAGTGTTGCGGCGACATGAAATTGTCGAACAGAAAAGTTCGAACTATCTTCTGGGCGCCGCTATTTTAATCGGCTGTGTTTTCTGGGTGGTTGATGGTGCCTTTAGTTTAATATTCCAGGATCTTCCGAATTCAATGGCTGCAAAAGGATCGGACAGTCTTCTCGATCTGCTGGTGTTTAACGTCCCCCCGTATGCGCTGTTCGAACGGCTATCTTTTTTTATCGCCCTTTTGACGGGTGTGCTGCTGTCGTCCAGGTATATAAATAAATATTCCGAAACTGAACAGCTTTTAACAAGAATGGTAGAGCTTTCCCCGTATCCCATTACCGTCGTCAATACTTCTGGGCGGGTGGACTACATCAACCCTGAATTTATCGAAAGTTTTGGGTACAAACTGGATGACATCCCCACCGTCCAAGATTGGTATGGCAAGATTTTCCCGAATATTTTCGAGCGGAGAGAATTCATCACCCATTGGAAAGAAGACATACAAAAAGCTGCCAACTCCAAAACAGAGCCCCGGCCATTTAACGTTACCGCCAAGGATGGAAGTATACAGAATATTATTTTCAGGCAGGTGATCGTTAATGACGAAAAGGAATATATCATTTGCGAAAATGTCAGCGAGCGGATACGTGCAGAAGAAAAGTTCCGGGCCCTCAATGAGGAGCTTGAGCAGCGCGTAAAGAAGCGGACGGCGCAGCTTGAAGCCACCAACAAGGAGTTGGAGTCGTTCTCATATTCGGTTTCACACGATCTTCGGGCGCCCCTGCGCAGCATCGACGGCTTCAGTATGGCTTTGCTTGATGAATATAAGGACGAACTGGACGCCGAAGGCCAAGATTATCTCCGGCGGGTGCGTTCAGCAAGCCAACGCATGGGACAGATCATTGACGATCTGCTTTCCCTGTCAAGGATTTCACGTCGGGAGCTAAAGAAACAAGAAGTGAATTTGAGCGAGATCGCTCAGAAAATTGTGGAAAAGCTCCAGGAAAGTGATTCGGATCGTCACGTAGATATCGTTATCGGTCATCGTGTAACCGCGGATTGCGATTCCAATCTGATTGAAGTTGTGCTGGAAAATCTGCTTGGGAATGCATGGAAGTTTACATCCAAGCGAGATAAACCGTGGATCATATTTGATACGGTTGTCCAGGATGATGAGCTCGTCTACTGTGTCCGCGACAATGGCGCCGGATTTGATATGGCCTATGCCAACAAACTGTTTGGTGCATTTCAGCGCTTGCATAAGGATTCTGATTTTCACGGCTACGGCATCGGCCTTGCCACAGTTCAGCGAATTATTCACCGTCACGGAGGACGGATCTGGGCTGAAGGACACGTCGATCGCGGGGCTACTTTTTATTTTGCGGTTTAATATTATGGAAAGGAACATATGAATAAAAGAATAATACTCCTGGTTGAAGACAACCCGGATGATGAACTGCTGGCCATTCGCGCACTCAAAAAAAACAATATTATGAACGAGGTGGTGATCGCAAGAGACGGGTCCGAAGCTCTCGATTATCTGTTCGGCACCGGAGCCCATGAAGGCCGTGACATGAGCGTGATGCCTCAGGTTATCCTCCTCGATTTGAAGCTTCCAAGAATAGACGGTCTGGAAGTATTGAGGCGTCTTCGCAGCGACGACCGGACAAAACTGCTTCCGGTAGTTATCCTTACTTCCTCCAAGGAGGAACGGGATTTATCCGAAGGCTATCGGTTGGGCGCCAACAGTTATATTCGTAAACCGGTGGACTTTGCACAATTTACAGAAGCCATTAAACAGCTGGGGCTTTACTGGCTGGTCTTGAACGAATCCCCTCCAACGGGAAAAGGTTAATTATGGATAAACCCATCCGCGTATTGATCATCGATGACTCAGAAGACGACTGTTTTCTCCTGGTCAGACAGCTGAAGAAAGGAGACTTCAGGCCGACTTACGAACGCGTCGATGCCGCCGAAACCATGAGCGATGCTCTCAATAACCATCACTGGGATCTCATCCTGTGCGACTATTCCATGCCGGGTTTTAGCGCTTTCTCTGCCCTGGAAATCTACAGTCAAAATGGGTTGGACATGCCGTTCATCATTGTGTCCGGCACCATTGCCGATGAAATTGCCGTGGATGCCATGAAAGCCGGGGCACATGATTACATCATGAAAAACAATATGGCGCGACTGAATCCGGCCATTGAACGGGAATTGCGCGAAGCGGAAAATCGACGCGGACGTAAACGGGCTGACCAGGAATTGAAACGGAGCGAAGAGAAATATCGCACGCTTTTCGAAGAATCCAGAGACGCAATCTATATGAGTGCCCAACAGGGTGATCTGATCGATTTCAATCAATCAACCCTGGACCTTTTCGGGTATTCAAGAGAAGAGATGTTTGGCTTGGGCACGGAAGCCATCTTTGTGGATATTGATGAATATAACAGATTTCGGAAGGAGTTGGAACAAAAAGGATCTGTCAGAGATTTTGAAGCCAGGCTTCTCAAAAAAGACGGAACGGAGATGTACTGCCTGATCAGCTCCACCGTCCGTCAAGCAAGAGATCAGAGCATAGCGGGATATCAGGGTATCATCCGGGATATCAGCGAGCTGATTTCAAACCGAAATGCCCTTGAAGAGACCCTCAAAGAGTTGAGAAAAGCTTTGGGGGGAACCATCGAAGCCATGGCCTTTACGGTGGAGACAAGGGACCCTTATACTGCCGGACACCAGCGTCGCGTCAGCAACCTGGCCAGTGCCATAGCAACAGAAATGGATATTTCAGAAAACCGGGTGGAAGGAATCCGCTTGGCAGGCGTCATCCATGACATCGGAAAAATATCTGTGCCCGGCGAAATTCTCAGTAAACCGGGCAGAATAAGCAAACACGAATTCGGTATCATTAAAGAACACCCGATGGTAGGCTACAATATATTGAAAACAGTAGATTTCCCCTGGCCGATTGCCCAGATTGTTCGTCAGCATCATGAGCGGTTTGATGGTTCCGGATATCCGGACGGTCTCGCCGGTGAAGACATCTTACTCGAAGCAAGAATCATGGCGGTGGCAGACGTTGTTGAAGCCATGGCATCTCACCGGCCCTACCGCGCGTCCCTGGGCACCGACATCGCATTGAGAGAAATCGCAAAGAACCGGGACATTCTCTATGACCCTCAGGTGGTCGATGCCTGCCTAAGGCTTTTTAACGATCAAGACTATCGTTTTTAGAAACAGGCAAAAAGACATCGATCCGGCCCCTGTTTTTAATCTTACGGACAACTTTTCAGGGTATTCCGGATCCCTGAATTGACGCGCTTTCAAGATTTTTTTTTCAAACGACCCGATTAACACCCCATTTCGAAAAATTATTTTCTTAGGACGACCAATACAATGATTTTGTTTACGCTCAGTCAGACGATAACTTTTTCAATAACACTGAGAGCCTGTTCGACAAGGTCCATATCTGCCTGTGTCCCCATATGTCCGAGTCTGAAGACTTTGCCGGCAAGCAGCCCATAACTCCCGCCGACAACAAGACCGTGTTGTCGAAGTGTTGCATCAAATTCTGGCCATGTAAAACCATCAGGCAATTTAACGGCCGTTACCGTCGGCGACGCTTCTGCATCAGGGGCCGGGAAAAGTGACAATCCCATTTCGTTTAATTTCTGACGGCAATAGGCGGCAACCGCTTCATGACGTGCAAAACTGTTGTCCAGTCCTTCATTCAATATCAGTTCGGCTCCGGCATTGAGGCTCGCGACTCCGTGCCAGTTGGGGGTATACGGAAAATAATGCTCTGCCGGTGCGTTGTAAAAAGGTTTCAAGGCATCGTATCCAACATAGTCAATCTGACGGATAACTTCCCATGCCGTATCGCTGACCGATAAAAAAGCCATGTCAGGCAAAGAAGACAAGCATTTTTGGGACCCGCCCAGGCACAGGTCGACGTGCCACTCATCACACAATGTTGCTGAACCTCCCACACTGGAAACTGCGTCTACATATAAAAGAGGCGTTTTGTAACGGTGTTTCAGTCGTCCCAACTCAGCGATGGGGTTTAGAGTCCCCGACGGTGTTTCGCAATGAACAACGGTAATCATTTTCGGCTTGAATTTAACAATAGCCGCTTCAATTTCGGACATATCTGAAATCGTTTCATTATAGGGCAGGCTTATTTTTTTCACATTCGCACCAACGGATAACGCCATGTCACCGATTCCATCACCAAAGACGCCGGTTGCAACGGCCAATACGCGATCTCCAGGAAAAAGACAGCTCTTCAAAGCACTCCATAAAGCCAGCATACCCTCTCCGGATTGAATGACGATCCGATTTTTTGTGCCGAGAATCATCTGCAGATTCGATTCGGTTTTATGGTGTAATTCCAAAAATTCGGGTTCCAAATCGGCCGATCCATAATTGGTTTGATACACGTCTAAAACGGCCTGTGGCAATTTAACCGGTCCCGGAACCATTGGAATAGGGTAAATTTTCATGATTTAACCCTTTTTTAAAACGTCAAAGTGGGATCCTAAATTTTTATAAGTTCACGTTCCGATCATATCATTTTCTTAAGGAGATTGAAGCCTTGAGTTATTATTTAATTGTGTTATAGATTTTTTTCAATTGTGCTTTCGCTTTTTTATGGTGTTGCGTCACAGGATATGTGAGTTGAAACATGTCAATCGAACATCGTTTCATGGTTTGACATTTGGATCTTAACCGAATCCGAAGAAAAATTAAAGACTATGTTGCCCAGCGTTTTAAAAAAATACAATGACGTCGGTTTGGGCGATGAGGGAATTCTGAGGAACCCTATGAGTCTAATATTTCATCATCAATACCCAAAGAGGTCGATAGTGTGAAATCACAACAGGAATCCCTGTCCGGGGTAGCGTATGCATCCGCAGCATTTTTGATCTGGGGTTTGAGCCCCATCTACTGGAAGGTTCTGCACAACATTCCCGCCCTTGAAATCATTATGCATCGAACTATCTGGTCTTTTGTCTTTCTTCTGACTATCCTTGTATTCCTGAGGCAGGGAAATGCATTCATAGCGGCTGTAAAAAAACGGCGCACCTTTTTGGTTCTGATTCCCACCACAATTCTCCTTGCATTCAACTGGTTCATCTATATCTGGGCGGTGAACAATGAACACATTCTTCAGGCAAGTCTCGGATACTTTATCACGCCCCTGGTAAATGTCTTGTTGGGGATGATTTTTCTTGGGGAACGGATGCGACCGCTGCAGACCGTGTCTTTGGTATTGGCAGGAATCAGTGTACTATATCTGACAGTTTATTACGGAAAGTTCCCGTGGATAGCGATAGCTCTTGCCCTTGCCTTTGGATTTTATGGCTTGATCAGAAAGATGGCCCCGATAGGCTCTCTTGTGGGCCTTTCCTTGGAAATTTTTTTCCTTTCAGGACCCGCCCTGGCATATCTTATATTCCTGGACAGTAAAGATATCGGAGCATTATTTCACATGAGTATCAAGATGGATCTTTTTCTTATGGGAACGGCTTTTCTCACAGCCTTTCCGCTCCTTCTTTTTACCTTGGGTACAAGACGGCTGAACCTTTCTACCGTTGGCTTCCTGCAGTATATCGCACCCAGCTGTATGTTCCTTTTGGGTGTCTTTTTGTACAACGAACCGATTTCAAGCGCCCAAACATTGACCTTTGTTTTGATATGGACAGCGCTCTGCATTTACTCTACAGACTCTGTCAGATATTACCGCCGGATCAAAAATCCGGTGAGCTCGAATTTCTCACAAGACGGATCGGTTTAGAAAGCTTTTTAATGGCGCATCTTTCAAATATCTTGTTACCGTTACATCTTTTTCGATCGGCCAAAGGAACGTCAGACGATCCTAATTGAAGGCCCTCTGCACGGCTTCAATGAGTTTGGTTGAACCAGGGCTGCTCACAGAATTTTCAACAAGGATCTCCACAGGCGTCACCGCCTTCCCATAATAAGCCTGATTCCATTGGGCCCGCGTCGCGATCACAGCGCCCTCCAGTGAAACTCCGACATAGGCTCCTTTGGATCGCGAATAGGAAATAATGTCCGTCATGACATTCGATTTGGCCCCGCCACCCACCGGCCCAGCGGAGATAGAGGCATCACCCCCGAGCTTGAAAGAGGATGTGAGCAGCTTATCCACCGCCTTTTGGGTCCTCACCATCATAACCACTTCCGCTGCCTCGCCACCAATCTGCAGCCCAAGGGTCACGGAACCCATGGTGTAAAAGGCGGGTTGGCTCCAAAGGCCTGTTTTTGCATCTTTGACAAGGAGAACGCCGCTACCGCCTGATCCGCCCACAATATAGCCGCCTTTGAGCAAATTCGGGATGATCAACAGACCTTTGGCTTCGTGCAGATTTTTCCGAAACCACTCCCCGAAATTCTGTTCATCGGCCATAAAGTTTTCAAAAGTAACCCGCGCCTTGTCCACAAGGCCCTGTTGTTCAACAGGCTCCGTCGCTGTTGTGGGATTGGCAAAGATAAGCATACCCATGGTGATGATGGCAATACAAAATATCAACGGGTGTTTCATGATCTTTTTGTCCATCTCTTCCTTCTCCTTTTTCGCCATAAAGCCGATTTTTTGAATACATAAAAAATTATTCAAGTTTTGCACCCCTTAAAAAACAGTGTCCGGTAGCTGAAGATAATCCCTTGAATCGCCCAAGAAATTTAACCTACACATGAAATATGCCATGGAGATGTTCTTTCTTTCGCTCTTTCATACACCCGGGCAGCGATCTGATGAGAAACCGGATCATCTGATTGCGTGTTTTCTCTGGTGCCAGGTGATGCGAAACTCAAAAATTAATGATTAAATATCATATAAGACAACGTATCTTGTAT